>NZ_JBHRYW010000005.1:1694-27783 GCF_042649265.1 Paenibacillus sp. GCM10012306 | reverse complement strand
GCGTTTCAATCATAGTCGAGGACACTTTTACCACTAGATGATTCCCGGTTCCTGGCGTTACATTTGGGATTCCTGTTGTCCCCGGCCCAGTGCCTGGACGTGGAACTGGTACAGGCTCAAAACTTGGTGCAGGCACCTTCACTTCTTTGGTCCATTTTGCATATAACGTAACATCTTCCGTCACAATATCTGTAGCGAAAGTCCACGCATTCTCAAGCGTTGCTTCCTTATACCAGCCCCCAAAGGTGTAATCTGTCCGGGTCGGCACTGTCGGCGCACTGATGGTTGATCCTTCAACCACTTTCTTAAGAGCCGCTACTGCAGAACCACCTTGCGAATCAAAATGTACGTTGTATGTGGGCAGTTTTTTCGAAAACCAATCAACATATAGCGTCATATCAGACAAGACGGAGATTGTTAAACCTGGTACATATCGGTTCCCCTGCCCATCCGCCTGCACATTCCAACCGTCAAATTCTTTTCCTGGTGGAGCAATAATTCCTGTGCCTTCCGGTAATGGCCATGACTTTTCTCCTTTAAGCACCGTCATAGGAGGCGGAACGGTACCCGTGGCTCCATTCAAGTCAAAAGTGATGGTATACACTTCGAACCACATGGCATATAACGTAATGTTTGATGTCAAATAGGGGATGCGAACTCCTGGCGAATACCGCTGTCCGGTTCCATCCTCCTTGGTACTCCAACCGCCAAAGGTCTTTCCTGTCGGTCCTGTGAATCCCGTGTTATTTGGCAACGGTGGTGAAATAGGTTCGTCGCCTATCTTTATGGAAGACGGTACTGTACCTGTTCCTCCATTTAAATCAAAGGTGACGGTATAAGCATTGCTAAACTTGGCATACAGTCTAATGTCTGATGTCACGTTGCTGATGCTTGCATTCGCTTCATAGCTAGTTCCGCTTCCATCTGCTTTAGTACTCCAACCGTCAAAGTTCTTCTTTCCTGCCGGTCCGGTTAATCCCGTGCCATTCGGCAGCGCTGGTGAAGCTTGTCCTGGGGACACCGTCATGGGATCAGGCACTGTGCCTGTTCCTCCATTTGAACTAAAGCTAACGGTGTAGCCGTCAGCCACCTTTCGAATTCGTTGGTTTAAAGTATCTGAAATGTAAACAGTTCCACTCTTGTCCACTGCTATGCCCTGCGGTATAAATAATTTAGCAGAGGTTGCCGGTCCACCGTCTCCCGAATAGCCGCCCGTAATACCTCCTGCTATCGTGCTGATCTTCCCGGATGTCACATCTACTTTCCGAACCTGATTTCCATCCAGGATGTACAGATTGTCATTACTATCCTTAGCAATTCCTCGGGGACCTACTAATTGGGCTAACGTCGCATCTCCACCATCTCCCGTACTGGCACTAGTACCATCGCCTGCTACCGTACTGATCTTCCCCGACGTATCTACCTTTCGTATACGAAAAGTATTATTATCTGCGATATACATATTGTCATTGATATCAAAAGTCATTCCATATGGATATGCTAATTTAGCAGAGATCGCATCTCCTCCATCGCCTACGTCGCTGTAACCATCGTATTCTCCCGCACCTGCAACAGTGCTCATTGCGCCTGATTTATCGACTTTTCGAATTCGATGGTTATACGTATCTGCTATGTACAGATTCCCGCTACTGTCAAAGGCTAATCCATGCGGCTCGTTCAATTTGGCAGAGGTCGCGAGCCCTCCGTCTCCTGCATAGCCTAAAGAACCATTACCAGCTACCGTGCTGATATTCCCTGACTTATCAACTTTCCGAATTCGCTCGTTACTTGTATCAGCAATATACAGGTTATCGCTGCTATCCACAGCTAAACCTGTAGGATAGCTCAATTTGGCCGATTTCGCTGGTCCATTGTCTCCCGAATAGCCCGAGGTACCCGTTCCCGCAACCGTACTGATGATCCCTGATTTATCCACTTTACGGACTCTATTATTTTGGGAGTCTGCAATATACAGATTCCCGGCGCTGTCAAAAGCTAGTCCTTGTGGGTTATAAAATCTGACGAGAGGTAAATTCGCTTCCACTCCGTCTCCCATATAGCTAGTTTCACCATTACCCGCTACTGTAGTGATGATGCCACTACTTGCAGCATGGGCTTTTTCGCCAGACAGTGCAGGCAGCATTTCCGCGATGAGCAGGAACACCAGTACACAAGCTATAATTTGCTTTGCTTTTTGTCGCATTTCTTTGCCTCCTTGTAGCATGCTTCGTGTAATGTAACTCACATTCGATCCAAGAGATTGCATATAGATAGTTTCTTCATACCCGCAGCCATTGTTCCAACATTATCGAGATGATCGTCTAAATAAGAAAAGTTCATCTCTAGATCACCATCATGTCCTATTCCTCCCTATTCTTTATCGCAATATATTCTAGCAAGCGCTTCTCACAAATTTCTCACAAATTATCGAGTGCTGTCGAAATAACAAAAAAAGCAGGGCTAATAAACATCGCCACCTAAACTGACCACGTGAAGTGAGACAAGATATAATGCGCATTCAAGAAATTGTGAAAATAAAAAAAACGGCATTTCTGCCGTTTGTGTTAGTTCTTAGTGACTTCTTCATTTATATTCTCTTCAATCAAAGCATCAGCATTCTTTTCAAAAGCATTAAGAAGCTTACGCACTTCATCCGTTGACTTCGTGCTCATCAATTGATTGCATAGTTCACTAGCCCCTCGGAATCCTTTGACATAGATCTTAAAAAATCGTAGAAGTGCTCTAAACGGACGTAACGTTAATTCTGGTGCATATTTGTCATGAAGATCCAGATGCAATCTTAGAAGCTCAAGCAAATCATCACTGCTATGTTCCCTCGGCTCTTGTTCAAAAGCAAACGGATTATGAAAAATACCTCTCCCGATCATTACCCCATCCACACCATATTGCTCAGCAAGCTTTAAGCCCGTTTCTCGATCAGGAATATCCCCATTGATTGTCAAAAGGGTGTCTGGTGCTATGCGATCACGAAGCTCCTTAATTTCCGGAATCAGTTCCCAATGTGCATCTGCTAAGCTCATTTCCTTTTTTGTACGCAGATGAATAGACAGATTAGCAATATTTTGATTTAGAATATGGGTTAGCCAAACCCGCCATTCCTCTATATCGTAGTAGCCAAGCCTAGTTTTTACACTGACTGGTAATCCTCCCGCTTTTGCAGCTTGAATAATATCTGCCGCAAGATCTGGACGCAGAATAAGGCCGCTTCCCCTACCTTTTCTGGCAACATTGTGCACGGGGCAACCCATATTGATATCCACACCTTTGAAACCAAGCTTGGCCATATCAATACTCATTTCCTTGAAATATTCAGGCTTGTCCCCCCAAATATGTGCCACCATTGGTTGTTCATCTTCCGTAAATGCTAAACGTCCCCGTACACCATAACGCAATTTAGGATGACAATAGCTCTCCGTGTTTGTAAATTCCGTAAAAAATACATCAGGTCTAGCTGCTTTACTTACTACCTGCCGAAAAACAATATCCGTTACATCTTCCATTGGTGCAAGTATAAAAAACGGCCGAGGTAAATCACGCCAAAAATTATTTAACACTACTTACTCAATCCTCTCACTATAGATCCAACGTATTTATTTTAACATAGTTACGAAATTCAACAGTCCCACCGTAGTACCATGGATACATAGTATAACATCTCTTCTCTTTTTTACGAACAATCTAATCAAGACTTTAGACAGATATCGCATACAGTTTTAGTTTTATTACTGCATTCGTATAGCAAGTGCTGTAATAACTGTTAATAGCAATCGACCAGTTGTACTAAAAAATCGATACGCGAACGTTGTTACCCCCGATTCCATTATCCAACTGCTTCGTCATTGAAACTTTGAGGTTGTTGAGCGTCCGGTCCGATCACGATCGAGGAGCTGTGCGAGGCTAGCCATAATGGTGAGCTGGAGGAAGCTTTCTGTACGGCGAGTATAATCAAGACAAAGAAATGACCCTCAAGCAAAATTGGCTTGGGATCATTTCTTTATTTTATATTGCCCTATGATTCATGTTTCGCCCCTGCACACTCTATTTGACAAAGAACAGCTATTTGAAACGATAGCCACTTTATACCCAATCGGACAACCAATAAACACCCGCTTCCTATCCAACGGCCTGAATGACACTTATGCAGTCGACACCGAACAAGGAAAATATATTTTGCGCATTTATAAGCATCAATGGAGAACTGAAGAAGAGATCCGCTTTGAACTGGATCTTTTAACTTACTTAAAAGGATGCGGCCTCCCGATTTCCTATCCGATTGCCAGACATGACGGGCATTGGCTGACAGAGCTTCACGCGCCGGAGGGGCAGCGTTTTGCAGTTTTGTTCACCTTTGCGGAAGGGATAGGCAAGGTTGACCCTACCACCAGCGTACTCTTTGGAAAATCTGTCGCTCAGCTTCATCAAGCGATGGATCACTATACGCCGAAGCATGAACGCTTCCAGCTAAATGCACAGCATTTGCTTAGCGAACCGCTCAAGCAGCTGCTTCCATTTCTACAGCATCGCCCGGCTGACGTGCAATTGGTACAGGAAATCTCTGGCCGATTGGAAGCTCGGCTGGCAGCTGCTTCAGGCCAAAGCTATGATTGGGGAGCATGCCATGGTGATCTTCATGGCTGGAATGTATTTTATGAAGCCGACGGCAGCCTGACCCATTTTGATTTTGACTGCTGCGGATTTGGGTGGCGCGCATATGATCTGTCTGTATTTTTATGGGACCGCATCCACGGCGATCCCGATAGCCGCAGCTACGAGGACGAATGCTGGCGTCTATTCCTTGAAGCTTATACCGAGGAACGTCCCTTAAGCGAGGAGGATCTTGCGATGATTCCCGTGTTTGTCGCAGCTAGACAAATATGGCTCATGGGTCTGCATACCAGTCGAAGCGCTATATGGGGAGCCTGGCAGGATGATGGTTATTTTGACGGAAAGCTCAAGTTTCTTGCTTCGTGGGTGAAAGCTCATCAGTTGTAACGCGCCTTACAGACCAGAAGCAGCCCGCTGACTCTGGTCTGTTTTTACCACCAAATACAATAAACTACACCGATCCTCATAGCACACCCTGGTTCAATGCTGCTTCATTGTCATCTTTTAACGAAATCAGGAGTTAACGCTTATTCCTTTTCCAGATCCAAATCTGGCATGTCAGAAGACCTGCCCCCACCAATACATCGATAAAAGTAACAAAAATAAAGTTAAATGGGTAACCGCCCATTTTGGATATATAATAGATCGTGAATGACAAAATGCAAATGGACCCTATTGTGAACAGAAAACTTTTCTTAAAATAAAGCGCAAGCACTGCCGCTATCACCGTCAACAAAACGACTGAGCCAAGCACCATCAGATTGTGGTCCTTCTCTATGTTCGTAGGAAAAAGCAGGCGTTTCGGGACGATGTATGAGAAATACCAGTCCTCACTAGGCAGTTCATTAAAAACTGCTTTATACGTAGTCGGCCCCGTCTGCTCCATCAATAAATTCGAATGCAGCTTGCTGTCAGGCGAATACAGCTTCACTTCCAGCTCGACCTGTGGCTTCCCTTCCCAAAACTCAGCAGGCGTCAAATAGTACAAGTGCGAATAAATCATATTAATAACGCCCTTATCATACATGCCGCCTTGCTCCACATAACGAACAACGATATGTTTTGTCTCACCCTCTTTGAAAGATAAGGGAAACCGTGTTCCTTGTGCCTGGCTATGACCGCCCTCATAGCGAGATAGGACTAATTCCTTGCCACTTAAAGGCTCTATGACTGTATTTTTCACCAGAGGCTTCCAGTTTACCGGTCGTAATTCAGGTGCCAGACTCGTTGGAATAAGCTCGTCTCCTTCTGATACGGTTAATGACTCTCTAGATGGCGTCAGAAATAAAACTTCAATATCCTTGTTTGTACCGTTTTTATTATGGAGTTCATATTCCACGCTTACTTCAGCACTGTTTCCATAGTCATTGGAACCTTTGGACATCGTATAAACAATCTTCTCACGAACCAAGCTAATATTGGACTGCTCATCCAGCCTCAGAAGACCATAACCATCAGCCGGAAAATATAACGGTCCTCCATTAGCAATGACTGTAGCCGGCATCAGCATACTTAAAAGGAAAACAACCAGCAGCACGTAGCGAATGTTTCTATGTGGCATGGGAATATCCTCCCTTCATGCTTATTTCAAATTTAATACTCCATATAATTATTTTACCATCTATAGTTTGGAACACTCAATCACAAAAGACATATCCGCAAGGGATATGCCTTTCAGAAGATCTGAACAGCCATTCAACACCTTATGATGTTCTTCAAATTCACCCGTTGCGTTGACAAACCCTTGGATTTTCACCACCCGTTTAACCTTATCGAGCGAACCGATAAAATCTTTGACGACAGCTAAAATCTCCAGTCCAGTCTCGCGTGCATACCTATATCCTTGTTCTGTTGTGAACTTCTGACCTAACTTCCCTTTAGCTTTGCTTGAAGGTCCTTTACCAGATACAAACAAAAATCCATTAACCAACACACAATTGGCGTATTTAGCAGCAGGTTCACTCGCAGAAGGCAACACGATCCCAGCCTGCCTCAATCGATTCTCCACAGTCATTTAGTTCGACCATAGAAAAATGAATACCCATCCGACACCCCAAGCTTGTCTGCCTCCGTCTCATCCACCAGCTTAACTGCTTTCAGCAGCGATACAATTTGTGAATGCATGAGTTTCACGTCAAATTTGTCCATCTCTCTGTTCTCACTATTCATCAGCAAATAATCCGGCATGGGAATGAACCCAAGCACAGGAATACCTGCTTCAAAAAGAGGTTGGCTCTCTCCGAATTCAAACTTGTTATGTCCGCGTAGAATTACAGTCCGTGCATTCTCTCTCTGCTCAACAGCCTTCTGCCAGATCGCCGCCATCATCTCATTACCTGCATAGGTATATTCTGTACTTATACGTCCCGTCGGGCCATACTGCCCCGTGTCGTCGTCCTTCCATTCCATGCTGCCTAGATGCTCGACCGTAATTCCGGCTACAGCTTTCATATGGCCGTTCTCGCCATCCCACAGCTCACGGTGCCCCTCCATCCAGGTGGACGTCGCCTGAGAAGTCCCTTTGAACTCCGGCAACCGGAAATGTCCGGTCACAAAAGCAAAGATCATCGTTCGCTCCGGCTGCTCCTGCTGCAAGTAACGAATCATGGACAGCATGCCTACGGCGCCATTCTCCTCCACGACATTTACACCATCCGTATGAGTGTTGATGATGATTGCTTCATCTTTATTTTTCCCGTTAATTTTTACATAAAAAGATTCCGTCGGTGCGTTTTTTTGCTCCTCTGCTTCTAAAATCACTGTACCTTCTTTATGCTCCTTAGCTGCGCTAATCACCTTTTGCCCCTCTGAATCATTGACCCAGACCGCTGGGATTCCAGCATAGGCGTCCGTAAAAGGCACATATTGCTTTTCAACCTTCTCGTCCGATACCTCTTTCCAGACTAAAACAACAGCTTTCACGCCCATTTCTTTCGCTAGCTCCAACTTAGCTCCTTTTAAGGCCGTAGTGAGAACAAGATCGCCTTCGCTTGGTGCGATTCTGTTCTGCTGTGGCGATGTTTCCCGCATGTTCATCACAATACCGATCGGAAAATCCTTCAGATTTTCGATTTCTACGACTGCAATTTTGCCGCTGGCCTCTTCATACTCACCACGCTCCGTGTATACCAGTTCCCCCGTCACACCCTTCTCGTCCGTCTCCCCGGAATAAGGAAAAGCTGAAGAGACATGAATCGGCTGCTGATCAATAAGCAAAGAGCTGCTCTTTTCTTCCCATCGGTCAAAAGTATATTGATCACGGTACACGGTCAGCCCCATATTCGTTACCTGCTGCTCCAGCCATGCAATAAACTTATTGTGACCTTCTGAGCCGGTGGTACGGCTTCCAAAGGAGTTCATCATTTCAATATCCTGTAGCATCACTGCTGCCGAATCCAGTTTATGTTCGTCAATGGTGGCCGTAACATTCGCTGCTAATGCCACAGGCTTAGTAATAGGCTTCGCATAAATTCCAATAATCCAAAATGCAGTAACGATAAGAACAACAACACTAAATAACAATTTTCGAACTACTAGAAACGCAGTGACTCTTCTTCTTACCGATTGTCCTAAAAGTCCTCTCCATACGCCCGCCACAATCAGCAGAAGGATAGAAAGTGCAAGCAGCCAGAACTCCTTGGTCAGCAAAAATAAACCTTCTGTTACTATGGCGCTGATCACCAGCACATGCAGCTTCTCACGTTTCTTTAGAAGTAGATATGAAATGCCTAATTCAACCAGCAAAATGATAATCGTCGTTATAGAGATTACTGTTTCTTTGCCTATAAATACGGTAGCACAGAATGCCAGGATCAACAGCAGCACTGCTGACCCTCGTCTGTATAAGTTCATTAACATGATGCCCTCCCAATTTAACTATATAGAACGCATAAAAAACAAACATATATAAGATAAACAAAAGAAAGTAACAAAAAGCGAGAAGGAACAAAGTGGAATGGTCGGAAATGTAGGAGCGAAAGCGATCGCCAAGCTCCCGTCGACAGCCTCAGCCGTGCCCAGATTTTAACCGCTAGAAGCGGATTAATCGAAGAAATCTGAAGACAACAAACAGCGACCGGAAGTCCAAATATTCACCGTAATGACGACCGAAAATTAAGTGAGGATCTTAAGTTCGGATCGAAGCGTAATTAAGGGCATTTTTGCACCTTAAATCCTCTGCAGCGAGGGGTTAGTGGAAATTAAGTGCAATATTGCACCTTAAATCTTCCAGAAGTACCTCTCCAGCGTGTTTTTCCGAAAAATAAGGTGCAAAAATGCCCTTATTTCCCTCATTTGCCCATATCAAAGGAAAATAAGGTGCAAAAATGCCGTTAGTTGAGGAGGGAGCCCCTCATCTTCGCTTTTTAGGGTTAGTTCCTCCCACTAGGCTTACCTAACAACAATTTTGACATTACATTTGTAACGCCATATGGTTTAAGCATATTGAAAAGAATCATGAAAAACAATAAAAGTAACGCCAGAACGTACAAATGGAGGGGAAATGTCATCGCAAATCATGAATTATACAGTCCGAACACATCTAAGCATTCTTCCAATAAAGAAACCAATCGCTTGACCAGAGAAGCCATCTGCACAGCATTAGTCTTCTTGATCCAGGAGCAGCCCTTTAGCAAAATCAGCATCACTGACATTGTGAAGCGCGCCGGGGTCTCTCGAACGGCCTACTACAACAATTATTCCTCCAAACAGGATATCTTGGTGGATTTAGTCGATTCGCTTATTTTTGAGATTAATCAAAAGCTCTTGCCTTACACCAATGAATTAACAGGAAAAGCCAAAGAACCTGAGAAGTTTATCAGCGTGCTTTTTGAAGTGATTTATGAGCAACGCAATATCTACAGAGCCCTTCAAAGTGCCAAGTTAGATTACATCATTTTAGATTGCTTGAATGAAATGATGCTGTCTAACGCGCATGACACAACCGACGAAAATAAGTACCGTATATACTTTAAAGCCGGGGCGCTATATAATGCTCTCGCCAAATGGATTGGGTCCGACTTCGCAAAATCCACCAGCGAGATGACCCGAATTAGTCTCCACATTTACCATACTCCGATGTCCGAGGAATAACATGTACGCTCAATAATTGAATTTATCTTTCATTGGTGAAAAAACCAAATAGCCCGCCACAAGTTAATGTGGCGGGCTATTTTTCCAATTATCTAACATCTTAGTCGCTCCTAAAGCCTGCAGAAGTTATCTCCAATTAAGCAGCGATTCCGCAAGACTCCCCCTATATGCCTAGATGCTATCCAACTCACCCGTAGTCTTGGAGAGCAGGCCCTTCAGTTCCTTCATAAACATATTGATATCCTTGAACTGACGGTACACGGAGGCAAAGCGGACATATGCTACTTCATCGACCGGATAGAGCTGCTCCATCACGAGCTCACCGATCTGGCGGCTCTCGATTTCGGCCAGGGCGATGCCGCGCAGAGTCTTCTCAACCTCTGATACGATGACCTCCAGGCGCTCTACAGGCACAGGGCGCTTCTCACAGGCGCGAATCAATCCGCGGAGGATTTTATCACGGCTGAATTCCTCGCGGCTGCCACCCTTCTTAATCACGATGAGTGGAGTCTCTTCGATCATCTCAAACGTTGTGAAACGCTTGCTACAGCGCTCACACTCTCGCCTACGGCGGATGGACTTATTCTCGTTGGCCGGACGTGAATCAAGCACCTTGGTATTTGTATGATCGCAGTAAGGGCATTTCATAAGCTTAATCACTTCCTTTTGCAAAATAGTGTGCGTCCCGTTCCGGTACACATCTGGCTAATTAGAGCCCGATACTTTTTTCCATAAATCACCGTTTGTTTGATGTTATGAATATGCCAAGTCCGGCACATAATACAGTTACCAACCGATAGGAGGTGAACAGCAATGGGCCAAAACAACAACTCCAACAACCTGGTAGTTCCTAATTCCCGTGCAGCTTTGGAACAATTGAAATACGAAGTTGCTCAAGAATTGGGTATCACGCTTTCTGCAGACGGATACAATGGCAATAAAACTTCTTACGAAAACGGTTCGATCGGTGGTTACATCACTAAACGTCTTGTAACTCTGGCTGAACAACAACTGGCAGGTCAAGTTCACTAATCTGCCTATAGCTTGACTAAAGAAGTATTAAACGGCTCACGGGCTGTTTAATACTTCTTTTGATATATATAGCTAAAATCCCTTGTAGATATCCATGTACTGGTTATGATAATAAATCACCCGCTGCACATAATGACGCGTCTCTCCAAACGGGATATCCTTCACATTCTCCTCCGTGCCGTCCCAGGTCCCTTGCTTCAGCCAGTTCTGGACGTTACCCGGACCGGCATTATAAGCAGCGATGACCGCCGTAAGATTGCCGTCAAACTGACGGGACAGCGAGGATAGATACCAAGTCCCCAGCTCAATATTGACGGACGGCTCATGCTTCAGTCGATCCAGCGAGACATCGGGGAGCTTGGCCTTTTCCATGGCCCATTTAGCCGTATCCGGCATCAATTGCATAAGACCAATCGCCCCTTTTTTCGACTCTTTTCCAGTCTTGAAGTTTGTCTCCACCCGGATAATCGCCGCTACAAGGAACGGATCAATCTCGTAGGTCGTGCTGTGCTCACGGATCTCTTCTTTATATTGAATCGGATAAAACCACGACATCCAGTTCGTGCTGAGGAACAGTATCGCTGTAAAGCCGATGAACAGGAGTAGCAGGACTCTTTTTTTGCGCAGCCAGCTCATGACAACCCCAGCCTGTCCCACAAAGCAAGAACCTGGGCCTCAGTATGCTCAAGATCCCTGCTGTTGTCAATGACGTAGCTCGCTCTGCCCGTCTTCTCCTGAAGATCCATCTGCGATTGCAGACGACTCTCCGCTTGCTCCTGTGTAAGACTGTTCCGTTCCATTAACCGCGCCAACTGAATCTCACGGGGCACATATACTACAATAATGTCCTGAAAAAGACCTTCCAGCCCTGACTCAAACAGCAGCGGAATATCTACCACAATCAGCGTCTCCGGCGCTTCCTGCTCCATGCGGTACATCCGATCCTTGATCTCCTGACGAATCGCCGGGTGGGTCAGGCCATTCAGCTTCTGGCGGGCCTCAGGCTCATGAAAGACAATGTTCCCGAGCTTCGCTCTGTCGAGCGTACCATCCGGGTACAGAATATCCTCTCCGAAATGTTCAACGACGGCAGCCAGCACCGGGTGTCCGGGTAGCATCACTTCTCTGGCGATGACATCGGCATCTACCAGTTGTGCTCCCTTGTTCACCAGCAGTGCTGACACTGTGCTTTTTCCAGATGCAATACCTCCGGTTAAGCCCATGATCATGTACTCACCTCATAACAGCTTCATTATTCCCATTACAATCAACATTAACGCAGGCAGGACAGCGGCATGACTCATCCAGGAGCTGCCAGCGAACCTGAATCCTGTCTTCATCCCCATGATCAGAAAACTGCCGCTGAACAACGCAATCGTCACCGCAGTCCAACCCGGGTTGAACCCCAGCAGTGCGGCACCCAGTCCTGCACCGAACGCATCCAGCGACAAAGCGATTCCAAGTACCATGGCCTCTAGCGGCGAAATGCTTCCCGAAGCATCCAGATCCGCAGAGGAAGGGGTGCGCAGGATCTGGACCACGATGCCGAGCCGCCGCAGCTCCAGTGAGTATACCGCCGGTTTCACTGGCTGAGCGAGGTCATCATCATAACCTTCCGAATCAGCAGCCACCTCTCCATATTCGTCTTCGGACGAGAGCCCAGAGATATTGACTGCGGAGATCCGCGCGGTGTCCTCTTCCTGCTGCTGTGCACTCAGATCCTCTTTCTCCTTCTGGATCAGCGATTGAATCAGTGACCAGCAGCCCATCAGGATAAGGATAACTGCACCTACTCTCGAAGCGATACTGGGCGATACCACCTGTGCCAGCAATACGCCAACCTGCATGGAGACATAGATGACGATGCCAGAACATAACGAGATTATCAGGATCGAGAGCAGCGGTATTTTCATTTTTCGCAAACCATATGTAATGCCTACACCAAATCCATCCAGACTCAGGGCCAACGCCAATAACAGCAATGATAAAAATGGGCTGAGCACCCGCAATCCCTCCCGTGAAGAACCGTCCGACCGAGTAAGATTACACAGGCAGAACGTTCGCTTGATTAGAGCATTCTTCACACAGTATATGGGCGGGACGAATTGAGGGTGTCAACCATCTGCAGCTTGGGATGAAGTTCAATGTAAAACCTAGAGAACTCAGGCAAGACCCGGCAAGCCGGTTAAAAGAATTGATTACTTAGCCTGAACTGAGCTAACACGCTGGCAGTTAGGACAATAATGCGTCCCACGGCCGCCGACTACGCTCTTCTCAATCAATGTTCCACAGACGGCACATGGCTGGTCCTTACGGCCGTAGATCAGCAATTGCTGCTGATAGGTACCGCTCTCCCCTTGGCCGTTCACATATGATTTGACAGAGGAGCCACCAGCATTGACGGCTTCCGTAAGCGTGGATACAATCGCATGATGCAACTTGTCGAGCTGTTCCCGGCTCAGCGCTTTAGGGCTGTCCTCCGGGTGAATACCCGCACGGTGCAGCGATTCATCTACATAGATATTCCCAATGCCAACCACATATTCCTGATTCAGCAGCAGGGATTTGATTTTGGTGCTTTTGCCAGACACAATCTTCCTGAATCGTTCCGGGGTAAAAGAAGGCTCCAGTGGCTCATCTCCCAGCTTATTTAGCGGCGGCAGACTGAGGTCCTCCCCTGGTTGGAACAGGTGCATGGTGCCAAATTGGCGCACGTCTGTATACCGCAGCTCGGTGCCATCTGTAAAATGGAAAATGACATGTGTATGCTTGTCCAGCGGTTCATCACTGCCATGCAGCCCGTAGCGGCCTTCCATCCGTAGATGGGAGACCAGCACAAGACCGTCCAGCAAAATCCGCAGAAACTTACCTCTACGCTCCACACTTTCAATGGTATGACCCGCCAGCATATGGGCAAAGGCCATGGTATCGTCCGGGCGCTGGATAATCCGCGCCAAGCGGACAGTGACGTGCTGTATCTGCTTTCCTTTGACTAATTCGTTAAGTGTTCTCTTCACTGTTTCTACTTCCGGTAATTCCGGCATAGTTCTCACCTCAACTCCATTATACCGGATATCAGAGGCACGCGGGGGTTCTATTTCGCCTCATACCAGTTACTTCCATAACTTACCTCTGCCTTGAGCGGTACCGAGAGTTGTAGTGCGCCTTCCATCACCTCAGGCAGCAGCACCTTCATCAGCTCCAGCTCCTCCTCCGGCACCTCGAACACAAGCTCATCGTGTACCTGCAGCAGCATGCGGCTCTTCAATCCGCGTTCGAATAACGCTTTGTCCATGTGGACCATCGCCAGCTTGATAATATCTGCGGCTGTACCCTGAATCGGTGTATTCATTGCTGTACGCTCCGCGAAGGAGCGCAGATTGAAATTGCTGGCATTAATCTCCGGCAGATAACGACGGCGTTCCAACAGTGTGGTAACATAGCCATTCTTCCGTGCTTCCACCACAATCTCATCCATATAACGACGCACACCCTGGAATACTTCAAAATATTGCTCGATGAATCGGGCAGCTTCCTTCCGCGGAATATTAAGATTCTGCGATAGGCCGTAATCGCTGATGCCATAAACGATACCGAAGTTTACTGCCTTGGCGGAGCGGCGCATGTTGCTATCCACTTGTTCGGCGGTCACGCCAAAGACATCCATCGCGGTCTTCGTATGAATATCCATGTCATGTAGAAAAGCGTCCTTCAGCCGCTCATCGTCAGAGATATGCGCCAGGACCCGCAGCTCGATCTGGGAATAGTCCGCGGCCAGAATCGACCAGCCCGGCTCCGAAGGGACAAATACTTTGCGGAGCTTGCGTCCTTCCTCCAAGCGGATCGGGATATTCTGCAAGTTCGGGTACTGACTGCTGAGTCGGCCAGTTGCCGCAATCGTCTGGCGGTAGAACGTATGAACTTTGCCCGTGTCTGGTGAAATTTCCTTGAGCAACCCTTCCACATAAGTGGATTGTAGCTTGGCAATTGTCCGGTATTGCAGGATCAGCCGCACAACATCATGATAAGGGGCTAGCTTCTCCAACACCTCGGCATCCGTAGAGTATCCGGTCTTCGTCTTCTTGACGACAGGCAGCCCCAGCTTCACGAACAGAATCTCGCCAAGCTGCTTCGGTGAATTCAGGTTGAATTCCGTTCCGCAGATCTCATAAATCTCTGCGACAAGTTTAGCGATCTGAGCTTCGAATTCCTTGCCGAGCTCCTTCAGATCCTCCTTGTTCACGGCAATCCCTTGTTTCTCCATATCGGCCAGAATGCGTGAAAGAGGCATCTCCAGATCGTCGAACAAGCCGTTCATAGCTGTCTTGTCCAGTTCCTTATCCTGCTTCTGAACAATGCCGAGCACTGCTGCACTCTTCCGCGCGACATGATGGCCCAGAACCTCAAGCTCTGGCACCTTGTATTTAGCGCCTTTGCCGAATACACTTTCGTCCGTAGCCAGGCGTGGCAGGCCGTACTTAGCCGCAAGGTCGCTCAAATCCTGATTAGCTTCCGTAGGATCAAGCAAATAGGCTGCCAGCTGTACATCCTTCGCCGCCCCGGCAAAAGGAATGCCTTGCCAGTGCAGGGCCAGATCGGCGCGATGCAAGTCGTAGCCGCTCTTCGGGGTATGCTCGTCCCCCAGCCAATCCCGCAGCTTCGCAGCAGCCGGACTTTGCAGCAGAGCAAATGGCACATAATAATGCCGATCCAGCGACGATAGCCCGATGCCAATCACTTCGGCACGGTGCGGATTGTCCCCGTTCGACTCCACATGTAGTGCAGAGATACCCGGCAGTGCTGTAATCAAATCGCCCAGTTTATCCTCGCCTACGATGGTAATCTCAAGCTCAGCCTCCTGCGCCTCCGCAGATTCTTCTCCTTCTGAAGCAGGCGCGCTGCCGCTCAGTGACAAGCGTTCCAGCAGTGATTTGAATTCCAGCTTTGCCAGCGCCGGGCCTGCAGTCTCGCGGTTTAGCCCTGTGAAGACCATATCTTCCCAGCCATGCTCCAGCGGGACTTCACGGTAGATCGTCGCCAGCTTCTTACTCATGATGGCATCATCCGCATGAGCTTCCAGCTTCTCCTTCATCTTGCCTTTCAGCTCTCCGGTGCCTGCGATAACCCCTTCCACGGAGCCAAATTGATGCAGCAGCTTCAGTGCAGTCTTCTCGCCAACACCTGGTACGCCAGGAATGTTGTCACTGGCATCACCCATCAGCCCTTTAAGATCAATAATCTGTTCCGGTGTCAGATCATATTTCTCACGAATCTGTTCCGGACCGTACAGCTCAATTTCAGTAACACCTTTGCGGATCAAGGCAACGGTTGTATGTTCCGAAGCCAATTGCAGCATATCCTTGTCCCCCGAGACGATCATGACCTCACGACCCGCTTCGTCTGCCTGTCGGGAGATACTGCCGATAATATCGTCGGCCTCATAGCTCTCAATCTCGAACTGAGGCACGCCGAGGTTGCGTAACAGGTCTTTCAGCAACGGGAACTGTTCAGACAGCTCCGGCGGCGTTTTTTGCCGGCCGCCCTTGTACTCCTGATACCCCTCATGACGGAACGTGATCTTGCCCGCATCGAAGGCCACGATCATATGAGTCGGTTTATGTTCCTCAATCAGACGCAACAGCATCGTTGTGAACCCGTACACGGCGTTCGTCTGCTGTCCGGCCGTATTCGTTAGAGGAGGCATTGCAAAAAATGCCCGGTAAATAACGTTATTACCATCTATAAGAATCAATTTTTCCATTGTTGCACCCACCCTTTTATGTTGCATACTTTCACCATTTTAACATATGGCCGTACGAAGACGAAACGATTTCGCCTTTCACTGAAAGGAGATCTGTAAATAGAACAAACGCCGGCGGGGGCCGGCGTTCATAAAGGTTCATCTATTCTGTATTCCCGTATTAACGATTATTGATTCAGATCAGGGCGTTTACCTGTAACCAGATATACTACACTTTCACCAATGTTGGTGGCATGATCGGCAATCCGTTCGATATAACGGCCCACCAGCGTCAGCAACATCACCTGATTCAGTGCATCCGGTTTCTCTGTCAAGAAACTGTACAGTTCAGTGATCATCGCGCTATAGAGGTGGTCAACCTGATCATCGTCTTGAGCCATTTTGTAGGCCAGATCCGTGTTCTCATCCAGATAAGCAACGATCGATTCCTTGATCATTCCATTGACAATCTCAGCCATACGCGGGATGTCTACCAGTGGCTTGATCAATTGTTGTCCCTGAATGCGCATCGTAACCTTGGCGACATCAATCGCCAGATCGCCCATCCGCTCGAGATCGCTCGATATTTTGAAAGCAACGATAATGCGACGCAGATCCTTGGCAACTGGCTGCTGAGTAATGATCAATCTAGATCCGATCTCCATAATCCGGTCTTCCATGGCATTAAGGCGCAAATCAGCCTTCACAAGTTCCTGAGCCCGCGTAGTATCGAGGTTCTGCAGAGCGGAAATCGCACCTTCGAGCGCATTTGTAACATGCTCACTCATCTGCTGCAGCAGACTGCGCAGTTCTTCCAAGTCCTTATCAAATTCTTTTCTTTGAATCATATCCAGAGCGATCCTCCTCAGGTGGTATGTGAGATGTCACTTCAAGTCCCGCATGATCAGCAGATTAACCGAAGCGTCCCGAAATATAGTCTTCCGTGCGTGAATCCTTAGGGTTCGAGAACAGCAGCTCTGTATCTGCCGCCTCTACAATCACACCATTCAGGAAGAATACTGTTCGTCCTGAAGTGCGTGCCGCCTGATGCATGTTATGTGTAACCATAACGATCGTATACTTGTCCCGCAGTTCCTGTACCAGCTCTTCAATCTTAAGTGTGGATACCGGATCGAGTGCTGAGGTGGCTTCATCCATGAGCAGGATGTCAGGCTGCACAGCGAGTGCTCTGGCAATGCAGAGACGTTGCTGCTGTCCCCCAGATAGACTAAGCGCGGATTTCTTCAGGAAATCTTTGACTTCCTCCCAAAGAGCAGATTGACGCAGACTCTGTTCTACGATGCCATCCAGCTCGCTCTTCGAACGGATTCCGTGCAGACGAGGACCGTAGGCCACGTTGTCATAAATGGACTTTGGAAAAGGATTGGGCTGTTGGAATACCATGCCGACCTGCTTGCGCAAGCTTTCCACTTCAACTTCGTCACTATAAATATCTTGACCGCTGATCTTAACCTTACCTTCAATACGTGTTCCAGGAATCATATCATTCATTCGGTTTAAGGTACGCAAAAGCGTAGACTTACCACAGCCGGAAGGCCCGATAAAGGCAGTAACCTGTTTCTCCGGGATCTGTAGCTCCACATTCTTTAGCGCATGAAAAGATTCATAATAGAGATCTAATTTCTCTATGTCAATGATGGATTTCATTAGTTTTGCGTCTCCTTCTCATCATCTTCGTACCTCATGATACCCGGGCAGTGTAAATAGAGTTGTGGAGAATTGTTAACGCATTGTAAAATAAGACGCAAAAAAGAACCCCCGTCAATTATATGACAGGAGCCCTTTTCTTATTCACAACAAGTTTATAGCCAACTCCACGGATCGAATCAATATGCACCGACTCGGGATCAAGCTCCAATTTTTTACGTAGAGAGCTGACATGCACGTCAACTGTCCGTTGTCCGCCGATATAGTCGAAGCCCCACACCGCGTTCATCAGATCGTCACGTGTAAGCACAACCCCCGGCTTACGAGCCAAATACAACAGCACTTCAAATTCCTTCGGACGCAGGTTAATGCTATGTCCACCAAGTGAAACCTCGTATCGCTCGGGATAAATCTCGAGTTGTCCCAAAATAATGGTGGATGCAGACGCCGTCGCTTCCGCCGGCACCTCTTCTGCCAGACCGGAAATCCGCCGCAGCACTGCGCTGACCCGTGCCAACAGCTCCGAGACGCCAAAAGGTTTTGTTATATAGTCATCAGCTCCGGATTTCAGTCCACGGACAACATCTTCTTCTGCATTTTTGGCGGTCAGCACAATAACCGGTGTACGGATGCCTTGACCACGCAATTTATCAAGGATGTCAATACCGTTCATTCCAGGCAGCATTAAATCCAGTACGATGAGGTCAAAGGGCTCTCGGGTCGCACGGTCATATCCTGCGGTTCCATGATCCTCTACCGTGACCTCATAGCCTTCCTGTGTCAGGTTGTAGGACAACAGGCGGGCCAGCGTCGGTTCGTCTTCAATGACAAGCAATCGTTGTGCCATAAGTTCCCCCGTATTCATATGTTTTAAATTTTACAAAACAGCAACAATGCCATCATATCACCAAAATGTTAACTTGGTGTAAAAAAGATAGAAACGCTCAGCGATTAATTGTACCTGCTCTTACCCTTCATGATCCTGAAGCAGCGGAAGTTCAACAGTAAATGTGCTTCCAATGCCAAGATCACTCTCAACACTGATATTGCCGCGGTGCAAATCCACGAGATGTTTCACAATGGACAATCCAAGACCGGTACCACCGGAACTTCTGGATCTGGCTTTATCCACCCGGTAGAAGCGTTCGAAGATACGCGGCAGATCCTTGCGTGGAATGCCCATCCCGGTATCGCTGACCGCAAAGATGACTTTCTCGGTGCCGTCGCCCTCCATCCGGTTAACAACGGTTACCTTCACATTTCCTCCGTCTTGGGTATAGTTGATGGAATTAGACAACAGGTTCATAAAGATCTGACGCAGCTTGTCTTCATCGCCCTCGATGAACAGCTCCGGCGGCACTGTGGCGCTGAGGCTAATATTTTTCTTCTCTGCTACTTTGCTCATCGTCTCTAGTACAGAGTCGAAGAATTCAATAACATGAACTGGCGAGCATTCCAGTTGAACGCGTTTGGACTCGATTTTGGATAATTCCAGAATATCACCAATCAGACGATTCAATCGTTCATTCTCATCATAGATAATTTGAAGGAACGAACGTGCGGTCTTCTCATCTGTAACGCCCCCGCCCAGCAAGGTCTCCGCAAAACCTCTAACTGCGGCTACCGGTGTCTTCAGCTCATGGGAGACGTTCGCCACGAACTCACTGCGCATTTTCTCCAAACGGCGTATATCCGTAACCTCTTGTAGCAGGAACAACATGCCCCTGTACGAGCCATCCTGCATCATCGGTACACCATCCAGCCGCACAATGCGCTCTGTCGGATTATAAATACTGCGCTCCTCATGAATCGGCTCCCTGCGGGAGACACCCTCATCCACCAGTTTGGTTAGCTCGTAATGACGCTTCAGCTCCTGGTAAGGCTGTCCGGCCATCTCGTTGTTGCTGACATCCAGCATACGCTCGGCAGCCCGGTTCAATAGCGCAATCTCGCCCTCTTCATTAACCATCAGGATGCCGCCGGTCATATTGTCGAGTACACTTTGCAGCAGATCCTCGTTATCACGGATCGTTTTGAGCTGGTTCTGCAAACTATCCGCCATGGCATTGATCCCTTTGGCCAACTGTCCAACCTCATCCTTACGCTTCATCGGCACTCGGGCGTCATAGTCCAGATCCGTGATGCGCCTTGCCACCCTCGTGATCTGTTCGATCGGCGAGGTCATGCTGGACGCCACCCTGTAACTGACAAAGGTAGCGGCGATGAACAGAAGGACAAGACCGCCAGCCATAATCATCCAGGCCCGGTTCAGCCCTTCGGTCACCGCATCCAGGGACATGGATAGACGAATATATCCGTGAAAACCTTGATCGGAATTAACGGCACCAGCAACATACATCATTGTTTTGTTCAAAGTATCACTATAACGAATGGCACGGCCTATGCCTTCCTTGGCAGCAAGCACCTCTTCCTCCCGATTGGAATGGTTGTCCATTTGCAGCGGATCTTTCTCCGAATCCCCGATTACCTTGCCATCCTTGGTGATGAAGGTAATTCTGGATTGAGTCAATCCTGCGATATGTCTAGCCTGCTCGGTGTAGTAGGTCATAGCATCCGGGCTATCCATTTCCCTGAATTGAAACGTGCCTGACAGTAATTTTATTTCCCGGGACATGTTCTCCTCGAGTGCAGAAATATGCGATTCTCGGAAGAGATGCGCCATCGTAAATCCGGCACCGATCATGGAGATCCCGATAAGTGTCATCAGTATGATTGTAAGCCGAATACGAAATTGTTTCATGAATTAGTTTCCTCTTTCTTTAACATAAGTTCTGTAAAAACAATCCTAACCTCATTTTTGTTAAAATACCAGTTCAATTCTGTTCATTATACAAGCTAAGTTTTAACGCAATGTAAAAACCAAAATAAAGAAGGACCTTCTCCGCAGAAAATCCTGCAGCGATGTCCTTCTTGCTTGTCCTCTACTGGGAGGCCCTTATTCTTGTGTACGAGTCGCGATAAACCACTGATTGCCATGGGGGTCTCTAATGCCGGCCCCCCGCTCACCGTATGGTTTATCCACCGGTTCATCAATAATGATCCCGCCAACCTCAAGACATTTTTGATAGGTCTGGTCCACGTTACTAACATAGAGATGAATGGTTTGCTGCACTGGCGGATACTTCTGATTGGCTTCGGATAATTCGATTATCGAGTCCCCGATGCGGAGTTCGGCATGCTTGATCCGCCCGTCGTCACTGCGCAGCATATCGATGATCCGGGCTTCAAAACAATGCACTACAAAATCCACCAAGCGGTCCGCATTAGATACAATAAAATAAGGTGTAATCGTCTGGAGCCCGTTCCTTACATAGTGTGGTGACATCTGTTTTCCTCCCCCGCAAATGAATAAGAAAGCCCGCTGAGTCCGTCGCTATGCGTGAGGCATCCACATATAACAAGGTTATCATCGGGCTATATAGAAACTTACTGGAATACCGGTTCCTTGAATTGGGCCAGCTTGGTTGCTGAATCCTTCTCTACATCAGCATGCAGACTGTTCCCATGAGCATCCATCGTCACGATCGCTGCAAAGCCGTCTACCTGCAGATGCCACATGGCTTCCGGAATGCCGAACTCCATGAAATCTACAGCGTTAACTTTCTTGATACATTCCGCATAATACTGCGCAGCTCCGCCAATGGCATTGAGGTATACACCACCATGCTCCTGTAGCGCCTGCAACGTTTTGGCCCCCATGCCACCCTTGCCGATAACAGCACGGATACCAAATTTCTTCAGAATCTCACCCTGGTAAGGCTCCTCGCGGATACTAGTGGTCGGGCCCGCCGCTTTCACATGCCAGCCTTCCTCATCCTTAAGCATAACCGGACCGCAGTGATAAATCACTGCACCATCGAGATCCACCGGCGCCTCGTGATCCATCAAATATTTATGCAGCGCATCACGTCCAGTGTGCATCTCGCCTGACAAAATGACCACATCTCCGACCCGCAGGCTGCGAACATCCTCTTCACTGATTGGCGTCGTAAGACGCACTTCACGTGAGCCGCTTGCAGATGTCCCAGAATTCACGCGTTCCACATCGCTACTTACTCCGTGACTTGAGGAGATCGCTGGCACAGAGACACTGCCCGCTTCGGAAGTCTCCGACAGAACCGCTACAGGAACTGCAGCCTCGGTGCCATCTTCCACAGAGATTCCTGTTCCACTCTCGTAGAGCCATTCTGTGATTCCGCCCGTAGCTGGATCGACCAACACCCCTTGCCGCCGGAAAGCCCAGCAGTTATAGGCAACAGAGACAAAGAAGCTGGCAGGAAGACGATTCATCACACCAACCTTGCAGCCCAGTAGCGTCACTTCCCCGCCAAAGCCCATCGTCCCAATGCCCAGCTTGTTGGCATTCTCCAAGATATAGTCCTCTAGCTTCTGCAAATCCTCCAACGGATTGACATCATCGACCTTGCGGAACAACTGTTTCTTCGCCAGTTCATAACCTGTTGTGCGGTCGCCGCCAATGCCAACACCGATGAATCCGGCACTACAGCCTTGACCCTGGGCTTGATACACCGCATGCAGAATGCATTTGCGGATGCCGTCAAGATCACGTCCAGCCTTCCCCAACCCTTCCAGCTCGGCAGGGAGGCTGTATTGAATATTTTTGTTTTCGCAGCCGCCACCTTTAAGAATGAGCCTGACATCTATGCCTTCTTCTTCCCATTGTTCAAAATGAATCACCGGCGTTCCGGCCCCAAGATTATCTCCGCTATTCTCCCCGGTGAGCGAGTCTACTGAGTTCGGTCGTAGCTTGCCATTCTTGGTCGCTCTCTGCACAGCACTGAAGATATCCTTCTTCATCTCGATCTGGTTGATCCCCACAGGTGTGTGGATGATAAAGGTAGGCATGCCTGTGTCCTGACAGATAGGCGAAACCTGCTGCTCCGCCATGCCGATATTTTGCGCAATCGTGGCAAGTGCCAGCCCCGAGCGAGTCGCACGGTCCTCAAGTGCACGTCCTTTGGCAACGGCCCGGCGAACATCACCCGGCAGATTCGTGGAGGTCTCTACAATCAGGTTATAAATACTGTCTTCAAATTGCTGCATGCTTCATCAGGCTCCTCTCAGTCCAGGTTGTCTCAGGTCTATTTATAATTAATATAATATCATATTAAGTCTCGGATGAAAGGGTTTACTTAAAATTTGACAGGTTGACCATCTATAATTCACGCCTCCCACTGCACATCAAAAAGCGCCTCTCCAAATCCTTTTTAAGGATAGGATAGACGCTCCTGTTATAACCTCCAAACATGCTTAGCCGTTAACAACCTCGCCACCGTTGACATGAATAACCTGTCCGGTCACATACGTGGAGTCGTCGGAGGCCAAATAGACATAAGCCGGTGCCAGCTCTTCTGGCTGTCCCGGACGTTTCATCGGCTGAGTGGACCCGAATTCACTGACCTGCTGCGCATCAAAAGTGGATGGGATCAACGGAGTCCAGACCGGACCAGGCGCGACCGCATTGACCCGAATTCCCTTGTCGGCCAAGTTGGCAGACAGCGAGCGGGTAAAGCTGAGAATCGCCCCTTTGGTAGACGAATAGTCCAGCAGCTGCGGGCTTCCGCGATAAGCGGTAATGGATGTCGTGTTGATGATGGTAGAGCCTTCTTTTAGATGCGGCATGGCTGCTTTAGTCAAATAGAACATGGAGAAAATATTCGTCCGGAACGTCCGCTCCAGCTGCTCAGAGGTAATATTCTCAATTTTATCCTGCGGATGCTGCTCTGCGGCATTATTGATGAGGATATCCAGTTTTCCAAGACCGTCCACAGACTTATTGATTAAATCCTGGCAGAAGGCCTCTACGCCGATATCCCCGGAGATCAGGATGCATTTGCGCCCCTCCTGTTCCACCTGGCGTTTGGTCTCCTCTGCATCCGAATGTTCATTAAGGTAGGAAATGACCACATCAGCCCCTTCCTTGGCAAAAAGAACTGCCACCGCGCGGCCAATTCCACTGTCTCCTCCAGTAATTAACGCTGCCTTGCCCAGCAGCTTGCCTGCTGCCTTATAACCCTTTGGCTCATACTGGGGACGTGGATTCATTTGACTCTCGATACCGGGCTGGCTTTGCTGCTCCTGCGGAGGTAAAGTCTTCTTGGGCTGCTTGCTATTTGTCATCTTCCCTGTCTCCTTTCGCTGTGCAATTGGATGTAATCTGATCGTCTTAGGATGACTCAAGGGTTCATGTTTATGCATCACTGACAGTTTTTCCAGCCTTTTCGTAATGTTATTTACCTCACTTCGGGTGAATCAAACATAGTTGATCAACAAGGGAGATTACAGTATTTATAATTTTCCATACCAAAAAGACCGTCTCTCGTCAGCCATTGCTCACAAGTAACGGTCTTTTATCCGCTTTCATTCTGTTCCATATATCGCAACTTGAGAAAACCTAACAGAACTAGATAATTTGGTTGTACACCATGAAGAATACCATCAATAACAGAACCACCGTTAACAACGCACTCAGAGTACGAATTTTCCCGGTCTCGCCCGAGACATCGCGATTCTCGCGCATACCAGCGGCGGCAAGACGCAACGGCTTGCTCATAATGCCCCCCAGGGCAAACATCGCCAGCAACAACACAACCACGATTATCATCCACGGTACGGAGTATTCGCCTTTAGTCATCATGTAACCACCAGTCAGCAGTTGAATGACCAATCCGTACTGGGCAAAACGATTAAAACCGCCAATCGCACTAAGCGTCCCTTCTTTGGCAGCCGGTGACAGCTTCTCCGCACGGCCAAGAATAAAAGGCAGCACTAGATAAAATCCCAACGCCAGAGTCCCGATCATATGTAAGAAAAACAAAACCTTCCAGTCCATAATCTACTTCCTCCCATATTCATTGTGATAAAAGTTATATCCTTATCAATTATACCCAATATCAATAGCCAAGAAAAGAATATTAGGATGAAATTGGAAGAGTGTTCGGTATAAAGGGACTGTTCTATATAAGACAAACTTAAGAAGCAAACGGAAGGCACGGTGTCACTACTTTAAGAACCGGACGGAAGGCACGATCGTCACAACTACGGACTGTTTGGACTTCCGGTCGCTGTTCGGCTGTTAGAGAGAGCTATCTTCTTTTAAAACAATTTAAAACCACCAAAATGCAAATAACAGCATTTTTGTACCCTAAATCGGACGCATCTGCGCCTCGGCTTAGATTAAGGGCAATTTTGTACGTTAAATCCTCAGTTCTATGTCTTAAAGGGATTTTCCCGGAAAATAGACTACAAAAATGCCCTTATATCCCTTATTATCCTCAAAAAGGGGGAATTAAGGTACAAAAATGCCGTTAATTGGGAATCAACTCCGGGTTGGATCCAGTCCATACTCCCGCATGGGGGGCGAGTTCAACTCACGCGTCACCCACGTTGGGGTCAGCATTTCAATCCACTCTCCCGTATGGGGAGCGACTTAGTGGTGATTTCGATGTTGCTTTCATATGTTATTTCAATCCACGCTTACGTATGGAGAGCGACCCGATCTACATTGATGATACGCCAGGAATGACCGTGATTTCAATCCACGCTCCCGTATGGAGAGCGACGCCACACCAGCCCAAGGCACACTATCAGCGTTGATTTCAATCCACGCTCCCGTATGGGGAGCGACGGAAAGTCCCTCCTGGAGTTGCAGATATTGTGGCATTTCAATCAACGCTCCCGTATGGGGAGCGACATTCAATGGGCGATCTGTT
This sequence comes from Paenibacillus sp. GCM10012306, assembly GCF_042649265.1. Lineage (NCBI taxonomy): Bacteria > Bacillati > Bacillota > Bacilli > Caryophanales > Paenibacillaceae > Paenibacillus > Paenibacillus sp. GCM10012306. The sequence goes on along the minus strand of NZ_JBHRYW010000005.1, from coordinate 1,872 downwards.
CAGTAACTTGACGTTATTTCAATCCACGCTCCCGTATGGGGAGCGACGTCAATAGACCAGTTCTGCCGTTCCGCAATATACTTATTTCAATCCACGCTCCCGTATGGGGAGCGACGTCAATAGACCAGTTCTGCCGTTCCGCAATATACTTATTTCAATCCACGCTCCCGTATGGGGA
>NZ_JBHRYW010000005.1:0-1594 GCF_042649265.1 Paenibacillus sp. GCM10012306 | reverse complement strand
GCGACTTGCGGCCTTTTTGAATGCCCATGTCGAGGTTATATTTCAATCCACGCTCCCGTATGGGGAGCGACAGAAAGTATTCAGTTGTGGGTACGGTGAAACAATTTCAATCCACGCTCCCGTATGGGGAGCGACCAGCCATAACTCGGATGGTTCAGACCCGATTCCAATTTCAATCCACGCTCCCGTATGGGGAGCGACCTGGAGGGCCTGAGAATGTAATGCCGTCCACATGATTTCAATCCACGCTCCCGTATGGGGAGCGACTTTTATGCTTACCATGGAATTAAAAGGATAGGAGATTTCAATCCACGCTCCCGTATGGGGAGCGACATGTGTTCTTTAGACCATGGAAATTGATAAAGCATATATTTCAATCCACGCTCCCGTATGGGGAGCGACTTCGTCAAGGGCGGAGAAGTGGTTGACGTCGCTACTTTTATTTCAATCCACGCTCCCGTATGGGGAGCGACGGGGTACTGCCTTCTTCATCCGCTGGGGTTGTGATATTTCAATCCACGCTCCCGTATGGGGAGCGACCGATGCGGAGTTGCAGGACACTACGGCGTTGATTATTTCAATCCACGCTCCCGTATGGGGAGCGACCAATTACGCCTTCTGCCCATTGTTCATTTTCAGAATTTCAATCCACGCTCCCGTATGGGGAGCGACTGATTTCCAACGTAATGTAAAACTCTTGGCAACATTTCAATCCACGCTCCCGTATGGGGAGCGACTGTCAGCACCGTGGGGACTGTTCCAATATTTTATGATTTCAATCCACGCTCCCGTATGGGGAGCGACGTGCGCACCATTAACGATACGGGTCGTAACATACGATTTCAATCCACGCTCCCGTATGGGGAGCGACAGTTAGCTAAGGTGGAGGCTGGGGATTGCTTAAATTTCAATCCACGCTCCCGTATGGGGAGCGACGTAAAAGGACTGGCAAAGGCGCTGCCCTACTGATTTCAATCCACGCTCCCGTATGGGGAGCGACGTCAATAATAGGATTAATAACCTTCTCCCACAAATTTCAATCCACGCTCCCGTATGGGGAGCGACAGCGATTTTCGCCCATAAAAAGGTAAATACCCTTTTAATGGGTAGGAATTCACTTATTAATCCTAGTCAAAAGGTGATAACTACTCTCTGACATTCAAAAATATACAATTAATGTAATATCCATGGTGCGGAGGACCCGGGATTTTTATGTGAGCTATACATTCGCACTGTCACTTGCAACGTACAATGTCCATATTTCAATAAACAAATTGAGTGATAATGTCGCTGGCATCGCCGCAATTCCTTTTTTCAATATTCTCCATCTTTTTTCAAAATCCTTGTTTACCTGGGCTCTATTCAATCTCAAAATCAGCATTTGCTTTGTCTAGCAACGGACTCCAGGGACCTTATTGCCTAACAACCGACCATTCCAGAAAATAACGGACCCCAGGGCTAATCTTGTATCACTATATTTCCAATTAAAGGTAAACGATTTCAGAGTACCCGAGAGCCAACAGATGTTTTATGATGAGAACACCAACGTATAAAGGCTAGGTGAATCTCATGTCTACGCAAAAAAACACATCCT
>NZ_JBHRYW010000004.1:0-449008 GCF_042649265.1 Paenibacillus sp. GCM10012306 | reverse complement strand
CATGAAGTCGCCTCGTTTCCACTGTTTGTAGGGGTACAAACACTGTAACGAACGGGCGGCTTTTTTTCTACCTTTTTTTGGCTAATCAACAGGCCTAGAAAAGATCCCGTTATTTTCACCCCTTAGCCTCGAAAACCATAAAAAGCGCCGGATTAACGGGACTTATTCCTGTTAATCCGGCGCTTTATGCCATTTCACGTTATTTAACAGGATAATTTCCTGTTAAATGCCGACTCAGAAGTTCTACTTTTGCAAAGGTAGAACGAAGGCCTCATTGGTTCTCAAGTCCGCGCCTTCCAAAGATTCAACTAATCGTCAGCACTGGAACGCCCTGCTCAGCTAAGTTGCCTAATCCGCTTTGGATTCAGCAGCGGCTTTAGACCGTTTAAGATCATTGGCCGCAGACCGGTTGCTGCGGCTGAGGCTTGTCCGCAGGCTGATGATGCCGAAGATACTCGTCGGCTTAGCCAGCGCGATGGTCGTCTCATCCGGCTCTGGCGCAAGGATAATGCCGAGCTGATGATGATCGCCATCATAGATAGCGGTCTGCAGGTACTTGCTCTCGCCTGCCCGGTTCTGCACCTCCAGCTTGCAGAACGCCGGGTTCTTGCGCAGCGCCTCATGTAGCTGCGCGGCTTCGGTCAACAGGACCCCGTTGACCTTAAGCAGGACCTCGCCGGGCAGGATGCCCAGCTCCTGCCCGGGGCTGCCCGGCAGCACGGCCAGCACCTTGCGGCCGTGCGGGGGATGCACGAAGATGGGACTGCTGCTGCGCTCTTCCAGAGCGCTGTACCAGTATAGCCCTTCGTGCAGAAGGATCGCTGCGAGCGCCGCGAGCAGTGTCAGCGGGCTCCACCAGAAGGCCAGCAGGCTGAGGCCCAGCAGGACGCCGCTGTAGATCAGCAGCCGCCCTGCCGTACGGGCGACTTTTCGCCCCGGCAGCAGGCTGTGCGTCATCTCGCTGAAGCCGATGATGACGGGCAGGGACACAATGCCCAGCCCGCCGCCCAGCAGCGGCTGCCATGGCAGATCACCAGTTCCGGCAGCAGCAGGAACCAGCAGGAACAACGGCAGTGGCCAGAACGCTTGCAGTTGGAAGCCACCGACGACCTTGCCACGCTTACCTTTCAGGAATAGCGGCGAAGCCAATCCGGGCCCCTGCCAACGTGCCAGCAGGGCCTCAGCGAGATGCAGCAAGGCGGCCAGCACCAGCAAGGCTGGAATGTCCATTTCCCGCAGACCGGTAACTAGAGTCCCGATTGTCCCTGTCTGGAAAGCATTCGGAAAGAAAGAAAATACGAATTGTATAATGCCTAATATGCCTATAGCATAGGCAAAACATAGATAACGGACACGAATCAGCAATAAAAGCAAAGTAACAATCCAAATACAGGCTACTGCTGGGCCAGAGATTGAAACACCCAGTAAAACAGCAGCAACGGATACCAGAAGCCCCATAACCAGGCCACTCCAGACCGTACGCCAGATTTCCTGACCCTGACTGTGCAGCTTCACATGAATGAGCTTCCGCTCCAAGGCTACCTGTCTTCGGTAATACAGAGCAACAAAGATAAGAGCAATATAGTAATAGGGCTGAATCAGCAAATTCAAAGCTGCCTTGCCCAAGCTTCCCAACAGTTCCAGCATCACATTCAACCGTTCGTCACGCTCCTTTTCGTCCGGCTACTACATTTCTCCTAAGTCAAAGAAAAAAAGAAGGCTGAATTCAGCCTTCTTACTTGTTCGACGATGCCGACTTGATTTCCTTCTGAATCTCTTCAATTCCCTTATTCCGTTGATTATCATTAGCCGGATTTTGGATAGCCTTGATTAGCGCCGCTTCCAGACTCTCCGCAGTCTTGGTATCGATAGAACCTGTGACTGATAGCTTGGCTGAGCTCTGGAATTTCTTCACCGCTTCTTTGGTAGCAGCGTCGAAGTATCCATCTTTGCGGCCCGGTTTATAGCCTAGCCCATCCAGCATAATCTGCGCATTCTTTACATCTGCGCTGTTCATGTTGTACTGCAGAGTCACGCTCTTGTTGATTGGAGCCACCGAGAAATAGTCTGGCTGAGACACTGCAATATCTGGCTTGATACCTTTGCCATGAATCCATGTACCGTCAGGTGTCAGCCATTTGGCTATAGTGATCTTCAGCAAACTGCCATCTCCAAGCTGCTTGTCGAAGCTGGTCTGAACTGTGCCCTTACCGAACGAGTTATCGCCGATCAGCTTGGCGCCTGCGGACTGCTGCAAGGCCCCTGCCAGAATTTCCGATGCGCTTGCGCTCCCTTTGTTCATTAGGACCACAACCGGATAGGCTTTGCTGGATCCTTTGGATTTACTAAGCTCACGATTTTTGTTCTTGTCTTCAACTTGTACAATGGTTTTACCTGACGGAACGAACTGCTCCGCCATCTGGATCACTACAGGTAGCACACCGCCGGGATCGTTACGAACATCGATGACCAGTCCCTTCATCCCCTGCTTCTCCAGTTTGTCCAGTTCTTCCTTGAACCGCTCTGCTGTGTTCATGGAGAATTGGGTCACCTCGATGACACCGACATTGCCCTTCTCCAGCTTGGCGTAGACGGTCTCCAGCTTCACATCATCACGAGTGATGGCAAACTCCAGCGGCTCTGCAGAGCCGGCACGCTGAATTTTAAGCGTAGCCTTGCTGCCTTTAGGACCGCGGATTTTGGCAACCGCCGCATTAAGTTCCAGACCCTCTAATGACTCGCCGTTAACGGAGAGAATTACGTCTTTGGCCTGAATACCTGCCTTTTCAGCAGGTGACCCTTTGATCGGCGACACCACGACAACTTTACCATTCTCCGAGGAGACTTCGGCTCCAATTCCGGAGAACGAGCCTTCGATGCTCTCCTCGAATTTCGCCGCCGTTTCTTTACCCATATAATTGGAATAAGGATCGCCCAGCGCTTCCATCATCCCATTAACAGCACCGTCGATCAATTTGTTCCGATCTACAGTTTCATAATAATTACTCTCAATCAATCCCAGGGCCGTGCCCAGCTTCTTGGCTTCCTTCTGATCCAGACCGCTGTTTCCGCTCAGCGCAGAGGATAATGCACCTTGCCCTGCAGCTTGTCCGGAAATTTGCATATAACCGGTCACACTCAGGGTCAGCAAGCTGCCGCACAGTAGGGCGGCGACCATCAAAAACGCCGCTGTGCTTTTCTTCAACATCAGTTCCCACCGTCCCTTCTTGTCCCTCTCTCGAACCTTGCGTTTTACCCGTTCAGCATAGAACGGTATCTCTTCCAGTATATGCCCTATGTCCAATTAATATTTATAAGTCCGGAAATTACAAGTACGGCATCGGATTAACAGGCTTACCGTCGATCCGAACTTCAAAGTGAAGATGGGGACCCGTGGAACGTCCGGTAGAACCGGACTCCGCTATGACCTGACCACGACTGACATGCTCACCGACTTTAACCTTGATTCCGCCATTACGAATATGGCCATACAACGTCCACATGCCGCCGCCATGATCAATAATCACACAGTTTCCATAACCGCTCCACGATTCCGCTACTATTACCGTACCGGAGTCTGCAGCATGGATACTGGTTCCCTGCGGAACAGCAAAGTCCGTCCCAGTATGCAGCTTGCCTACTTCTCCCGTAACCGGATGGGTTCGATAGCCATAAGGAGAAGAGATTCGCGCTCCACCTACAGGTCTCAAGAGCGGACCGTCTCCGCCTGCATACGCTGTATAGTTTGAAGACTCCGCAGCCTTTGCAGCCTTCGCAGCCGCCGCAGCTTTTTTCTTGGCCTCAGCCTCTCTGCGAGCAGCTTCTGCCTTGGCAGCGGCTGCCTTCCGCGCCGCTTCCTCCGCTTTAAGCTTATCCTTTTCCTTCTCTAACGCAGAGCGCTGACTAGCAAGCTCTACAAGCTTTTCGTTCTGTTCCTCACTGATATCATCCGAATCTTGAATTTCCTTGTCATAGTAAGCAATAAGTTCGTGCTTATCCTTTTCCTTCTCCTTCAACAGACTGCGCTGCTCCTCCAAATCGGTATACAGCTGCTTGGCCTGTGCGTACTTTCCTTCCAGCTCTTGCTTCTTATCGATGACAAGCTGCTTGTCCACCTTATGTTGCACCAGAAGATCCTGATCCTGATCAACGATCAGCTTTAGGGAATCCGCCCGGTCCAGAAAATCAGTGAAGCTATTAGAGGAGAGCAGCACATCCAGGTAGGAAACGGCTCCGTCCGTATACATAAGACGTACCCTGGACTCCAGAACCTTTTCTCGAGAAGCAATACGCGCTTCCGCCTCATCCAATTGAGCAGCCGTCTGATTCAGCGATTTCTCGGTATCGGCAATTTTCCCAGAAATCTCGTTCATCTTTCCTTTAACGATATCTACTTGCCCAAGCACATATTTCAAATTCATATTCGTCTTGTTCTTATAGTGCTGTGCTTCCTGATTGCGCGAAGCAGCTTTCTCTTGCTGCACTTTGGCGTCCTTAACTTCTTGCTGCAGCTTCTTGAGCTGCTTGTCGATTTCGGCGACACTCTTTTTGTTGGCAGATCCTTCAGAGGTTCCGAACATAGTGACAGTCAGCAATAATACGGCTAACCCGGCAGCAATCTTCTTCAACTCGCACTCCCCATCCTTTATCCAAAATCAAAAATTAAAAGCTTGGCTAGAACCTTAGCAATCTCGTTATACCTTCAAAAACTTGCGAATGGACACGGTACTTCCCCAAATACCAATCAGCATACCCAGCCCGACCAACAAGCCGCACAGGAGTAGCCAGATCTCACTGAACGGGATCAGCCTCAGCCCCAGCATTGGGTCACCCTGCACAGAAGACAACAGACTGCTGTAACCCGCGTAAAGCAGGCCCGAGGTAACCAGTGAACCAATTAATCCAATCAGTGCCCCTTCTATAAAGAACGGCCAGCGAATAAAATAATTTGTCGCTCCAACCAGCTTCATAATGCCGATTTCTTTGCGACGAGCCAAAATAGTTACGCGAATCGTATTGGAGATCAAGAACATGGACATCAGGCCCAATCCTGCTACAAAAATAAAACCAATATTGCGCACGGCACGCGTTACTTTAAACAGCGTCTCGATCGAGCCCTTTCCGTAATTCACCTTATAGATTGGTTGCTCTTCATGAGTCTCGTTCAACGCTTGGATCTTCTCAGCTACAAAAGGGACGGTAGTCGGTTCAATGACCTCTACTACCAACTTGTCCGGCAGCGGATTGTTGTCCTCATCGAAGCCTTCAAGAAGCTCGGCGGCGTCCGCACCCATATCTTCACGGAATTCCTTGAGTCCCTGTTCCTTGGAGACAAAAGTAATCTTGCTAACCTCCGGCATGCTACCAATCTCGTTCTCAACCGTCTCACGCAATTTCTGGTCGGTATTCAGCGCCAGATGAACATTGATCTGGACCTGGCTGTCCGCCTTATCCGCGATAGCGTTCACATTAAGTACAAGCAAAATAAAGACACCTAGAACGAACAACGAGACGACAATTGAGGTGATGGAGGCTATAGACATCCAGCCGTTGCGGAATACGTTTTTAAAGCCTTCCCGCACGTGTCGCAAGAAGGTCTTAAAACTCATAACCATATTCCCCTCTCACTTGGTCTCTCACGATGTTGCCGTTCTCGATGGCTAGAACCCGCTTGCGCATTTTATTAACAATGTCACGGTTATGCGTAGCCATGACGATTGTAGTACCACGGAAATTGATCTCGTCTAGCAGTTGCATAATGTCCCAGGAAGTCTCTGGGTCAAGGTTACCGGTAGGCTCATCCGCAATAATAACTGACGGATTATTAACAATCGCCCGAGCGATAGCAATCCGCTGCTGCTCACCACCTGAGAGCTGTGAAGGTTCCCGATTGGCTTTATTCTTTAGACCGACCAAATCTAGTACTTCATTGACTCGCTTCTTGATAATTTTCTTCGGAGCTTCAATAACTTCCATTGCAAAAGCAACGTTCTCGAAAGCCGTCAGCTTCGGAAGCAGCCGGAAATCCTGAAAGATTACGCCAATGTTACGGCGCACATAAGGGATTTTGCGCGGCTTGAGCTTGCCTATATTGAAACCGCCCACGGAAATCTGCCCTTTGGTCGGCATCTCTTCTCTATAAATTAATTTCATGAAAGTTGACTTCCCAGCACCAGACGGACCGACAACATATACGAATTCGTTACGGTCAATCTTGACGGACACGCCCTGCAGCGCATGAGTGCCATTGGGGTACGTCTTCCACACATCCTGCATTTCGATCACTCTATCACTTCCCGATTATGACATATTCCGCCGTGAAGTCTTCGACAGGGTCTAGCCCAGACTTCCATAAACTGCACTTTACAGCAGGCGTCTCTATTGTAACAAATCCGTTACCCCTTGAGTACCCGAAAGTTTTACATTGGCCGCACATATACTTGAAATATTACGGTTTTCTTAACCAATTCAACCCCTCAAGAGGAGATTCCTATGAAAAAAATTCACGCAGCCCTCATTGCATTAATCAGCCTTATACTGGCAGGTTCGCTAATCATTGGCGGACTTCATCTGTATACAAGTCAGCGCACATTACCTGAAGGAATCAACCTGGCTGGCTGGGAGATTGGCGGTATGGATATTGATGATGTCCGCTCCGGTCTTGAGCAGCGACTTCACGCACTCGAAGCCCTACCCCTTGTTCTGAAGGCAGACGGTGCTGCGGATCTTGCCCCCTCCCTGAAGCAGGCAGGGCTGACCTACAATGCCCCGGCTTTTCTGCAAGCCCTTCAGGAGCTTAAGGAAGGAAATCTGTGGGACCGCTTCAACGCCCGCCGCAGCTTTCCCCATAATTGGAGCCTGACCTATCGTTTGGACATCAAGCAGCTTAAAAATATCCTCAGCCCAGCATGGGAGAGGTCCTCCTTCGGCGTTCCGGTGGATGCAACCCGGGTTATTACCCCTGGCGATCAGGTGGTCTATACACCGGGAACCAATTCACTTGAAGTGAACTGGCCTGCCCTGGAGACTACATTGCAGGCCGCGGTTCCAACAGACCTCCAACAGCTGGAGGAGCTGCAGAGTACCCCACTGGTTCTGGAAATCCCCTTAAATGTGCTGGAGCCAGAGATAACCTTGAAAGATTTGAAGGATCAGGGGGTAGAACGTAAGATCACACAATTCAGTACTTCACTCGGCTCAAGTGGACCGGGTCGCACGCATAACGTAGATGCCGCTGCCAGAGCTGTTAACGGAACTATCCTCCCGCCGGGTGCTGTATTTGATTATGGCAAGGCCATTGAAAAAGCCCGCCAGGAGTATGGCTTCCGCGAGGCACCGGTCATCGTCGGCGGTAAGCTGCAACCCGGTACGGGCGGCGGGATTTGTCAAGTATCCAGTACACTATACAATGCTGCGCTGCGCACTGGACTTGAGATTGTGGAGCGGCGCAATCATTCCGTACCCGTCAATTATCTGCCAAAAGGACAGGATGCTACGTTCGCTGAAGGGTATATCAACTTCCGCTTCCGGAATAATACTGGCAAGTACATCATTATCCAAGCCGAGGTTCAAGGGCGTGCGTTGACTGTCAAGCTGTTCGGTACATTCCCCAAGAATGTCCGCTATGACATCCAATCAAAAACGGTGGAAATTCTGCCACCGAAGGATATTTTCGTCCGCGATACCTCCCTGTCGCCTGGTAGCTCCCGCGTAATCCAGCAGGGTAAAACGGGATATGTAGTCGAGACTTACATCACCCGCTATGTCGACGGCAAGGCCGCCGAGACTACCAGATTGTCCCGTGACGTCTACCCCGCACAGAAACGGCTGATCGCAGCCAATCAGCCCGGTGCGGGCCATTACCCGACACCAGAAGCGACAGAGCGGCCTTTCATGGAGGATGGCGTGCGCAGCAGCCAATAACAGCTATCAAAAAACGGCCGGACCCGCGAGGGTTCGACCGTTTTATTTTCATATTCGTGTACAGGCAGTCGGTCTGTTTTTACGGGTAAATTACGCAGAGAACCATCGCAGTTTACGATTAAGGAGTACAGTAGGAATACACCCGACTTTGAAAGGATGACTTAGAATGACTACAGCTATTCTCAACGATCTTGCAGGATTGATTCGTACTGAACCTGCTGTCTATGCTTCCCGCACTTGCCGCGAAACGCTGCGTGTGATGTTCCAGCATCCCGAAGCCAAAAGCATTGTCGTCTGTAATGCAGCCAACGAGCCATTGGGACTATTGATGAGCGAACATTTCTTCCTACGGGCTACCGGCCGAGTGGGCGCAGATTCCTTCTACAGCGAGCCAGTCCTGAAGCTCATGAACAAGACTCCGCTGATGTTCGATATTGAAGCCCCTCTGGAAACCGTGATGGCGGCGGCTACCAACCGTCCTACCGAATTCAAAGATGATTGCGTAATTGTTACCCGTAACGGAAAATATGCCGGCGTTGCCTATCCGTCCGATCTGCTCCGCTGCCTGCAGTAGAGCTTTTTTTATTTGTACTATCAAATTCTCCGCTCTCCACTCTAGTCTCTCTCTTAAAAAAGAGCATTCGGTGACACATCAATTCTCCAATATCCCTCTACCTTCTTCAGCTTCACAATTACATCCGTACTTGTCCCTTGATTCTTATAAGGAACTTTCAGTTCAAATACTGCGGCTAACGCATTTTTGGAGACCATCCGGGCGCTAGCCTTTTCAAAATCCAGCGATGACCCTAAATCCCTGTTCACTTGCGCCATCCTTCCTTCATGATCCATAAACTGTGACCGGGAATAGTAAACTGCTGCGTTGTGTGTAAACGCCTTTTTTAAATAATTCAGCAGTTTCTGCTCTGTACCAATGTCACTAGAGAGATAACGATATTCCTCGCCCTTATACTGAAAAATCTCCCGTTTGTAATCGCCCCCACCCTGGCTGGCATAGGAATAGATAGCCTTCGCATGTATTAGCAGTGGAATGATGCTCTTCTCGGTCAGATTGTTAATCGTTGCCGGACCTTCCTTGCCGGGTATCGAGGCCCCCACCGTTTTTACTAGATGGTTTGCGGTGGGTGTTGAAGCAGCCATCACCCCTCCTCCCGCCGACAGCAATCCCAGGGAAAGAGTCAATGTGCCAATCATCCATTTTTTATTCATCTTGTATTTCCTCCCTTTCAAAGCAAGTCAAAAAGTGCGCTTAAAGATGCTTATTACACCCCGTAAGCTAAAATACCCAATCCATCCCCCCATGAAAACGCTAATCGGAGCGTTCGACGTTTCATCTCATCTTGGGACTATGCTATGATTTGTGCTGGGAGGAGAATATACAATGGCTTTGATTGAATGTAGATTTTATTCGGAAGTGTTAGGTCTCAGCACCTCCATGACTGTAATTTTGCCGCAAAAGACAACCTCACAGATTGGTATGAGCAATGTAACGCGGGGTGAGCTGCATCCTACGCTGTACTTGCTGCACGGCTTGTCCGATGACGACTCCATTTGGCTACGCCGGAGCTCCATCGAACGATATGTTGCCGAAATGGGGATTGCTGTGGTGATGCCCCAGGTGCATCGCAGCTTTTATACGGATATGGCCGCGGGAGGCCAGTACTGGACCTTCATCAGCGAGGAATTGCCTGCGCTGGCACGTTCTTTTTTTCCGCTCTCGCATAAACGTGAGGACAACTTTGTAGCGGGATTATCGATGGGTGGGTATGGAGCATTCAAGCTGGGACTGCGCAAGCCCGAAAGCTTTGCAGCGGTGGCCAGTCTGTCAGGTTCACTGGATATGGTACAGTATTTAAAGAATACGGATGACCCGGCTGCCAACAAAGAGTATCAGATGATTTTCGGCGAAAACAGCATTGAAGGCACACCAGACGATCTTCTGTGGCTCTTGAAGGAATTGGATCAGTCCCAAGGACCGAAGCCTGCCTTTTATCAATGCTGTGGAACAGCGGACTTCCTTTACGAGAACAATCTGTCGTTCCGGGACGCTTGCCGCAAGACTTCCCTATCGCTGACTTATGATGAAGGCCCGGGAGAACATGAATGGGGTTATTGGGATGCCAAGATCCGCGATGTGCTGAACTGGTTACCACTTAAGTAAATAGATTTTTTTATGCAAAAAAAGACTGTCTCCCCCGTACTTCAGTAACTAGGGATAGACAGTCTTTGTCATGTTCAGGAATACTCGCGCCCCTCGTCAGGTCATCGGTAATAATAACCTACAAAATAGCGTTCCCGTGTTTTACAACCCATTCATTCGCCTCATGCAAAGCAGCTTCTGCCCGCTCGATGGCAGCCTTCACTTGTACGGTAGCAGTGCCGCCGTATACATTACGTGCGTTCACAACGGCTTCCGGCTGCAATACTGCATAGATGCTCTCATCGAACAACGGCGAGAATTGCTTGAACTCATCAAGCGTGAGATCCAGCAGGAACTTGCCCTCGTTGATACAATACAGCACCGTCTTGCCGATCACTTCATGCGCCTGACGGAACGGCAAACCCTTGCCCACCAGGAAATCGGCGATATCAGTCGCGTTAGAGAAGTCGGTGTTCACCGCTTCGCGCATACGGCCCTTGTTCACCTTCATTGTAGCGATCATTGGTGCGAACAGCTGCAGCGCCCCTGTCAACGTGGTCACCGTATCGAACATGCCTTCCTTGTCTTCCTGCATGTCCTTGTTGTAAGCCAGCGGAAGCGACTTCAGCACAGTCAGCAGACCAATCAGGTTGCCATATACGCGGCCTGTTTTGCCCCGTACCAGTTCCGGAACATCGGGATTTTTCTTCTGTGGCATGATACTGCTTCCGGTGCAAAACGCATCATCCAATTCGACAAAGCTGAATTCGGTGCTGCTCCACAGTACCAACTCCTCACTAAGCCGGGACAGGTGTGTCATTACAAGCGAAGCATTCGCCAGAAACTCTACGATAAAGTCGCGGTCGCTGACAGCGTCCAGACTATTCTCGTACACACTATCAAAGCCGAGCTGCTCCGCCACAAAATGACGGTCGATCGGGAACGTCGTTCCCGCCAGCGCACCCGCTCCTAGCGGCAGCACGTTGATCCGTTTGTAGCTGTCTGTCAGGCGCTCCGCGTCGCGGCGGAACATCGACACATAAGCCAACAGGTGATGGGCGAACAGAATCGGTTGCGCCCGCTGCAGATGCGTGTAGCCAGGAATAATCGTCTCTACATTATCTTTGGCCTGCTCAATCAACGCTTCCTGAAGACTGTGCAGCAGACCCACCAATTCCACCACCCGGTTGCGCAAATAAAGATGCATATCTGTCGCCACTTGGTCGTTACGGCTGCGTCCGGTGTGCAGCTTGCCGCCGACCGGTCCGATCTCCTCAATCAAGTGCTTCTCAATGTTCATATGGATGTCTTCATCCGATACCGAGAAAACAACCTCTCCCGCACGAACCTTATCCAGTACTTTGTTCAGGCCCGCCTTGATCGTCTCTACATCCTCCTGCGGCAGAATTCCGCATTTGCCCAGCATGGTCACATGGGCCAAACTGCCCTGCACATCTTCTTCCGCCAACGCCTTATCGAATCCGATGGATGCTGTATATTCTTCCACCAGCTTGTTCGTTCCTTTGGTAAATCTTCCACCCCACAGCTTGCTCACCTGTCGACTCCTCCTCTTTGGACGTCAGAGAGCCGCTCCTGTCCTTGCGGGAGGAACGGCCCACTGTACGGTCCGCTTGTCTGATTACTACTTGCACATAATGCGTAATCCTAACAAACTAATCGTTACTTACATTTAATCCACTCAATGCATCATCCTGCCAAAAGGGTCCGCAAGGGTTACCTACTGGCAACGTACACGATACACTCCACTTATTTATTCGATTCCGACACGCCAGAAGATACTTTAAGACGCAGAGCGTTCAGACGGATAAAGCCTGTTGCATCTCCTTGGTCGTACGCCTGTGTCGGATCAGCTTCCATAGTCGCAATCTCAGGGTTGTACAAGCTTACTGGGCTCTTCACGCCGGCACCGATAATGTTGCCTTTGTAGAGCTTGACGCGCACTGTACCTGTGACATTTTGTTGGCTCTCAGTAACCAGCGCTTGCAATGCCTTACGCTCAGGGGCGAACCAGAAGCCGTTATACACCAAGGTGCTGTAACGGGTGATCAGGCTGTCGCGCAGGTTCATGACCTCGCGATCCATTGTGATGGACTCCATTTTGCGATGCGCTGTGAACAGAATAGTTCCACCCGGTGTCTCATATACGCCGCGGCTCTTCATGCCGACAAAGCGGTTCTCGACCATATCCACACGACCGATGCCGTGCTTGCCGCCCAGTTCGTTCAGCTTCTCCATGACCTGAAGCGGAGACAATGACTCGCCATTGAGGGCTACACAGTCGCCTTTCAGGAATTCAAGCTCCAGATATTCTGCTTCATCCGGTGCATCCTCAGGCGCATTGCTCAGCAGGAACATTCCTTTGTTCTCCGGTGCGCTTGGATCAAACCACGGATCTTCCAGCACGCCGCTCTCATAACTGATGTGCAGCAGGTTGCGGTCCATGGAATACGGCTTCGCTGCCGACGCCTGTACCGGAATGTCGTTGGCTTCTGCATAAGCGATCATTTCCGCACGACCCGGGAACTGGTTACGGAATTCTTCCAGACGCCAAGGTGCAATCACCTTGATGCCAGGTGCCAATGCCGCAGCATTCAGCTCGAAACGAATTTGGTCGTTACCTTTACCTGTAGCACCGTGTGCAATCGCAGTAGCTCCTTCAGCAATAGCGATGTCTACCATCCGCTTGGCGATCAGCGGACGGGCGATACTGGTGCCCAGCAGGTACTGACCTTCATACAGGGCACCGGCTTGGAACATTGGATAGATAAAATCACTCGCGAATTCATCGCGCAGATCGTCGATGTACACCTTCGACGCGCCAGTAGCAAGCGCTTTTTCCTCCAAGCCATCCAGTTCTTCCTTCTGGCCGATATCGGCTGTGAACGCGATGATTTCCGCATCATAAGTTTCCTTCAGCCATTTCAGAATGACCGATGTATCAAGTCCGCCGGAATAGGCGAGTACAATTTTTTCCTTAGCCATGAACAAGCAACTTCCTTTCGTGTGGGCTATATAAGATGTAGTGAATGCGAATACCGTTGAAGCCTCGTGTCCGGTCGTAACTGCGCGGAATGTTTGGACTTCCGATCGTTGTTATCATCAGATTTCTATGTTTAAGCCGCATGCTGCGGATGAAATCTGATGATAAAGACGACCGCTGACGCTTCTCCAGTTCCAAACTTCCACTACGTTACTTCTCCACTAGGATCAAGATACTTCTATCCACTCCATCTTATATAGATAATTATATTTTAAATAAGATCTATTTCCTTAACCCATCAGTGTAGCCATTAGCGCTTTCTGCGCATGCAGGCGATTCTCCGCCTGATCAAAAATCACCGAGTTCGGGCCGTCGATCACACCTGTGCTCACTTCTTCCTCACGGTGTGCTGGCAGGCAGTGCAGGAACAGATAGTCGCTTTTCGCACCCTTCACTAGCTCCTCATTAACCTGATAGTCCTTGAACGCCGCTTCACGCGCCAATTGCTCGGCTTCAAAGCCCATGCTCGCCCATACATCTGTGTAAATAACATCGGCGTCCTGCACCGCTTCCTGCGGGCTGGTCGTCACTACGATCTCTGCGCCAGTCTCCTTGGCGATCTCGCGAGCCTCTGCTACTACCGCTGCATCTGGCTCATAGCCTTGCGGTCCCGCTACAGATACATGCACGCCCAGTTTGGCTCCGCCGATGAGCAGGGAATGGGCCATGTTGTTGCCGTCTCCGATATAAGCCAGTTTCAAGCCTTTCAGGCGACCCTTGTGCTCATATACAGTCTGGTAGTCCGCCAGAACCTGGCAGGGATGCGCTAGATCACTCAGGCCGTTGATGACCGGCACAGAAGCGTACTTTGCCAACTCCTCGACCTTGTCATGACCAAAGGTCCGGATCATGATGCCGTCCAGATAACGGGACATCACCTGCGCTGTATCGCTAACAGTCTCACCACGTCCGAGCTGAATGTCATTTTTGCTCAGGAACAGCGCATGTCCTCCAAGCTGATACATGCCAACCTCGAACGATACGCGAGTACGCGTAGATGATTTTTCAAAAATAAGACCGATCGTCTTGCCCTTCAGCGGCTGATAGACCTCGCCGTTCTTCTGCTTCCGCTTCAGTTCAATCGCCAGCTCAATTAGGTACGTAATCTCCTCAGGGCTGTAGTCATTCAGCTCCAGAAGGTCGCGCCCTTGCAGCTTCTTGGCAATATCCTGTGCTTCACTTGGTATAACCTGATTCATGAACTAGGCCTCCCCGTTTGCTTCTGTAGCATAAGTATGAATGAGTTCCGAAAGGATGTCCACCGCCTGATCGATTTCCTCTTTACTGACATACAAGTTCGGAAGCAACCGGATGACATTAGGTCCAGCTGTTACGAACAGCAGTCCTTTTTTCTGTCCAGCCAGCACAATATCGCCTACAGGACCCTTGCATTCAATACCGATCAGTAGACCCTTACCGCGAATTTCAGTGATAAAAGGAATGTCTGCCAGCTTTTCTTTCAGTTGTCCGACCAAATAGCTGCCCGATTCCGCCGCACGTTGCGGCACATCATCTTCAAGCATCGTCTCAATAGTCGCTGACATCACAGCTGCCGCTAGTGGTGTCCCCCCGAAAGTAGTCGCATGACTGCCCGGCGAGAACGCTTCGCGCAAGTAGCCTTTGCCCAGCATCAACCCTGCCGGGAAGCCGCTCGCCACGCCTTTAGCCAGCGTGAAGATGTCCGGCTCAATATTGTAGTGCTGATGACCGAATAGTTTGCCGGTACGGCCCATTCCAGTCTGCACCTCGTCGACAATCAACAGTAGCCCGTGCTCTTTGCACAGTGCCGCCACTGCTTCAAGGAAGTCCGGTTGCACCTCAAGCACGCCGCCTTCCGCCAGTATCATTTCAATCATGATTGCTGCTGTATGCTCGCCGATTGCGGCCTTCAGCGCAGACAAATCATGCAGCGGCACGGTTTTGAAGCCTGCCGGCAGTGGCAGGAAGCCTTCTTTGACCTTTTGCTGCCCGGTCGCGGTCAGTGTTGCCAAAGTGCGGCCATGGAAGGATTGCTCGAAGGTAATAACCTCATAGCGGTCCACACCCTTGATCTTTTGCTGATAACGACGCGCCAGTTTGATCGCCGCTTCATTAGCCTCTGCGCCACTGTTGCAGAAGAAGACCTGGTCTGCGCAGCTATTCTCGGTAAGCAGTTTGGCTACTTTGTCCTGTCCCGGAATATGAAACAGGTTGGAGACATGCCACAGTGTATCGATCTGCTCTTTCAGCTTGGCGCCAACTTTCTCTGGAGCATGACCTAAACTGGTTACAGCCAGTCCGGAGGTGAAGTCCAAATACTTGTTCCCTTTGTCGTCCCACACCCAGCTGCCCTTACCTTTAACGAGGCTGATATCAAATCTCGCATAGGATGGGAACACCGCGCTCAACTTATCTGTCGATGTCGCTTGTCCTGTAGCGTCTTCTACTGCTTTACCATCTTCTACTTCTGTAAGCTTGCTCATTCCATTGTCACTCTCCTGTCATCTGCGCCGCTAAGGGGCTGCCTATTTATGGTGAACTTGAATCTGTCCAAGAGTACATCTACTGCTTTATCGGACGATGCGCGTTCCTAGCGCTTCCCCCTGTAAAACACGCCCCAACACATGGGGCTCCTTACCATCCACAATAACCACTTCAGACACACTGCCCTGGATACAGTCGATCGCAGCACGAACTTTGGGAATCATTCCGCCATAGATTTCGCCGCTGGCAATTAACGCTTCAATTTCCTGTACCGTTACCGATGGGAGAACTACTTTCTCCCCGTCTATTGTCCGCATAATACCAGGAACATCAGTCACTACGATCATTTGCGGTGAATCAATATGGGAAGCCACAGCTCCCGCTGCCGTATCTGCATTAATATTGTAACGCTGGCTGCCAGCATCCACCCCGATCGGGGCAATCACAGGAATATAACCCAAGGCGAGGATACCCGTCACAATCTCTGCCTTCACCCCGGTTACTTCTCCGACCAGCCCTACCTCGGCGCTATTCGCTACCGGACGAACGGTAATCAAGTTGCCATCCACGCCGGACAATCCAAGCGCAAGCCCCCCGCTGCCTTGAATTCGACGTACGATGGCCTTATTAATGCTGCCCGCCAACGTCATCTCCACCACGTCCAGCACTTCCTCTGTGGTCACTCGCAGACCATTTACAAAGCTACTCTCGATGCCTAGCTTCGTCAGGTTCTCGGAAATAGCCGGACCGCCTCCATGAACGATCACAGCCTGAACCCCGTCCGCTTGCAGGTCTCGCAGCTCCTCAAAGAACGAATCCGGAAGTGCCGCTAGCGTACTGCCACCACATTTCATCACGAACAGTCGATCAGCTTTATTGTCCTGTATAACTCTATCGGTTGCATTCATTACCATACCCGTGTCCCTCCCTGGAGCACTTTAGCATTCAGCAGCCATGCCCGCAGGGTTAGGTGCGGTATGCAGCATTAATGCGCACATAATCATAAGTAAGATCACAGCCCCACGCAGTGGCCGTTCCCTCTCCATCATGCAGCTTTACTGTAATCACTACCGTGTCACTCTTCTGCAAGTAGACCAAAGCCTGCTCTTCATCAAAAGCAACCGGCTTGGATTGCAGCAGCACCTCGATCTCACCGAGCGAAATATCCACCCGTTCCGGTGAGACCGGAACTCCGGCACGCCCCACAGCAGCAATAATCCGTCCCCAGTTCGCATCCGCGCCGAAAATCGCCGATTTCACCAAACTGGAACCGACCACCGTCTTCGCAATGGCAGCAGCAGCATCGTCATTCACTGCCCCGCTAACCTGAACCTCGATCAGCTTCGTTGCACCTTCACCGTCACGAGCAATCGACTTCGCCAGACTCTGGCACACATGCGTAAACGCAGCGGCAAAGTTATCCCAATCCGGGTGCGACCGGTTCAGCTTACTATTCCCTGCAAGTCCGCTAGCCATCGCCACAAGCATATCATTCGTACTAGTATCGCCATCTACCGTAATCATATTAAAAGTAACATTCGTCGCAGCGCGCAGCAGATTCAACAAATCCTCACCGTCAATGGCGACGTCTGTAGTCACAAAGCCGAGCATCGTCGCCATATTGGGATGAATCATCCCGGAGCCCTTCGCGGCACCGGCAATCACGACCTCTACACCGCCTACCGATACTTTTACGCAGCACTCTTTTTTCACCAAATCAGTAGTTAAAATCGCTTGGCAGAACTCTTCTGCTCCGGCAGCCTCTCCATTCAGCTTCTCTGGCAATCCAGCAATCCCGCTCCGCACAGCATCCATCTTGAGCAGTTCCCCGATCACGCCAGTCGAAGCAACGGCCACATTCTCTTCCGCCACATTCAGCTGACGGGCAGCAGCAGCACGCATCTCATACGCATCCGCTTCACCCTGTTCTCCTGTACAGGCATTGGCATTACCGCTGTTCACCACAAGCGCCTGCAGCGTTCCATTCACCAAGCTTTCCCGCGTCACCTTCAGTGGTGCGGCCTGAAATACATTCGTTGTATATACCCCTGCTGCCGTAGCGGGCACCTCACACAGGATGGCGCCGAGGTCGTTGCGGTCTGTTTTTTTCAAGCCACAGTGCAAGCCTCCGGCTTTGAAGCCCTTGGGTGTTGTGATGCTGCCGTCTTCCACGACGGTATATGTTTGCTTCTCGCTCATCGTCTCTTTTACCACTGAACTCTACGGATACACAGGTGTATAGCCGAGGCCAAGGGTTTCCTCCCATCCCATCATCAAATTGAGGTTCTGTATTGCCTGCCCTGCTGCACCCTTCACGATGTTATCAATAACGGATACGATCGTAATGCGCCCGGTACGGGGGTCTGCCGCAAAGCCAATATCACAATAATTAGAGCCGCTAACTTCCTTCGTCGCCGGAATCACTCCCGCGTCCCGCACACGCACATAAGGTCTGCCTGCATAATACTTACGATATAAGTCCACAAAATCCTGCTCCGTATATTGCCCGTTCATTCCCGCATACATCGTGCTCATAATGCCCCGTGTCATTGGTACGAGGTGTGTGGTGAATGTTACCGTAACGTCTTTCCCTGCTACGTCCGTAAGCGTCTGCTCAATCTCTGGAATATGTTGATGTTTGTTGATTTTATAAGCTTTGAAATTCTCATTCATCTCTGAAAAATGCACCATCAGGCTCGTTCCACGACCTGCTCCGGACACCCCTGATTTGGCATCTATAATGATGCTGTCATGCTTGATCCAGCCCGCTTCAATTGCCGGAACCAACCCCAGCAGCGTAGCCGTAGGATAACAGCCGGGATTGGAGATAAAATCAACGCCTGCAGCCCGCTCTCCATACACCTCGCAGAGTCCGTAGACCGCCTGCTCCAGATAAGCCTCGGCCGGTGCCGGATGCTTATACCACTGCTCATAAGCTGCACCGTCCTTCAAACGGAAATCACCAGACAGATCCACAACCTTGAGTCCTGCCTCAAGCAGCTGTGGGACCAACTTCGCACTTACCCCAGACGGAGTAGCTGTGAATACAACATCCGCCTTCTTAGCGATCTCTCCTGCATCCACACCGTCCAGCCTTCGCTCCACTACCCCAGTCAAATGCGGGAAACCTTCTTCGATAGGCACCCCGGCGCTAGATGAGGAAATCACTGATGTAATCTCCACCTTAGGATGGCTTTGCAGCAGCCTGATCAGCTCCACGCCTCCGTATCCCGTTGAACCCACAATTGCCGCCCTCAGCTTGCTCTCCACCGTCATCCCCACTCTCTGCTTGATGTTACTACTCTAATCTATCTGGTCGTGCCTGATATTAAACTTAATGTATAGCCGCTCTGAAATATGTATTATTATACGACTCAATTAATATAAATACAACATATTAAGTTAACTTTGTACAGTTATTAGGTATAAAAAAAGAAGCGCGACTCCCCGCGCAGGGGAGTTCACGCTTCTCTTTTAAATCCTTCGCCCAGGACTTCATGGGCTTCCGTAATGATTACAAACGCCCCCGGATCGACCGAGCGAACGATCGCTTTAAGTCTTGTGATTTCGTTCTGGCCAACCACAACCATCAGCACTGTGCGATTGTCACCTGTATATCCACCTTGAGCGTTCAATTTCGTCAGACCACGGTCCAGATCATTTAGTATCGCCTGGGAGATTTCCTCTGTCTGCTCCGAGATAATATAGGCAACCTTGGTATAGCTAAAGCCGACCTCCAGCGCATTAATGACTCTACCCGTGACGAATAAACCGATCAACGCATACATCGCCTGCTCCATGCCGAGTACAAAGGCGGCCAGTGTAATTACCGTGCCATCCAGTATTACGACTGACATTGAAAAACTCAGACCAGAGAATTTCTGAATAATCTGGGCCAGAATAGACAGCCCGCCTGTTGAGCCACGACCTCGGAACACCAATCCAAGACCAAGACCTACCCCAATCCCTCCATATATGGAAGCAAGGAGTGGATTAGTAGTCGGAACGGGACCATCTTTGGTCAAAAAAATAAACAACGGCAGCACAAAGCTGCCCAGCAAGGAGCGCATTCCATATTGCTTGCCCAGCAATACTACCCCCAGCACGAACAGTGGAATATTCAGTGCCCACTGGGTAAAAGCAGGCTCTGCCCCAAACCAGGCTTCAGCCAGTACGGATAGACCGGACACCCCTCCAGAAGCGATCCGGTTTGGCAGGAAAAACAAATTAAACGCAAGCGCCGTAATCAGCGACCCCAACAAAATCAGTCCTACATCCACTGCATGGCGCAGGGGTCCATTCAACGGAATGAACGGCGGCTTATTGCGCGAGTTGATCTTTTGCATGAAAGGCTCTCCTTCAAAGTAACTTTATCTTTTCTCTTGACGCCAAAAATTCCTACGCTTCCGAAGATGCGTAGGAATTCATTTATACTTATTCTGCTTCAGTCTTGATCTGGCTGCGCAAATATCCATCAACAAATGCGTCCAGATCGCCATCCATTACAGCACCCACGTTTCCTGTTTCCACGGAAGTGCGGTGATCCTTTACCATACTATAGGGATGGAACACATAGGAGCGAATCTGGCTGCCCCAGGCAATATCCGACTGTTCCCCTCGGATTTCATCCAGCTGTTGTTGCTGCTCTTGCAGCTTGCGCTCATATAACTTGGAACGAAGCATTGTCATCGCCCGTTCCCGGTTCTTGATCTGGGAACGTTCATTCTGACAGGTCACAACCACACCGGTTGGTATGTGCGTGATCCGCACCGCCGAGTCTGTCGTATTGATGTGCTGACCCCCGGCACCACTTGCCCGGTAGGTATCGATTTTGAGATCCTCTGTACGGATCTCAACTTCCACATCATCAGAGATTTCCGGTACCACATCACAGGATACGAATGAAGTATGCCGTCTGCCGGAGGAGTCAAAAGGCGAGATACGCACCAAGCGGTGTACGCCCTTCTCTGCCTTCAAATACCCATAAGCGTTAAAGCCTTTGATTAGCAAGGTCACACTCTTGATGCCTGCCTCATCACCCGGCAAGTAATCAAGTACCTCGACCTTGAAGCCGCGTTTCTCTGCCCAGCGCGTATACATCCGCAGCAGCATTTGTCCCCAATCCTGGGACTCTGTACCGCCTGCACCCGGGTGCAGCTCCAGAATCGCATTCATCTTGTCGTACGGCTGGTTCAGCAGCAACTGCAGCTCGAACTCATCAACCTTAACGACCAGAGCGCGGATATTGCCGGCAACCTCCGCCGCAAGCTCCTCATCGCCCTCTTCATCGGCGAGCTCAGCCATCATTGCAGCATCATCATAATCCTGCTGCAGCTTCTCATACTGATCTACCGAAGACTTAACAGCATTCATCTCAGCGATAACGCCCTGAGCCTGCTCGCTATCATCCCAGAACCCGGGAGCTGCCATCTTCTCTTCGAAGTTGGCAATCATCTCTTGCTTGAGGTCTAAGTCAAAGAGACCCCCTAAGGTTGGTTAATTTCTTGCCAATTTCCCGCAAGTCCTGCTTCACATTTGGATCTATCATATGTCACTTCACCTTTCAAAAATGAGTTGCCGGCCTGGCTTATTTAAGTACATGCTTGGTGAATATCGGCCATTCCGAGATTATTGGACTCCGATCGCTGTTATCACCAGATTCCATCTATTACACTGTATTGCGCAGTAAGAATCCGGTGATAAAGGCGAACGCTGACGCTTCTTCAGTTCCAATAACCTCTACATTAAATTTCACCAAAAAAGCACCCAAAAGAGCGGCCGGCCGTAACGGAAAATCCCCGGGCCCAGCCGCTCTTTGCTGTTACATGCCTAGAGAACGTATAAATTATGCGTTCTGACCGTGGCAGTTCTTGTATTTCTTACCGCTTCCGCAAGGACAAGGATCGTTACGACCGATCGCTTCTTCCACATGCACCGGACGCTTCTCAGCCGGCTCACCGTTAGTGGAGATTTTATCTTCTTCCACTACGGATTGACGTTCCTGATTGGCCTCGATGTGTGCCTTCATAATATAAGTCGCCACTTCTTCCTGAATGTTGGCGGTCATTTCATTAAACATTTCGAAACCTTCGAACTGGTATTCACGAAGCGGATCTGTACCGCCGTATGCACGGAGGTGAATCCCTTGACGCAGTTGATCCATCGCATCAATATGATCCATCCATTTGCTGTCTACGGAACGAAGTACGATAACCTTCTCGAATTCACGAACAAGCTCTGAGCCAAGACGTTCTTCGCGGGCTGCATATTTCTGCAGTACACGATCGAAGATATAGTCTGTGATCTCCTCAACTTCTTTGCCCCACAGATCATCGCGAGTCAATGTGCCTTCATCCAGCAGTTTGCTGTTCACATAATCCGCGACTTCCTGCAGTTCCCAGTTCTCAGGAATATCGTCGCTACAATGGGCATGAACTACGCGGTCAATGACCGGTTTGATCATTTCCATTACAACATCCTTGATGTCTTCAGATTCAAGAATCTCACGACGCTGCTTGTAGATGATTTCGCGCTGTTGGTTCATAACATCATCGTACTGGAGAACCACTTTACGGATATCAAAGTTATTGCCTTCTACCCGTTTCTGAGCAGACTCGACAGCACGAGTAATCATCCGGCTCTCAATCGGCTGATCTTCTTCGAATCCAAGACGGTCCATCATGTTCAGTACATTGTCTGCACCGAAACGCTTCATCAGCTCATCGCCAAGTGACAGGTAGAACTGTGTTGAACCCGGGTCGCCCTGGCGTCCAGCACGTCCTCGAAGCTGATTATCAATCCGCCGTGATTCATGACGCTCTGTACCAATGATATGCAATCCACCGAGTTCAGATACACCTTCACCCAGAATGATATCTGTACCACGTCCCGCCATGTTCGTAGCGATCGTAACCGTACCCGGTTGTCCCGCATGAGAGATAATTTCTGCTTCCGCCGCATGATGCTTCGCGTTCAATACTTGGTGTCTGACACCTTTGCGCTTCAGCATTTCGGAGAGAAGCTCGGAATTCTCGATGGATACGGTACCTACCAATACCGGCTGATTCTTCTTGTGACGCTCCACAATCTCAGCTACTACGGCATTGAACTTGCCGTTCTCGGTCTTGTAAACTACATCCGGCATATCCTGACGCTGGTTTGGCTTGTTCGTTGGCACCTGAAGAACCTCAAGACCATAAATCTTCTTGAACTCCTCTTCCTCAGTCTTGGCCGTACCAGTCATGCCGCCGAGCTTCCGGTACATCCGGAAATAGTTCTGGAAAGTAATCGTCGCTAGCGTCATGCTCTCGTTCTGTACTTGAATTTCTTCCTTCGCTTCAATCGCCTGGTGCAGACCGTCGCTGTAACGGCGGCCAGCCATCAGACGGCCCGTGAATTCATCGACAATGACAACTTCATCTTCGTTAACGACATAGTCCACATCGCGGCGCATAATTACGTTCGCCTTAAGGGCCTGAACGATATGATGGTTCAGCGTTACATTGCTGTGGTCATACAGGTTTTCTAAGCCAAAAGCACGTTCAGCCGTAGCCACACCTTTTTCAGTCAAAGCAACGGATTTCACCTTGATATCAACTGTGTAGTCTTCTTCTGCCTTCAATTTCTTCACAAACCGGTCAGCCGCATAGTACAGCTCTGTCGACTTCTCAGCTTGTCCCGAAATAATCAGCGGTGTCCGTGCTTCATCCACCAAGATGGAGTCCACTTCGTCAATGATACAGAAATAGAGCGGACGCTGTACCATCTGCTCTTTATAGAGCACCATGTTATCCCGCAGGTAGTCAAAACCAAACTCGTTGTTCGTACCATACGTGATATCGCAAGCATACGCCTCTTGTTTATAAGCATGGTCCATGCCGCTCAGGTTCACCCCGACCGTCATGCCCAAGAAATTATAGATTTGTCCCATTTCAGCACTGTCGCGCTGAGCCAGGTAGTCATTCACCGTAACGACGTGAACGCCTTTACCGAGCAGTGCATTCAAATAAACAGGCAATGTACCTACAAGGGTCTTCCCTTCACCTGTTTTCATCTCGGAAATACGGCCCTCATGCAGTGCCATACCCCCAACCATCTGTACGTCATAATGGCGCTTGCCCAGCACCCGCTTGGAAGCTTCACGAACCGTAGCAAATGCTTCCGGAAGAAGCTCGTCCAGAGTAGTACCTTTCTCGATCCGGGCCCGGAATTCTTCTGTCTTCGCTTTCAGTGCTTCATCGGAAAGCGCTGCGAAATCCGGTTCCATTCCATTAATGATTTCGACTGTTTTCGAGAGTCGTTTAACATCACGATCATTAGTATCGCCAAAAATTTTCTTTACAAGTCCTAGCATGGTTAACCCCTTTCATGCAACACAGATGGTGGAACCTTAGCCCATCCCCACTTAAATTGAAAGGGCCAAAATGCAGAATCGATTCCGCTGCTTCATAAATTGTAACAGTTTGTAAGAGATGCCGCAATACAAGCAAATACTTGGCACATTTTCATACATAACTATATATACGCACAAGAGCCCTATTCGCTTCACGCGAATAAGGGCTCGTTTAATTTTTTTACATCTGACTGATCATTAGCACTTCTAAATCTCACCAGTTATTGAATTGGCTGAAGTTTAGTTCTGTTCAATCAGTCCGTATTTACCATCATTACGTTTGTAAACAACACTCACTTCGGATGTATCGATATTGGAGAAGACGAAGAAGTTATGTCCTACCATGTTCATTTGCAGGATCGCTTCCTCCACATCCATAGGTTTCAGAGTAAAGCGCTTGTTCCGTACAACTTCCAAATCATCCGTATCCTGTTCTTCTACAGCTACAGAGCTGCCACTGCCTTCCACGAATAATGTCTTCAGGCTGCCTTCTTGGCGGAACTTACGGTTCAATTTGGTCTTGTGTTTACGAATTTGGCGTTCCAGCTTGTCCACTACGGCATCAATGGATGAATACATGTCATCGCTGCGATCCTCGGCACGGAGCGTCACACCCGCAAGCGGAATAGTTACTTCCACTGTATGAAGGCCGCGTACAACGCTAAGCGTTACATATCCTTCTGAGGTAGGGGGTGCATCGAAGTACTTCTCAAGTCTGCTGAGCTTCTTATCAACATAGTCTCTCAAAGCGTCGGTCACTTCAATTTGTTGACCTCGAATGCTAAATTGCATGGGGCACTCCTCCTTTGTTTACAGCTCCATTATACCAAATTGTTAGAGCTAAGTAAAAAAAAATCATTACAGCCTTTACATTTAGCTAACAAAATAGCCACAAGATGTTCCCTTGAAAAAAGAAGTCCGGAAAGAGTGAAGAAACGACCCTTCCCGGACGGTTACAATTCTATTTTGCTAAAGACTATAATTGCTCATACACAGTTAAACTAGATCCTCACTTGGGCATCTGCTACCTGATTTTCTTCTATTATGGCTGCTTCGTATGGAAGCGAACAACCTCTACGGATGACCAGTTGCTACCGGAGCCGCTAACGAGATAAACCTTATAACCCGTTCCCGCAGTAAGTCCAGTTAAGGTGTACGTGTGACCTATCCCTGGAAGTACAGACACGGTACCCGTCCATGGAGCTGTCAGCGTAACACCTGTACTGTTCTGTCCAGCTGCTACCTGTGCAGCGCTTGGTACGGCATCCTTCTCAGGAAGCACTACGTACTTAACCTGCTGAGCCGTTCCACCAGCTTGTCCATATTTGAAATACACATCTGCCGTTACGGTTCCGACTTGTCCCGGTTGTGCCAGCGTAATGGCGTCCCCATTGGTCGCAGCTGTCTTCAGCTGTACCTTTGTTACGGAGGACCAATTGCCGGAGTTGTCCGTAATCACAGCGAATGTAGCATATTCTGTGTTAGCTTGCAGGCCATAAACGGAGAATGAAACAGTTGTGCCCGCAGACGTTACCTTGTGTCCATGGTTTACAACCGTTACATCAGCACCACCTTGTCCGCCTTTCACTTCTGCCACACTTGGTGTTACCAGCGTACCGGTGTATGGAACCACAACATAATACACTTCACCTGTTACTGAAGGGGTAAGGTACACATCTGCTGTAACCGATCCAACATGTCCATAGGTGGCACCAGTAACCGTTGGTGTGGTGATGGTTCCGCCACCTCCACCACCGCCTCCTCCGCTGCCCCCACCAGGAACAGAGGTAGGTACTGGCGTAGGGCTAGCTGTAGGTACAGGTGTAGCCGATAGCGTTGGTACTGGTGTTGGTACACCACCTGGTGCCGCCGGTTTATACACAACCGAGTTGCTAATGATACCTACGGCCTCGGCACGGGTCAGCGCTTTTTTAGGGCCGAATGTTCCATCTGGATAACCGTTTATGATCTTCTTATCTGCGGCTGCAGCAATTGCGCCTCGGCTCCATGCCGCAAACTGGCTGCTGTCTTTAAATTTAGTAGTCATCGCATTCGTGCTCAGCTTCAACAGCTTGGCAGTAATCACGGCTGCTTCCTGTCTAGTTAGGGGATTATTTGGACGGAACGTATTATTTTCATACCCTCCAATGTATCCCGCTTTGACAGCCTTAGCTACTTCAATGTAGGACCAATTCGAGCTCTTAAGATCCGTGAAGCTAACAGTTCCTGTCTCAGTGAATCCGAACAGACGATTTACGAAGGCAACATATTCTGCACGCGTTATCGCATTGTTGGGCTTAACTGTACCATCGGGGTATCCCCCAAGATATCCCTTATCAAGCCATTGCTGCAATTGCGCCTGAGCCCAGTGTCCCTGAATATCTTTGGGTACAGCGGCTGCAGATACACTGCCCAGAGAGCCGAGCAACATGCTCACTCCCAGCATTCCAGTCATAAGACCACGCCACATCTTTTTCATTTTGCAGTTCATCCTCTTACAGAAAGTATAGTGTGCGCCCAGGTAAGATAAAAAGCTCAACGCAACCCATTACCCGAGTATATGGAGGACGAAACCTTTTTATGGAAAATTATAGTTATATAAAATATCTCTGCACGCTCAATCGCCTAATGATTGCGTATACAACAAAAAAGAACCTCGGGAATATCCCAAGGTTCTCGCTAGCGTTGTATCAATTGCTAACCATCTACCATATATGTAGGTCGGCTTCGCCGGATGATTATAATTTGATTACGTTAGCTGCTTGTGGTCCGCGTGCACCTTCAACGATATCAAATTCTACGGATTGACCTTCATCCAATGTCTTGAAACCGTCTGTTTGAATCGCGGAAAAGTGTACAAATACGTCCCCACCGTCTGCAGTCTCGATAAAACCATAACCCTTTTCTGCATTAAACCATTTTACTTTACCTTCCATTGATTAAACATTCCCTTCGTCATCAGATGAACGTGAGTCTTGCTCACAACTCGACTATACCACCGCTGCTTCTCAATTGTCAATTGGAATAGTAAATGATTACATGCAATTATTTACCATTCATTAATTTTCCAGATTAAGAGCTTACAAAATGATAACGATCAAAAGGAGCAGACGTTATATAATACCCGTCTGCTCCTTCGCTGAAACAACAAAGACTTTATTTTTTGCGGTCCATTAGAAAGCTGTCAGGGGTGTAGGCAGCCTCGTAGGCGCTGCGCTGGGCCTTGGCTTGATTGCGCTTATATAGCCAGTCTTGTGCTTCCAGGCGAAGGGCGTTCATGCGAGCCATGATTTCAGGGTCGTGTTCCAAAATACGTGTGATTTCGAGTTTTTGTGCAGAAGTAGGCTTGCCACGTTCGACTTCAAACACCAAGGAATCGACAAGCTTCTGACGTTCTTCTACAAATTCTTCAATCTCTTCATAAGCCAAGTCATAGAGTCGGTTCATGATGTCTTGGGTGAGACTATTTAAATCGACAATAAGCTTATCCATGAGCGCTTTCGGTCTGGCTTGCGGCAATCTTGGAGGCTTGCAACCAGGTTTCCCGGAGATCCGTTAGATAGCCAACCGCTTCTTCCGCTTTCTCTGAACTCTTGCTGATATTAGCCTGAACCAGTAAATAATTCGTATATTCATATAATGAATATAGCGATTTGGAGACTTCATAGGATTGATCTAATGTGCTCATAAGCTCACTGACAATCGTCTGAGCTTTCCCTAGATTTAGGCTTGTTTTCTCATAGTCTTGCTTGCTGAGTCCATCCATTGCAGCTCTCACAAACCTGATCGCTCCGTCATACAGCATGATGACCAATTGTGCGGGTGTCGATGTCTGAACAGAAGACTGACGGTATTTTTCATATGGAGAAGTAAGCATGAATTTCACCCTTTAATTTATTATTTTCCTAGGCCGGATAACAAGCTGGAGGACTGAGCGGTTAACTTGCTCATGGCTTTTTCCATCGCTGAAAATTGTTTGTAGTAGCGGTCTTCGGTGTTGTTTAGATTGGTCATCAAGGTAGCAATGCGGTTATTGTAATCCTTCAGCGTTCTACCCATAACACTTTCGTCTTTAAAAGCACTCGAAAGATCCATAGAGAACCTATTGGTACCTGCACGATCAGACATCTTCTCAATTGCACTTGTAATCTTGTCCTGCATTTTCCGAAAGATGCCCTCTTTGGGTGCATTTGCAGGGCCCTGGAAAAGATCTATTGCCGTTTGAGGATTAGCATTCACGGCGTTCTTAAATTTTTCTTCATCAAGAACCAGCTTTCCGTTCTCCATATAATTTCCAGTGGTGATGCCAAGGGAGCTAAGCGGCCCAAGCTTTTCTGTTAGGATACCGCGCATTTGTGTGAGAAGAGGGCTTATAATATCATTGTTCTTGAACAGACCGCTTTTGGCCTTCTCTGTCCATGTCTTGATATCATCCTCTTTCATATCTTTCTTCTGGTCATCTGTCAGCGGCTGAAAGTCGCGATATTTAGCTTCATTGATCTTAGCATTCAAAGAGGTAATTAAGCTATTGTAATCTTCAATGAATCCCTTGATTGTGTCTAGCGCTTTTTGTGGATCCGCTTGAGTTTTGATAAAGACAGGATTATCTTTAGAAGTTGTTTTTTGTAACGTTAAGTCGACACCGTTCACGCTGATGTTATTGCTCTTGTACAGAAGTTTCTGATTGTTAATTATTACTCTAGCATCCAGACCATTTTTGTTCTCTGTAATACCTCCAAAAAGTGAGAGCACCTTGGAATCTGCTCCTATTTCTACTTTTCTGTCTGTACTTGTAGGATCTTGAGCCGGCTGAGCCGGCTGATACGGACCAACTGGATCCTCGTCAGCTGGAACTACATCATCTGGATCCGGCTGAACTGGATTCCCACTAACCTTAGAACGAATTAGTAGCTGCCCTGTTACTTCATCAAAACTGGCAACCACATTTGCTTTGGTGTCAGCATTAATCGTAGAGATCATGGAAGAAATCGTTGTGTTTTTTGTAAAACCCTCGAAACTGACTTTATTTATAGTGAGTTTATAGGCATTTTTTTCATAAGTCGCTTTTTCCTCAGCATCCATATTAGACGTATCGGTTTTATCCAATTCCCCCAGGGTAAGCGCTCCTGTCTTGCCAATTCCAATACTATCAGTCTTTACAGTTGTGTAAGTTGCCAGTCGGGTAATACTTACCTTCATATCAATTCCGTTTGCGCCTGCCTTAGCCTCTGCCTTTAGCGCATCAGTATCTCCAGAGGTGACCGCCTTCTGAGTATTCATAGCAGCGCTCACACCATATTTTGTTCCCAGTTTATTGGTCCGAAAATCATACAGTTTACTGTTAACTTCCCGGTATCCCTCACGGGTCCATTGCAGAATTTGCTTCTGTTGGTTTAACTTATCGAGTGGTACCCGTTTGGCATTCATCATACTCTTAACCATACTATCAATATCCATACCCGAAAATCCATTAATCCGTGTTACCAAAACAGCACCTCCTAAACTTAAATTTTCTCGTCTACCAATATACCTGCAATTTCCATCATTTTAGCAACTAAATCAAGCGTTTTTTCTGGCGGAACTTCCCGAATAAGCTCTCCTGTATCCTTGTTGAGAACTTTCACCATAATATCATGCGTCTTCTCATGGATGCTGATCTCCAGCGTGGTCTGAGGGCCTTGAAGGGATCTCACTGCCCGTTCTATGGTCCGAATGAGCTGCTCTTCGGCAACAGATACATTAACACCTTGCTTCTCTCTCAGGTCCATATCCTTGGCATCCCGAATAGTTGACATTTGACTTACAGCTGTTACCGAACTATTAGCGGATGTAACTTCAGGTCTGCCTTGTCCACCCGAAACCGAACTGGCAGAAAGTGAAAACTGAACATTCATTAACCCCGACCTCCAACGACGCTCATTTTATACTCTATATATCGGTTAGTCTGAAGGATATTTTAGGGATTTCAATAAAAGTCAATATAAAAAAAGAAAAAAGCCCCGGGTTTCCCCAGGGCTCGATAAAAGAGATTTAAAATTAACGAAGCAATTGCAGAACGCCTTGTGGCTGTTGGTTCGCTTGAGCCAACATAGCTTGTGCAGCTTGTGCAAGGATATTGTTCTTTGTTTGCTCCATCATTTCTTTCGCCATATCAACATCACGGATACGGGATTCAGCAGCAGTCAGGTTCTCGGAAGCTGTTCCCAAGTTGTTGATAGTGTGCTCCAGACGGTTTTGAACAGCACCAAGCTTAGCGCGTTCGCTGGATACAGATTGAGTAGCTTTATCCAGAACTGCGATAGCCTTAGAAGCATCTTCTCTTGTGGAGATGTTCAGGGCAGCTTCTGCTTTCACATCGTTAGTTCCGTTAGTAACGGAATTTTCTTTAGTGAATCCAGCTTGTCCAGCGTTACCAGTGATGCCAAGAGCAGAAGCACGAACATCATTGATTTGTAGGGACATGGATTGACCAGTGTTAGCACCAATTTGGAACTTCGTGGAGAAGCCAGAACCTTGAGCGCCAGCGCCTACGACTTGTTCTACGTTCTTGATAGCTTTACCTTGAGCAGCAGTAAACCCAAGTTGTGCCAGAGCAGCACCAGATCCATCTGCTACACTAATATCTTTTCCTGTCTCAGAAATAAATTGAATTTCATTATCCTTAGACAAGGAAGCAGTTACTTTGCTATCTAATCCGGCTTTTTGAAGAGCAGCATTCAAGTCTTTAACCAGATCGTCCATGGCAGCTTTTGCTACATTAGCATCTGCATTTTTAGTGTCATATGTTTTTGCATTAGGACCAGAGTTCAGGTTAACTTCAACATCGCTTTCTGTTCCAACTTTGATTTTCAAAGTTGCACCAGATGCGATACTTGGGTTAGTAGCACCAGTAGCGTTAAGTGCCGTTCCACCTTGCACGCCTGCACGCTCTACAGTAGTCGGGTTACCTTTAACTTCTTTTCCAGTAGCTGCTGCATTTGCAAACCCAAGCATTACTGCTGCTGCATTATCATCAGCAGTAATAGTAAGGGAACTTGTACTTCCACTTGATTTTGCTGTGAAAGTTAAGCCTGCACCATTGTCTTTGATATCCACGAGATCAGAAAGTTTTACTCCACCCGATGTAGCATTGTTTAATTGAGTGATCAGATCATCTTTCGTAATGGCCGTTGCAGGCACAGCCGGAGGACCCGGAACTGCTGCTACACTGAAATCTTTTTTCAGTATAGAAGTAATATCGAATGTAGTTCCATCAATTTTAATTGTAGCTGCTGTTAAAGCAGAGGCATCTGCATTTCCTACAAACGTAGTGGCACCAGCAATTTCTGCCTTAGTTGCTTGTGTAACTTTACCGCTCTCACCGGAACCAATACCACCATTCAGCAATTTTTGAGTATTGAACTCAGTAGTGTTGCCGATACGGTTGATTTCGGAAGTCAGTTGGTTCATTTCATCTTGCAGAGCGCCGCGGTCAGTATCAGTGTTAGTACCGTTCGCGGATTGGTTGGAGATTTCACGCATACGTTGCAGGATGCTGTGAGTTTCGTTCAGCGCGCCTTCAGCTGTCTGAATCAAAGAGATACCGTCTTGAGCATTACGGGAAGCTTGATCCAAACCGCGGATTTGACCGCGCATTTTTTCGGAGATTGCCAGACCGGCAGCATCGTCACCAGCACGGTTGATGCGAAGACCGGAAGACAGTTTCTCAATATTTTTGTTAGTGTTAGCTGTGTTAGCAGATAGTTGGCGGTGAGTATTCAACGCCGCGATATTGTGGTTGATAATCATTTGGTATTTCCTCCCTGAAATTAAGTTAGTTCCACATCCTTGTGGTAAACGCCGAACCATTAAGGTCGGCCGCCCTGCCGGATCAGCGTCTACTACATATATCGACTTCGTACCGCAAACTGTTTAGAGCAATTCGAAATTTTTTTCAATATTTTCTTGTCGAAAATGCCTACATCACAAAAAAACCTGAGGCTTACGCCTCAGGGAAGTGAATATTCGTTTTCATTCGCCGCTGCCATTAGGTCCGCGCAGTCGATGAATGAGTGCAAAAAGATCGGATTGCTGGGGAGCGGCAGACTCGCGATTGGCTTCCTGTATCGAGAGATAAACTTCTTTGCGAAAAATATCAACATGCTTTGGAGCGGAGATTCCTATTTTCACCGTGTCACCCTCCACACTCAAAACCGTCAACTCAATCTGATCCTGGATGACGATCGATTCTCCCTTCTTTCGGGAAAGCACCAGCATATCATCCACCATCCTTTCCGTCGATAGCCACCTGCATTTGCAGCAGACTATGCTTCGTGTGATAAGGTGATTTGTGCAGCACAATTTGTTTTCCGGTTCGGTTATCCGGGTTCAGGACAATGGGAGCCAACAAATTAATCGTAGATTGCTCTGTCTGTTCCTTGAGTGTAATCATGCAGCGTACAGCGGCATTGGAGCCCATTCCAAGCTCCTCCGCTTCTTCATCCGGCAGTTCAAACTCATAGGTAGGATAGAACGAGAACGGATCACCGAGTAAAAAGGACAGTCCCTTACTCTTGATAGATTGCAAATACCAGAATGGCGCCTCCACCATCGCGATCAGTGCAAACTCCGTCTCTTCGTCAAAGCCCGGAATCCCTTTGGAGAAATGATAGAGTTGCTCCTCTTGTACTTCAAGCTCACCCCAGGAAAGTGTTTCTATAATCAAATTGTTCACTCCTCAAAAAGTTTTGCTGCGCAAAACCAATTCTAATAAATTGCAAATAACAGAAAAGCTATACAGGCGCTCTAGGCACCTCTATAGCTTATTTTACAATTGAACGCCCACTTCCGGCGGAATAAACTGCACAGAAGCATACTGTTTCATATAAATATCAAATTTTCCGCGAGTATACTCGATCTCTGGCTGATGCCTTTCCACTTCAATATCAACCTTCGCAGGACGATAATCAAGCTGTGGAGCCCTGGTCTCAATATGTATATCCACATTATCGTAAGAGGCCGGTCCGCGCATCTCTGGGAAAGAATTCGGCTCGGTATCTGTACCGTAAACCTCAGCGATAGTGTTGCCTGGCTTAAAGAATTCAGCCATCCGGTTGCCCTGCTCTACCCTTCTAGCCAACCCTTGCAGATATAACTGCTGAATACCGGAGTATATGCGTTTATTCATATCAAGCATATTGCCACCATGATAAGCAGCCCAAGCGCGAGACTGATCTACCTGAAGCTCGGGCCGGAAAGATTGAACGGTTAGTTCGCCCGGAGTCGTAGTTGTCTTGACCTCAGCTTTGGGCTGAGTAATCGAAAACGAACCCGGTTCTGCATCTATTCCAAGCAATGCCGGAGTCTGACGAATCTGGAGTATAGGCTGGAGCATAAGGCTCACCTCAATTACCTGATGAAGTCAACTAATGTAGTGGAAATAATCTTGGCTCCCACCGAAAGCGAAGCGTTATAGATATTCTCTTGAATCTTGGATTGCATAATGAGTCCTTCGTAATCGGCATCTTCGGTCTTGGCTTGCAGATCTGTCAGGTTCGTATTCAAGTCAGATAAACGATCCCGCATCAGTTCTACACGGTTGGTCTTGGCACCAATCTCCGAACGAGCTGAGAGAATCGTCTCTACACGAGTATCGATTTTATCCAGTTGACTGGAGACAGCCGTAATATTGCCCGATTTCAGGCCCTCAGAAATATTATTGATGATTGCAAACAGATTATCAGCATCCCCAATACTACCAAACACATCATTTCCGGTAATATTGATCGGCATCTGCACACCTTCACCTACGATAAACTGGATTTGTCCGTTATCTGTAGTGATCTCTTTAGAAACATCATAAGTGCCGTCGGCACCTTTGGTAAAATCATATGGTTTGGTAGTGTACTCCTCACCATTGAAAATGTACTTACCATTAAGCTTACTGTTGGAGATGTCTACGAGTTGCTCCTTCAACTGCAGTACTTCTTGGTTAATACTGTCCAACGCCGTCTGGGGATTGCTTCCTGTTGAACCCTGTACAGTCAGTTCGCGCAGACGTTGAATGACATCTCCCGCCTGTCCCAGAACCGTGTCATTGAAATCGAGCCAGGAAAGGGAACTATCGACATTCCTTGTATACTGCTCATTAGATGAAAGCTCTGCGCGATAGCGGAGAGAATAGGTAATGCCTACCGGATCATCGGAGGGCTTGTTGATTTTGCGGCCGCTCGAGAGTTGTAGCTGAGTATCATTCATCGTTCTCGCGTTGCGGTTCAGGTTAAGCAGCAATTGTGAATTCATCATATTCGATGTGACTCTTAACATGTGCCTCTTCCTCCTTATCTTCCAACGGTGCCGGTTGAGTTAATAAGCTTATCCAGCATCTCGTCATAGGTTGTCATAAAGCGTGCAGCGGCACTATAGGCGTGCTGGAAGACCAGCATGTTGGACATTTCTTCATCTAAAGATACACCGCTGACAGATTGCCGACGGGCATCCACTTGTTGCACGAGAAAGTCGGAATTCTCAGTCTGACGTTTGGCTTCCTGTGATTGAATACCTAACTGGCCGACCATGGAACTGAGATAAGAACCGATAGTACCTGTCTTGTTGCCATCAGGTGTAGTCATCAAGTTGTCCTTGGAATTACTCATCAGAAGTGCCAAGGTGTTATTGCCTTTAATAATCTGCGGATTCCCATCTGCCCCGATGGTTGTTCGCAGCGAAGTTGCAAACAAGCTCACATCGGCGATAATATCAGCGTTCAGCTTGATGTTGCCAGCAGTTATATCTCCACCGTTGTCTCCTGCTGTAAAGAAGGAACGTCCAGCCTTGCCATCCATCCCATAGCCTAACTGATGCAGACCATTCAATCCTTTGACAATCGTCTTCACGTCTTCGAACAATGCTGCTCCCTTAGGCATAGCTTGCCCTTTACCAAGTGTTGTGACTGACCCATCCACCAAAGTAATTTTGACATCATTGGTTAGGACCGTTCCTTCCGGAAGGTTAGAGCCGGCCGGGACGGTGACTTCCATATTGCCGTTGGCAAGCGTGTTGGCCATAACGTCAAGCTGCTTCTTATAATCAGCAACATAAGTTGTGTTCGACTTAATCATGCCGAAAACTTCGCCGCCCTTAAGGTCGCCTGAGGCATAGGCATTATTGAGAAATGCGTCATCTACGGTAGCGGAAACTGTATCCCCTTGAACCAGCGGCTGTCCTCCCAAGGAAATGTTATAGCCCGTTTCTGTCTCTACTACACTGATGTTCACAATCTTGGAGAGCTTGTCGGTCAGTAAATCCCGCTGGTCACGAAGATCATTGGCCTTATCACCCATGCCTTCAATTTTGTTAATGGATTGATTCAAATCTGCGATGGAAGAAAGGTAGCTTTGAATTTCCTTCCCTTTAATATCTATGTTAGAGTTAATATCTTTCTCTAGGTTGTTCAATTGAGTGCTCATATAGTTCATTGCGTCGGTCAGAGCCTGTGCCGTTTGCACAACGATTTTGCGCGCTGTAGGATCCTCTGGATTCTTGCTCAGATCCGACCAAGACTTCCAAAAGTTATCGAGTACGGTACGTATACCGGTATCGGAAGGTTCGTTGACAATAGCCTCCAGCTTGTCCAGCGTATCCGATTGGATACTCCAGCCGCCATTGGCTGAATTTTCTCCCCGGAATTGATCATCCAGGAACTTCTCCCGGATACGGTCGATGGAAGAGAACTCCACCCCTGTTCCAAGCTGGCCCGGGACGGTAGAGTTAGTAAGACCATAAGCTTCGATAGGCCTGGTAGCGTTCATATTGACACGCTGGCGAGTATAGCCCGGGGTATTGGCATTTGCTATATTATGTCCGGTGGTATTAAGGGCTGTAGTTTGGGTGAAAAGGCTTCGTCTTGCCGTTTCTATCGAATGAAATGTGGATGTCATTCCTCTGGCTCCTCCTCTGGTTTTGCTTCGGCAAAACGGTTCATTGATATCTTCTATCCCCGGGCGTCAAATAGACCCGACCGATACACATTGCTGCCCTTATCAGACGGATGGTGATAGGTCATCTCCTGATTAGGTCTTCCGACCATAAGGTCCAAGGAATAATCTATAAAAGTAAGTGATTGCTCAATCAGCTTCTGGTTGAGATCATTGGCTTCTTTTAAATGGTGCAACGTATCTGAGAGCTTCTTCTGGATTTGCAGCAGACGCGACTTGTCTTCCGGGTCGAATACTAGTCTGGATAGCTCTGTCAGATTTAGATTCAGATTGGAGCGGATTCCCACTCCTTGCAAAAAGGCATACGCTGCTTGTGTACGCTGTTCCTCAAGCTGTCCAACCAACTTCATCATTTTGGATTCACGATTCAGAATATCGATCAGCACTTCAATCTTGTTCTCCATAATTGCCTGCTTCTTGGTAGCGGCCAGATCCAGCATTTGGATATGCACCTCGTCCAACCGCTCCAGCAGTTCGATCAATGTTGTCAATGCCATGGATGAATTCACCTAATTCTCGGAGGATTGCTTAAAATAGGGGGCGAGTTTCTCTGCGAGTTTGGCTGCGTCTACTTGATAAGTACCAGCGGAGACCTGCTGCTTCAAGCTTTCAATCTTAACGGCGCGTTCAGCATCTGCCTTGCCGCTATTCTGAGCCTGCAAGAGCTTCAAGGCTTCATCGGAAAAAGTAGCCTCATCCTTGCGCGAATTCTTCTTCATTTGTTCCTGCCTTTGCGATTCGGCACTCCGCTGATAGGGGTTAATCGCGTTAATTCGTCCGGTCTCGTTAATTTTCATAACTGCCACCTTCCTTGTAATATAAAAAAGCCGATAATCTTTACTAAGTTTATCGGCGCTTGTTGAAACATTTTTTATAGCTGCAAACGTTTTTTTGCAGATTTAGGGCTAACGAAGCTTATCTATAGCACGGTATGCACCCTCTTGAGAAAGACTGGAGGCATCTGCAGCGGCACTTTCCTTCGCGGCATTAGCAAGATCCTTTCGCAAACGATTGCGACAGCTGTCACACATGTGATTTTCCCGGATCAAGGTTCCGCATACTTCGCATGGATACATCATATTAGGTGCGTTAGCTATGGAAATCCGGCCTTCCCGAATAAAACGGGTTATCTCTTTAATGGAGATCTCCGTAGCATCGGACAATTCCTGAATGTTGGTTCCTCTATTTTCTCGCAAGTAATTTACGCAGATCTCATAGTGATGCTCCAGTTCCTTGATACACGGCTGGCATAATTCCATGAGATTCTTGACGTATA
Source organism: Paenibacillus sp. GCM10012306 (assembly GCF_042649265.1). NCBI lineage: Bacteria > Bacillati > Bacillota > Bacilli > Caryophanales > Paenibacillaceae > Paenibacillus > Paenibacillus sp. GCM10012306. The sequence goes on along the minus strand of NZ_JBHRYW010000004.1, from coordinate 411,760 downwards.
ACCGGCCGCACCTTGGACAATTGTCGAGATTCATAACAAGCAGCCGCTCCTCCCATACATTTTGTGCAAACATTACAATTCTTATGCTCCTAGATTACATGATTGAAGGGCATTCGTCTATCTCTTGCAAAGGATATACGAAGAAATAGTTCTCTAGGAGCGTGCCAAAGTCAAACTGCGAATCTCCACAGCTACGCCACAATCATCTGCAAGATGCTGCATGGGCTCAGCACAGGCACGCAATGTACTTCCTGTTGTATAAATATCATCTACTATAATGATGCGCAAAGGAGCACCAGGGTTACGTCGTGTCTGTAGCCAACCAGTGAATCTATCTGTCATCCCAGGGTCAATGGCAAAGGCATGCTTCATGTCTGATAACCGTTCGGCCCGGCTCTTAAAGCTCTGTTTCCCCGTATGATGAGTGCGAAGCAGCAGCTCAAGTTGCGGTATGCCTCTTCGCGAGGATAACACATGGCCCAATCGTTCTGCCTGATTAAAGCCTCGCTCCACCAATCTGGCCCCGCTGACCGGAACGGGAACCAGCAGATCTGCTCGCCACACTTCTCTTCTTTTATAGCTTTTATAGCCAAGAAGAGAAAGGAGTGAGGGACTTCTCTGTTCTTTCACCCGGAATTGCCTCTCTCTTTCCTGCTCTGCCTTCAGCAAACCATAAGCCCTGTCTAACATTAAGCCTAAGAGAAACGTGTATTTCTCATTCCCTCTGTATTTATATTGCCCTATCAATTCACGCATTACCTCGTTATAAGCCACAGCACTACGGTTGCAAATCAGTGGAGTAGGTTCATTATTTCGCGTGCAATCCGGGCAGCCTACATGCCTGCCGCATATGGTGCAACGAGGAACCTGTATCCAGGGTATCGCAGCAACACAGTTTGAACAGACTTCGGGCAAAGGCGACGATCCCTTACTGTTCTTCCCACAAATCAAACACCTGGTTAAAGGAGGAGCTAGCAGTCGCTCTGCTTGTCTCAACCATTGTGACAGCCTATTCATTGGAGACTCTCCTTACGAATGTAGCCCTTTTGACGAGCAATTCGGTTCATGGTCCGGATCTGGCCAATGGCTCCCCGCTGCGAACGGCTCCACTGCGGAGAGATGAAGAAGACCCGGCCCGCTGGATCATCCTTGGAGCGCCCGGCGCGGCCGGCCATTTGAACAAGTGAGGCCTCATCAAAAAGCGAACTATCCGCATCTAAGATAAATACATCGCTCCGTGGTACAGTTACCCCGCGCTCAAGAATCGTTGTAGTCACAAGCAGCGAAATGCTGCGGTCACGGAACGCCATCACTTTCTCCCCTCTTGCTGCGTCCTGAGAGGAGGTTCCTTCTATCGCTATGCCTGGGAAACGGCGACGCAGAAGCAGCAACAAACCTTCGATGTGGGCGATTCGGGATACAAATAGAAAAATCTGTGCGCTGCGGTCTAGCGATATCTTCAGCTCTTGAATCAGCTTCTTCGGCAAACTCCCCCGTTTCAGACAGATCCTCACCGGGTCCGCAGCCAAATGCCGCGGAACAGGCAAAGGATGTCCGTGGAAACGGACGGGGACCCTGGCATGGGCCAGCTTCCCCGATTTGACTTGACGCTGCATATCCATCGGCGGCGTGGCAGACAGGTAGATGAAACATCCGTCCGGCTTGCACGCCTGCCTTGCCGCATAGGCCAGCATCGGATCGTTATGATAGGGATAAGCATCCAGCTCATCTATGATAACGAGATCGAAGCTGTGATAGAAGCGCAGCAGCTGATGGGTGGTCGCCAATGTCATTCGGGCACCCACCCAGCGCTCTGCGCTGCCGCCGTACAGCACGGCGAGGCTCTCCGCCGGGAAAGCCCGTCCCAGCCGCGGCGCCAACTCCAGTACAACGTCCCGCCGCGGTGTTGCTACGAGCGCCCGGCCTCCGGCGCCGAGCACAGCCTCCAGGAGCGGGAAAATCATCTCCGTCTTTCCCGCTCCTGTCACCGCCCAGAGCAAGAACCGCTCTGGGCTCGGGACGGAGGAGCGCTTTTGGTCCGAGCCAGCGGAGTACTCTAGACTCAAGACCGCGGAGCGCTGCCGCCGCTCCGCCAGAAAAGCCAGCGCAGCCCCGGCGGCTCCCGCCTGGGCCGCGCTAAGCCCCCACCGGCGTGCCGCCACGGTGGGGTCAGAGCTGGCCGTGCATTGCACGGCCGGGGTCGCTGCGCTGCGCAGCAGCAGCGTACAAGCCCGGCTGCGCCCAAGTGCGAGGCAGGCCTCGCAGTAGGCGCAACCCGAGAGCCCGCACGCGGCGCATGCTGTGCGGGCAGTGGCAGCGCTGCCGCAGCGATGGCAGCGCGGGAGGGCCTGGTGCGGCGCCCAGGCGGCAGCCGCACGCAGAGCGCCAGCGACCAACGGGAGCTGGCGCAGCCCTTGACGCGCGGCTTCGTAACGCGCGTCCTCTCCGACAGCGGCTTCAATCCTCAGCCGCCCTTGCAAATGCGCCAGCTGGGCAGCGCGGCGCCAATGACCGCATAATGCCGGGCTTTGATCCAGCAGCAGCGCTTCCAGCTCCGCTTCTAGCAGAGATCGCCCGGCCACCGCATGTACCAATTGCTCTGCTTGGCTTGCTAGAAGAGGCAAGTTCTCAACCCTGTCTCCAAGAAAGGGTACCGCTTCCTCATTACTCCGATCCCCAACGTTGTTATCCCATTTTAAATTATTCGTCAACGCCCCTCCAATTGGAGATACATTATCAGCATTCCGCCTTTCACCTCTCAAAAAAGCCTGACCTTCCTCCATTCCCCTATCATCGCTAACTCTCTTGTTGTAACTCCCTTCCGCCAATTGCCATCTACCACCCGCAAATCCCCAAATCGCAATTCCGCCTGCCAGCCACTCTGAATGCCCAATAGCGCCTGCTTCACGCTCTGTCCTTAACTCAGCTTGAAGAATATCCTCTATGTATTTACTCCACTCCCCGCTGCCCCAAATGTGCATAAGTTTATCCGACTGGAAACGATCACGAACGAGCACCGCCCAACCCAGTGGCATTTCCGGCGAGAGCAGCACCAAGCGTCCCACCTCTTGCGGATGATGCCAATCTCCGCTTCTCTTCTCCCGACCTCCCCACCAACAAAAGTCCACAGCCAGCGCCAGAGAAATCCACACCCTCCATGTACCATTGCACTCCACAGCATAAATTGCAGCCTTCATCACAATTCCTCCCCCATTAAAACTCAGAAGTAGTCTTCTATAATGAAACGAACCTAAGATTCGAACATAAGGTTTGGTCTTTACTACAGTGGAATGATTGTATTGACAGTCGCAGCTGTCCCCAGGTTTCTTCTGAATTAAGCTGCCTTTAGCAGTTGAAATCTGACTAGCTTGTACTTCCAACGTAAGCCTTCTTTCGGAATCTTTTAGACGAACGCTTTTGTCCCTTCAGTTCCTAATCTCTCTTCTTTCCTCTTCACTTTTTGTTACTTTCTATTCTGCAGCTTACATATCCCCACAGTCTCTTTCACGACCTCCCATGACATACAAAAAAGCACACTCCCCTATTTACCGGAGAGTGTGCTTCACCCATTGCTTACATAGTCATTTAAATATCGCCATGCTTTGATTTCGATCCCCTACTTCCTTCCACCTGCATCATAGGCCATCGGACGGTTTGCCCCGACAACCGCAAATCCAGTATAATTCCTCGCGATTTCGACATTTCTTCCTGGCCGAGAGCAGGCACAGCGGTTGCCAAGTCAAGGTAGCAGCCGCTCCGGGCCATCCTAGATACGATCCCCATTGTTGTATCACTGGAGTTATCGTCCATCACAAGCACTCGTAAGGGCTTTCCTGTAAGAAAAGCATGAAACGTCAGTGCCCGAATATACCATTCCACCACAGATTCGTGATTACGGGTAATAAGAATATATTGAATCCACTTTCCGGATTCCCGTGCCTGACGGGACTTCTCCCGGATATGCAGCACGTGAACAAGGGCTACTGCGGATGAATAAACCGCCGCAATCCATATTAATTGGGCTACCACGGAGATGCACCTCCTCTGTATACCGACAATATATGCCGATACTTAGGGGTCGGTGACAGCCCACACCTTTTCATGTTACAAGCCTGGTTCCCGGACGCTGCTGCCCCCTGGTTCAATCCTACCCTTATCTTTGCAGATAATAACCAGGGGGCAAAGACAGGCGTAACAGTTTCTTATTCTTCCGATCAACTTGGCTTTACAGACACCAGACTGCCGGACATTTAAAATACTATGTAACGTCGTCCCAGATACGTAGATCCTCGAGAACGCTCTATTAAAACAATAGATGCTTTACAAAGTTACCCAACCGTACTTGATCGAATTGATTACAGCCTGCGTACGATCGTCGACTTCCATCTTCTGTAGAATACTACTCACATGGTTCTTAACGGTTTTCTCACTAATAAAGAGATATTCACCAATCATTTTATTGCTCTTGCCCTCTGCCATCAGACGCAGAACTTCTGCTTCACGGCGAGTCAGCGGATTATTGTCCCCGGCAACGAATTTAACACCAGCTTCCTTCACCGTTGTCTCGGCCATCGCACCCGCTTCGTTCAGATAAGTCATGCGACGAAGCTGATTAATCAGTTTACCAGTTACCTTTGGGTGAATAAAAGCATGGCCGCCGCATACCGAACGGATAGCATTGATCAGTGATTCTGCTTCCATATCCTTCAATAGGTACCCATTAGCGCCTTTGCGCAGTGTCTCAAACACGTAGCTCTCATCATCATGGATGGATAGAATAATAACCTTTACATCAGGGAACATCTCCCGAAGCTTTTGCGTAGCCTCCACGCCGTTCTCAACTGGCATGTTGATATCCATCAAGACAATATCCGGCTTGTTGACATTGCAGAATTCCAGGACCTGAATGCCATCACCGCATTCTCCAATGACCTCGATATCTTCCTCCATGTTCAAAATCCTTTTGAGTCCTTCACGAAAAAGCTGATGATCATCCGCCAAAAGCACTTTTATAGCCATTTTTTCAGAGTTCTGGTTCTCCATTGTATTACTCCTTTCCCTTCTCCACATTCGTCGGAATGTGAATTACGATTGTTGTGCCTTGGTTCTCGGCTGATTCAATTTCCATTCTTCCTTCCAGAAGCTCCACGCGTTCGCGCATCCCCAGCAAGCCGAAGCTTTCCCGGCTGCCCTGCTCTGTCTTCATTTTTTGCACATTGAACCCCAATCCATTATCTCTTACCACAATCTTCATTAACTGTGCCTGATAGGTGATCTCCACCAATACATAGCTAGGGTAGGCATGCTTCGCAGCATTAGACAGTGCTTCCTGGACAAGGCGATACACCGCCGCTTCCATGGCTGAAGAAAGGCGATACTCCTTGCCTCTCGTCTCAAAAGAGGTGCGGATCTTCGTCTTCTCCTCAAAATCATGCACATATTTCCGTAATGTCGGAATTAGTCCCAAATCGTCGAGTGCCATCGGACGAAGGTTGAAAATAACCTTGCGCATTTCCTCCAGGCTGTAACGAACCTGCCCTTTCAAGTCTAATACTTCGTCCTGTACCAGCCCAAATTCCTGCTTTACCAGCATTCTTTCAACAATTTCCGTCCTAAGGACTAGATTCGCCAACATTTGAGCGGGACCGTCATGAATTTCCCGGGCAATTCTCTTCCGTTCCTCTTCTTGGGCTAGAATAATTTTGAGTCCAATGATCTGTCGATTCTTCGCCGATTCGACAATTCGGGTCACTTGTCCCAGTTCCCCGGACAAATATTCCAGGACTACACTCATTTGCGAACCAATCGATTCCGCACGTTCCACAGAATTTTCGACAGCGCGGACGCGCAATTGCAATTCATCACGGCGGGTTCGCAAATAAGCCTCCCGCTCGCGTGTCATCATCAGCTCAAGCTGAAGTTCCGTGGCTTTTTCATAGGCAATGCGTATATCCTTCTCCGAATAACGGACAAAATCACGGCTGACTTCCGTCAGCCGGATACGGGAGCGGTGGTATTGCAGTTCCAGCTTGTCTACCTTTTGCAATGTTTCATCCGTTTCTTCCATCACACGCTGCAGTTCCTTAGTGAGGGCAACAAGCTCATCACGCGCTACCTGCAGGATTTCATATATCTGATACTTGCTGCTCTCCATCACGTCGATGGTGTTCTTGATGACGCGATCTATCGCATCGGCTTGAAATTCCACGGATGCTTGCCCCATTTCTATCGGATCGTTGTTAATGGCTTGCCTTTATATTAACATATCACGATTCGATAGTTACGGTCTTCGTGTTCTGTTCCCATTTTACGGTTAATCCCAATTGTTCAGAAACCAATCTGAGCGGTACTAAAGTCCTGCCTTGTAGGAGTAAGGGAGCTACCTCAGCACTTTGACGTTTTCCGTTCAAGACAAATTCCTTCTTGCCTAGTGTCAGATCAAGCACCTTCGACCCGCGCAGCACGAGAATTCTCTTGTTAACCGGATCCCACGTTGCAGTCCCACCAAAAGCATCCAGTACATAACGAATCGGCACATAGGTACTGTTGTCTTTGACAATCGGAGCTACATCTATCGGTTTATTCTGACCGTTCACAACAACTGTTTTAGAACCGATAATCATTGACGCTGTTCCTTTAGGAAGCCCCGCCTCACTCGATAGCGACGGCATCGTGAAGGTGATATTGTCAAAAGCTACAGTACCTGTTTTGGAACGTTCATCCTGTCCTTCTTCTACATTCACAACATAGAGGCGTTTCAGTGTCGCCGGGAATTTGATACCTGAACCTGTTAGATCGATATTCAGGCTCTTCCATCCCGTCCAATCAATCACCTTAGCCAGATCGACATACACCGTTGCACCGCTGTTATCCAAGATTTCTGCTCGCATCCAATTTAGACTCTTGTCACCCATTACATCCACGGACATTGAGGTTGCTGTAGCAGGGATTACTTTGCCATTCGTTCCATTAAACTGAGCGTAAGCATACATTTTACCGCTGCCAGCAGTCATATCATAGCTCATGGACAATACCTTTGAGCCTACGCGGTCAGGTCCTCCGTCCGTAACAACTGCTGTCCCTTTTACACCAGAAGCGTTAGTGGTGAAAGCAATAGGATAATTCACATTCTCAAAATCCTCCCAAGGTGTAGCCGCCGCCTTCGAGAGTACAACAGCGGTACTGAAGCCATCATATCGGGCAATGGCATAACCGGTAGTGACGCCTTCATCCACAGAGGCTACCGTCAGCTTGCCATCCTGTACACTGCCTTTAAAACCAACAAATTCCCACTTCAATGCAGAAGCTGGAACTGTCACAGACGCTCCGCTCTTCGTAACAGCTGTTACTGGAACTGAAACCGAAGCTCCGGCTGTCAGGGGCGCTGTTGCGGTGCCAATGGACAAGCCGTTCAAGTCACTCCCGCCTAGCACCGTCACCTTAGTATTTGCACTTGCCCCGCCGCTAGCCGCCGTCAATGTAACGGTTCCCGGCTTCACCGCTGTAACTTCACCCGCTTTAACTGTCACGCTGTCACCACTTGATTTCCAAGTAGGATTTCCTGCAGCAACGTCAATTGGGTTGTAGTATGTGTCATACCCCTTCAAAGAGTAAGTCGCCTTCTGACCGATCAGCAATGTAGTGTTGCCACTAATCTTGATGCCCTTTACTTCGCCCTGCGGCGCAGAGGTGTACACGCCAAGTCCATTAACGACACTTCGCTGCTCTGTCCCATACTCTGTATTAAAAGTCAGTGTAGTCGAGGTTTCGGCAAGTGGCCGGTCGACCATAGTTGTAGAACCGCCACCATCCAGATTCAGTCCTTTCCAGACTCCAATATTGGTCATGAAAGATTGAAGTTCGCTGAGCGACATTCCAGTGCTGTTGTTGTTCTTCTCTACGGCTATCACATACACATAGCGGCCATCTTGGGAATAACCCAGTGCTGTACGGGCACGAGTGCCATCGATACTGCTCGTAGAGCGAGAGAACGCTGCTGCCTTACCATTATTTACGAGAATCGTATGTCCACCAATCATCGTTTGCAGCGTGCTCGGGTCCAAAGCCTGCTGTGTCGTTTTGGAAATAAGTGAATAAGTGCTGGTTACGGGTTGACCAACCGTCAAATGATCGGTCATAAACTTGGCTGCTTGTCCATGTCCACGCAGAATAAAAGCACCCTTGGGGACAGCTATCGGCAGCGCAGCATTTTCCGAGAGTTTAGTGACTACACCGTTCTCTACCAGAGCCTCAGTAGGGGTAGTAGAACTATTCTTGGGCCGATCCAGCGCCGTCCATACATCAGTATATATGTACAGGGCATTCGCATGACTGTAGGTAGAAGTGCCACCTTCCGGATTATAAGCCCCTTTATTAACACCTGAGAGCGGGAATTGACTTCCATCCCCAGAGGATACCGTCCCTTGGAAACTGAACTCATCTATAATCGGTTTCCGGTCTTTGGTCACGGCAAAAGCATACATGCCATCCAACTGGGAAGGGGTCGACACAAGCACCCCACCAGATACTTGACCGCCAATAGGAGAACCTTCTCCTCCAGTATTAAAATAATCTCCGTTTACCGCTGCTACTGCGCCCGTTTCCTTTGCCATACCTCCAGTGCTTTGGCGAGTAGTCAGCGTACCGCCCTTGCCGGTCATAACATCCAGGGAAACATACGGATTGCTCAGGTCGACACGGATCACATCTGCCAATCCGGTAGCGCTTTTTCCTGAGCGAACTGCGGTATATTTATACTTCATCATAACGGCTCCAGAGGTAATAACATCCTCGCTGAGCTTGTTGACGGTTAGTGCCGTTGCCGCAGCTGCAATAGAAGCATTGCTCGCTGTCCATGGACTTATAACTTCACTGCCGATCACCGGCATGATCCAAAGCACACCTGCCAATGAGGCGGCGACCCATCTTTTTGCAGTCGTTGCTCTTCTCTCCTGCACAGACTCGTTGCGCTGCTTACCCGTGAAAGCATTGTTCATTTCAGAATAACTCTCCCATCTCTTATTCTACTCTTTGATTCTATTCTCAAAGTCTGGAAATCCATGCCCTATTTTCCTAGTATACATCAATAATAGACTTGATTTAGCCCGAAAAGTTGCGAAAATTGCGAGATTAAGAGCTTTCCTAGCGGTAATTGTTCGTGCAGTAGCGAACTTGCTTCATGGCTGTGCCGACAAAAAAAGCCCGGCTCTATGAACCGGGCTTGATAGTTTTTTAACTTCTTATTCGTGAATATTCAGTTGTTACAAATACCCTGCTTTGCTCAGCATCCGTTGCAGCATGACCGCACCTTCTGCACGGGTGGCATTACCCTGTGGCAGGAAGGTTCCTCCTGGCAGGCCGAGAATAATACCAGATTGAACCGCTTTGGCCACAAACTCGGCACTTTGATTCTGTATCTTAGCCTTATCCTTGAAAATGCTCAGTGCTGTTGCTGCGCTTCCGTTGAGTGTAGCGGTATTCCCTGTATAATCCAATGCCCGAATCATCATAATCGCCATCTGCTCACGGGTTATATTTTGACTCGGACGGAAGGTTCCATCTGTATTTCCTGTTATAATACCAGCCTTGGCCGCGGCTCCGATATAATCCCCGGTTTGCGTATTTGGCTGAACATCACGGAACCGCTGTGCACTTTCACGATCTCCTTGCAGACCCAAACCTCTGCTCAGCATAACAGCGAACTCTGCTCGTGTGATCTTCTGCTCCGGAATGAAGTTATAACCGTAGCTACTATCAATAATATTTTTGGCTGCCAGTTCTGCGACAACGTTTTTACTCCAGTGCTTCGTCATATCTGAGAAAGAGCGCAGCGACAAAAATGTCCCCAGCACAAGATTACCAGAGGTCCGAGCTGTAAGAAGAGTATAATTACCTGCTTTACTCATTTTTGTAGGCAGATAAACTGCATCATTATACGTAAGGTCCATACGAGCAGCCGAAGTTTGGGCATTATTCAAAGTGGCAGTCGTACGTGCGGTATACTCCCCACCTGCAGTCACTGCTACAGAATTCGAGAAATTCGTACCTGCCGCAGCATTCACACGTATATCCATTAATCTCGTGACAGGTTGCATTCCTTGGCCTTGAATCTTTTGCTCCAGCGTTCCAAATGTACCAACCGGCACGCCTTCCATACGGAACATGAGTGAGATATTGCTGACATCGGAACCCAGGCTGGTTACCAGACGGTTCATATCAATATCACCAAGTGCAATAGTGTACAAATGCTCGCCGAAACGAATGGCCAGCTTCGCATTTTTATTCCGGCCAACCACATCCTGCAATGGTTTTAAAGGAATCGTTACATACGCTGAGTTATCCGTAGAAGGTACCTCAATAGCAAGTACAGGCGCTCCCGTCTTCAAGAGATAATCATAACTTGCTGATACTCTCTCCGAGGTTAGGCCGTATCTTTTAGCAGGTTGATTATACAATGAAAGGTCATTAGCTATAGACGCTGAATCACTCTTCAAAAGCGCATATTCCACTCCAAATTCACTAGCCGCAAGCGTCCCAAGGTAAGAGGGGCGGTTGCCATTACCCGATGTCGAACCAGTCAGATTCTGAACAGCCAATCCATTAAAGGAAGCTAGGGCATTACCGCTAAGATCCCTGATCTGGCTTGAACCGATATATGACAAATCCACTTTTTGACCACTCTTCACCATAGACGAAAGCACGAGCTTTAAGCTGTTACCTGACAACGTATTACTTTGCACGTCCACTGTGCTACCGTCGACTCTTACTCCGAACTGATTATTATACAAGGTAGATGAAGCCTGCATATTCTTACTGAACGTCACAGTAAGCTCATCCCCATTGACCGTAGCGCTTGTAATGTCACTCACTGCCGTAGTTGACGTCACCGTCACCGGCTGCAGGTTAATATAGGCTGCAAAATTACCGTTCAGATCGCTTATTCCCGCTGTACCCGGTACATAAGAAATCGTCACGTCCTTGTTCACCGGCAAAGCACTCTGCAGTGTCAAGATGACCTGTGAACCGCTAACAGCTACATTGGTTACATAGTTGGGTGAATTACCGACAAGCACAGAAAACTGACTGTTCATTGGCAGGTTTGTTGTAGATAGCCCTTCATTGTAGCTCAGCGTAATTTTGTTACCAGCACCCGTGGCGCCTTGGAATACTGGAGGAATGGTATCGTTAGAATTCCTAATAAAAAACTCACTGAAGTCCGCAATATTTTGTCCAAATTGATTCTGTAAAGGATACGAGGACGCATAATACGATACCCGAACTACCGCTCCGTTCCCAGCGTCACCATTCACGGTCAGATATACAGAATTCCCGTTGGAGCTGATGGAGCTGACACCAAGTGAATATCCATCTGCTGTTACTAAGAACTGACTGTATGCGTAGGAATGTACAGGTTTGAGGGTATCATTAAAATTAAGCACCACTGATCGATTGGAGATCCTTCCATCCTTGGGTGTTGGCATTGAAGATTCAATCGTATTCGTTACCTCTCTGGAAGAAAAGGTGCTTGCGGCATTCCCACTGGTGTCCTGAATAGTGCGCAATCCGCCGGAATAAGTGATTTTAACAACCTGACCGACAGCTACACCTGTGCTTAGTACTACAAATACACTATCACCTTGAATATAGACACTATCAATAGGCCGTTTTTCATCATTTACGGTCACCGCAAAACTAGAGGTCAGTAGCGCAGCCGAAGAATTCAATGATTTATTGTATTTCAGTCGAATCGTCCGATTATTTTCAAGCTGCGCACTTGATAGCTGTGGCGCTGTTTTATCAACGACTGATGTACGGAAGCTCCAAGAGTTCTTTCCGCTTAAACCATCGTACACAATTTTGGAATCTGTCGCATCGGTAAAAGCACCTTTAGCGATATCTATGTAGTAGGTTGTATCTCCATCCAATGCTGCAGACGGTGTAATGATGTACTCTCTGCCCGTAGCTCCTTTAGAAACGGAAGCTGGGACTTTGACTCCATTGCTTTTAAATAAAGTAACACCATTAGCTAGGGAACTATTGAAATTGACATCCCGGCTAAACGTAATTGCAAATGTTTTGTTGATCGGCACACCTTCGCTACGGTCGGTCGGATTCAATGAAGATACACTGGGTCCTGCCTGGGAGACTGTTGTAAAGCTCCAAGTGTATGGACCTGAAGCCGGGAACACATTACCGTCCTGATCATAAAAAGAACCTTGAGGTATTGAGACAGTGTAGGCAGTACCGTTCAACAGTGGAGATGCTGTAGATGCCGGATACAATGTTATCACATTGCTGCCTCCGCCGGTGACCCCGGTAGAATTAACATCAAGCCATCTGGTTCTACCATCTAGGACCCCGCCGGCAGCCACTGTAATCACTCCGGATACTGGCTTCATCGGACGGTCAAAGGTGAGTGCAAGCGCTCCTGTGGTCGATACTTCTCCCGCGCCGTTTGCCGGATAAGGAGTTACCGGGAAGTCTGCTACTGCTTTGGTTGAAAATGACCAAACACTGCCGCTGGAGATCCCTGCGAACGTTCTGGAATCTTCATCCTTGAACGCGTAGGCATCTATCAATACATAATAATTCGCCCCAACCTTCAGCTTATTGGCCAGGCTTAAAGTGACTGAAGTTGCCTCCGCACTGCTCTGTATATCCACTCCGGGTTCACCGTCAGCCATTCTAAAGCTTTGCACTGTTGAATTGTCGGCTGAGGAGATCAGCTTAACAGTGCCACCGCCCGGCAGCAGCTTCTTATTAAGCTTCAGACTAATCTGCGACAAGGTGCCAGCATCTACTCTTGCATTGTTGGCAGGAGAGAATTCACTAACAGCAATCGTATTATTGGCCTCGGGAGCAGTTGTGAAATCCCACACGGTAAGTGCTGATTCATTGCCATCAGCATCTTTAAACACGCCTTTCGGTATTGTAACTGTATAGGTCTTATTCGGGGCCAGTAGTTGTCCAGCTCCCCATTTCAACTCATAATCCTTGGAAGTGCCTATCAACCCGTAGCTGCCTATAGGAATCGTTACAAAAGGGGTAGTGGCACCTTTGGGGGTGATGCTAATTTCCCCAGCTTGGGGATTCACCACTCTGTCAAAGCTCAATCTAAGTGTAGTGGCTACATTTACAAAAGCTGCTCCCGGTCCGGGGGAGACATTAATACCAAATTCAGAAGCAGCATACACTGCCGAACTCCCGATTCCGAATGATGTACTAACCGATCCTAATAATAATTCTCCTGCTAAAAAGAATGCCGTCCACATGGAGATTTTCCTCTTCATCTTTCGATAACTCCTCTCAAGCCGTACTTCACATTTTTATCAAAGTCCATATACTCTTATATTTCGGTTGAAGGGCTTCCAAAGTTTAGTAGAGCTATGGCAGGGATATTTCAACATCATTAACTCGTGCTCGGACAAAAAAACACCCCCAAATTACCACTTCAAACGAAGTAGTGATTTGGAGGTGTTATATGATCAAAATATTATACCTGGAAATATATAAATTACTCGGCCGACAGCCATTTCTGGCTTAGATGCCCGACAAGGATCTCAGCAATTCAGCCTTGTCTACGCGCTCCCATGGGAGATCGACATCAGTGCGACCAAAATGTCCATAAGCTGCCGTTTGTCTATAGATCGGCTTACGCAGATCCAGCATGGAGATAATACCGGCAGGACGAAGATCAAAGTTATCGCTGATCAGCTTCGACAGCTTTTCCTCACTGATTTTACCTGTACCGTATGTATCCACATTAATGGAGACAGGATTTGCTACACCAATGGCATAAGCCAACTGGATTTCACATTTGTCGGCAAGGCCCGCAGCTACAAGGTTCTTAGCTACATAACGTGCTGCATACGCTGCAGAACGGTCTACTTTTGTTGGATCTTTACCGGAGAATGCACCTCCGCCATGACGTGCATAACCGCCATAGGTATCCACGATGATTTTACGTCCAGTCAGACCGGCATCACCTTGTGGTCCACCAATTACAAATCGACCTGTAGGGTTAATAAAGTATTTGGTCTCCCCATCAAGCAGTTCAGCAGGAACTACAGGTAGAATTACATGCTCCTTGATATCCGCTTGAATCTGTTCCAGCGAGATTTCTTCCGCGTGTTGTGTAGATACAACAATCGCGTCAACGCGTACAGGCTTCTCATCCTGGTACTCAATAGTAACCTGAGTTTTGCCATCTGGGCGCAAATAATCCAAAGTACCGTTCTTACGTACTTCAGACAAACGACGAGCGATCCGGTGAGACAAAGCGATTGGAAGTGGCATCAGTTCTGGCGTCTCATTGGTTGCAAAGCCGAACATTAGACCCTGGTCACCTGCACCAATATTAGCAGTTTCTTCGGCAACCTGTGCTGGATCACGGTTCTCGAGAGCGGCATTAACCCCCTGGGCGATATCTGCGGACTGCTCGTTCAAAGAAGTCAGCACAGCACTAGTATTAAAGTCAAAACCATACTTGGCATTTGTGTAACCAATTTCTTTAATCGTGTTGCGCACAATCGCCGGAATATCTACATATTCCGATTTGGTGCTGATTTCACCAATAACTAATACTAGTCCCGTTGCTACTGCTACTTCGCAGGCTACGCGCGCATTTGGATCATTCGCCAAAAAAGCGTCAAGTACTGCATCAGAAATCTGATCGCAGATTTTATCCGGGTGCCCTTCTGTTACTGATTCAGAAGTGAATAAGTGGCGTCCCTTGATAGACATGAATATCAACCTCCCATACCAATTATATGAATCTTTTAACAGCTCAATAGTCCAGAAGAATATATTAGAAAGCAGCTAAAATGTGTGTGTCTTCAAAAAAATGAACCTTTTCCACAGGGAAAAGGTCGATTGCTTTCCTCAGAAGTCATATTATCTTATTTAAAAGAAGCTGTCAATTCCGCCCGGTTTCGTTGGTACCATGGGAAATCATGATTAAAGCAATGATTGTTGCGCTTGCTGGATAAGTCTCTTCGTAATTTCTCCGCCAACAGAACCGTTATCTCTGGAAGTCAGATGTCCTAGGTATTGACTTCGTGAAGATGAACCCGTAAAGCCGAGCTCAGATGCAAACTCCGTATCCGCTCCACCACCATAAGATGATCCGTACAGTCCAAATTCAGCTGCAATTTCATATTGCATTTGTTTTAACATCGTCCGACTTTCAGGTACGACTTTACGATTATTACCTGCCATGTGTTGCACCTCCTGCATATTGTAAGAATACAGGTCTATTGTGCGCATATGGAGATACCTTCAATCGGCTTAATGTTTGTTAATGTAGGAAATGAGTGCCGCTTGAAACAAACATTATCTATATATAATTTTTAAGTATAGTCGTTTCTATACATGGGCATGATTAATATAAAAGAAATAACAGATGCACGTTAATCCTTTGTTATTTCAAAGTATATCCACCACGAACCATAACCACGAGCCCCAGTGTTTGTCCTTCTTGAACAACAATGCCTCGTCCATCGCGGGGGAACGATAGTAAGTGGTTAGTGGGCGCGGATACTCCGTTACCCAAATCTTTACCATCTGTTAAATCAGCAACACCATTGGCATCCTGTGAAAAGATAACCGCTTTGCCGGCACGTACGATAAATTCTGTACCAGCTGAAGCAATTAAGGTTTGGCCTGGTTTTACATCGACAATGACGGACTCGTTACTTGTTGTGTTAGCTGGGGCTGGTGTAGCTGTAGGTGCTTGAGTTGCAACGGCTGTAGCTGTTGGAGCCACTGTCGCAGTAGGCGCTACAACTGTACCACCTTGCAAAGCTTTTTGAATTTGTTGGTCTACATAACTCTTTGTCACTACAGGATCATCTGCTGTTCCAGGCTGTGAGCCCACACCAGCTCCTTCGGCAGTAATATTCATCACCGATCCAGCCCATATTCCACCGATTAATAACAACGCTGCAAGTGAAGCTTTCCATACCGGTTTCATCAATGTCCTCCTTAATATGATCTGAAATGGCTATAAAAAAAGCATAGCCTCCGAAGAGGCTATGCTTTGCTTCAGTAATCGGAGATTACTTAGCGGATACAACAGTACCAGTTACAACTGCGTTGCCAGCAATATCTTTAATTGCATTATCGAATTTCACTGGAGTTGTGGTAGATTTTCTTACTTCCACAGTAACTGTATTGATGTTGTTAGCATTAAGGTCTTGGAGACCATTAGTGCCATCAATGTTTTTGAATGAGAAGTAGAATTTACCAGCATCAGAACCTGCACCAGCACGTACTGTAGTTGCAACTGTAGGAGTTCCAGCTACCAAGACATGTGGAGCAACTTCAACATCGTTAATTTTGAAGATAAGATCTTCATTACGGATTTCTTTAACATCTTCGGAGAATGCAACTACCAGAACTGTCTTATCTCCACTAGAAACTGCTGCAGAAGCAAGAGTTGGTTTCACGCGGTCAGTCAGAACTGTTTTGTTCTCAGCAACAAGAATTCCGTTTCCAGCTTTATCGGCGATACCGAATGCTGTAAATTTGTATTCTTGAGTTTTAGCGAAAGTGCTTGCTGGGATTGTTACTCTTACAACAGCTTCTTTAGGCGCTTTTGGATCATTATCTTTGCCTACTTTTTCAATTGTTACAAGAGTTCCAACAGGCAGTGCTTTATCATCTAGAGTATAGCTGTTAACATCTCTAAGCGATTGAACATTCAATGCTTCATTATCTGTAACTGTAATATCATAGTATACATCACCAGTTACTACAACACCGCCTTCTACTGCGAAGTTGTTATGAGCAACGATGCTCTTAACTTCAGGTCTTTCAGTATCGTTAGTAACAGTAGATCCTACTTTCAACGCAACTGTTGTAGCAACAAAAGCATTGTTCGCGAAGGAATCATCAGTTACCAAGCCTTGTGGCAAGCGTACTGTGTAATCAGCACCACCAAGGGCAGCTGCGTAAGTCAATGTTTTCTTGTCAGAAGACAAGGAACCATCTTTCACATAAAGTGTAGCAGATACTTGACCTGTTGCTTCATTAACGATTGTGATTGCTTTATTGTTAGTGGCGGCAGTATCAAGAACTACTTCTTTGCTGAACTTGATAACCAAGCCTTTAGCGGAGTAAGTAGCACTTACTACGCCTGGAGCAGTTGTGTCCTTAGTGAATGTGATAGCTTGAGTAGCAGCAGCACTCAAAGTGTTACCAAGAGTATCACGTACGGATTGACCGAACACGATGGAACCAGTGAAAGTTCCGCTTTGTGGCAGGCTGCCCAGTGGCGATCTCAATTTGATAGTGTCGCTATCAGATGTAGTCACGACTGTGAACACACCTCTGCTATCACCGTTAGCATCAAGCAAACGAACATTACCCACCAGGGAATCTTTGTTCACTTTCTTATCAAACTTAACTTCAACATAACGGTCACCAATTGGTGTTACACTCTTAATTACAGGCGCAGCAACATCGGAAACAACTGTTACAGAAGTTTTAATTGGGTTAGGATTAGCAACGTTACCTGCGAAGTCAGTTACGTTGTTCAGGGATACATCGTAAGTAGTACCGCTAGTCAGGTTAGCAGTAGTCAATACGAATGTGTCATAAGTATCTCTTTGTACTGTTGCAGCTTGACCATTCACATAAGCAATGATACCAGCTGGTTTAACAGGCTCGCTGAATTTCACATATACTTTGTTTGTAGTTGTTTTAGCAACTGCATTGATAGTAGCTACTGTAGGTGCAGTTGTATCAGCAACAGTCAACAATTTAGTGAAAGCAGCAACTTTTTCGCCGGAAGTTGTCTTAACAGCGTCGCTAACAACAACTGTGTATTGACCTTTCAGGTACTCAAGGTTAGGAACAGTGATTTTAGCTTCTGTGTTATCAGCGTTGAAAGATACTTCAGCGCCAGTAGTAGTCACAGCAGGAGCACCGCTCAATGCAGTTACTTGAACTACATCTTTGATCACTTTACCGTCTTCAGCAATAGTGTCAGTATCAACAGCACGGTTGAATTTAACAACCAATTGCTTAGCGTTTGGAGCTTCTACGTCAATAACTTTAGGAGCTTGCAAAGTTACTTTAGTAGTGTACTCTTTATCTTGATGTTTGAAAGTGATTGAAGTTTCAGCACCTGCAACAAGTGCAGTTGTCAGTTCAACAGTTGTAGTTGTTTTGTCAGAGAACGTTACAACCACTTTAGTTGGGCTGATCGCTTCCGCAGAAGCAACAGTCAATACTGGAGTGCTGCTCAGTTGGTCAACTGCGTAAGCTGCTTCTACTACCAAAGAACGAGTAGCGTTAGCTTTGAAGGCAATGTTTTTAGCAATCAAACCTTTGTCGATGATTGCTTGAACATAACCTTTAGCCCATGCAGATGCATTGTTGTCAGTTGTAGCTGGAGCTTCCAGTTTCAACGCACGGAACAATACAGTCGCTACTTCTTCAACAGTTACTTTACCGTTGTAGTCGAAGATACCTTTAACAGTATCTTTACCTTCCATCAGGTTAGCTGCAGTAACAGCTTCGATGTAAGGAACTGCCCAGTTAGTTGCAGTGTAACCTTTGTCTTTGTAAGACAATTTGTTAGTCACTTCAGGCAGGTCAAACAATTTAGTAACGATCTTAGCGAACTCAGCGCGAGTCAGATCATTTTCAAGGTGAGCTTTACCATCTGGGAATCCGTTAAGGATACCTTTTGCTGCCAAAGCATCGAATTTTTGTTGCGGAGTTGTTGCTGCTGCGTCACCAAACGCTACAGAGGCAAACATCGAGAATGCCATTGCTGTAGATAATGCTACGGATAAAATTTTCTTCATAACCTTTTTTTCTCCTCCTTGGACGTTCATGAACTGAGAATTTTCTTTAGTAGGGTAGCTCATGTCACTCATTAGCCGATGCACCCCCTTTCCCGAGTTGAGCAATTAAGTATAAATAATGTCTGTGACGGGTATCACAGAAACTGGTAAACAAATTAAAGGCATGATAATACTAGATTCCTAATTCTACCTAAGTATTATACAATGTGCCTCAAGTCACGTAAAGCTAATTTTTCCATTTGGATAAATTGCTTTATAAATTGAACACTGTCTTTGGTGCTCTGTGTAAGTGACTCTACACCTTAAACGCAGCAGGTTTGGAAAAGTTGCGGTTTCTAAAAAATAATTTCGAAATTTCTTTCCGGCTCCGCCCCAATAGAAGCTACAAATGTATGTATTACTAACTATTGCTAATGATGGGTGGGTACGGAAAATAGTATAGCATAGCGAGTTCCAAGGCGTCATTAAGCAATATTTGTTAAGACAAACTGTCTGAATCTCCTCCATTTATTGCAGAAAAAAATCTGATGGGTAACAAATAGGGTGCCTAACAAAGTCACTGTGGACTGGCTAGACACCCTATAGCGCATAAGCGCCCTGTTCTATGCATAAGCTTATCGAATCTTCATAGAGAGCTGAATGAGCTCTTGGCGTTTCTCTGGGCTAGAATTTACATTATCATACATGGCATCAATGGCTACACGGTTCTCACGGTAACTCTTCTCATGTTTAATTGTAGAGTGAGACCATTCAATCAGTGCGTTCTCAGCAATTACAAGGTCGTTGTATGCATCATGGAAGCCAGTAGCCTGTACTAACTCTTCCATAATCTCCTGGGTAATCTCCTGAAGTGAGCGCTTAGCTGCAATTTCCTTCTCCAATACCTTTGCTCTATTCTCAAACATATTCTTGGCTTTCATGTAATCCAGTTGAGCTTTTGATAAAATCGGTTTCATCGATGGCTTTCACCTTTCAGAAAATAATATTTTCTACGTTATTGTAACGTAAATGGGAGCAGATTACAAAGAATTGTAATTGGTAATAAAAAATGACGTGAACAATTTTCGCAAGAATTATATGTAGCTACCTCTGATTTGTTTCAGATTTAATGAATTGAAAATCCCGTAAGCTCATTATACCTAATTTCTATTTGAATAGAAAGTTAGGCCACGATAGGAGTAAACAATAAAACGGAGGGTGAGTACTCAACCCTCCGCATTGAAATTATGCATTTAGCCCTGCTAAGAACACGTATAAGTTCAAAGCCTATTTTTATCTAACTTAGGTTTTTAGGGAAGATATTGCTGCTCTTCTTCAATAATTCAACCAGGATTTTACCTGCTTCTGCTCTTGTCATGTTGGATTTAGGATTGAAGTTGAACGTAGCCTTCTTCTGTCCAGGTGTATTCACTGCTGCCCCGTTCATAATTTTAGCCGCCGATACCGCCTGAATGGCCGGCAAGGCGTATGAATCGATTTTCCCGGAGTCGATAAATGATTTCGCTACAGCATCTTTTAACTTTTGATCATTAGCAGGCAATTTTAGTTTCAGCGCTCTGGCGATCATTACAGCTGCCTGTTCTCTTGTAATCGGCTGATCCGGTCCAAACACACCGTCTGTAAGTCCAGTAACAATTCCTGCCCTTGCAGCAGTCTCAATGTGTGCGTAGTCCCAGGTAATAGAGCTGGCACCAGGAACTAGGTCGGCATAGGTCTTCTTATCATCATAATTGAGCGGAAGGTTCATGCCTTTAACCAGAAGGGTTGCGAACTCTCCTCTTGTTGTCTGATCATCCGTACCAAATTGCTCGAAGCGAAGGTTATTCATAAAACCTTTGGCATACAAGGCATTTAGAATATTACGGGCCCATTGGTGATTAGTTACATCATTATAGCCACGATTCATCTTCATAACCATGTAGTAGCCAAACTCGTCAAACGGAACACTAATGGTATGTTTCTTGGCGTCAACGGTTCCGCCAATGTTCTCCCATTCCCGTTTGTCGTTATATTTAAATACCGTAACAATATTCCCTGCTTCTTCTACCACATTAGGGTCATAAGCCAAAGTCAATGTTCCCCGTTTAGAAGGGGTAATTCGGCGCTCAAGCGGAATCTGCGGGTCACCGAACAATCCGTCCACAGAATATGGAGCTAAGCCGTTTGTTGCAGGAATGTGCCCTGCAGTCGAGGTCGTCCCAAGCTCACCTAATCCTCCACTGATCCAGTAAACATCAGAAATACGTCCAAAGTTATTGGTTTTGAAAGTAGAACTGAAGCGAAGGGTGAACTCGTCCGGTATTTTCCATATTGGAATTCCGCTGTCCTCAAAGTTTTGCGGGAACCCGATTACGTTGCCATAATCATTTCTCCGTTCGACGATGCCTGTGTTCGGCTCGGCAATCCCGAACCGAAGCTTGGTATCAGGATAAAACTTGGTTAAGTTTCGCGTATCTGTACTCTGCATGACTGTGCCCTTAGGGAAAGATAGCTCCAGTCCTTTGTTAAACACACTATATTTGTCTGCTACTTTAGGAGCCATATACTGCGCGTCTACACCTACTGTACCTGTGTAGTAGATGTCAATGGTATCTGTACTCGTTGCACTACCACGGACAATCTGAATTTTGATCTTGTTCGATTTGTCTTGCTTGAGGCCTACATAATCCAGTACAAATCTGTTAGTCCCGAGATCAGGACGTTTCACAGCAGATTCCTTATCAATAATGATGTCCGTTGCACCTTCAGCCTCGATATCAAAATGAACGAAGTTCTTGTTCACGATATATTGAGTGCCGACAGAAGGCTGTGGCGAAAGAATACGATATGCGCTCACGCCCCTTACGATCTCCAGACGTTGGCTTGTTTTAGCGCCTGTACTATTAATGAGCTCCAGTGTGTATACATAGGTTCCTGGTGCGTCATTGGTGAGATCCTGAATACGCATAATAAAGTCTCTCTGGCTGCCAGCAAAATTATAGGTATATGTCTTGTCAGCAAACTGAACGGTTTCTTTATCCGAATCGCTTCGGGTTGCAGGGAGGTCTACAGAAAGGATATTCTTAGTCCCCATATTTAGATTCATCTTCACTGCGCCGCTTCCTCTTAGCACCAGGTCATACGTTTTCAGGCTAGTATCATATTTATTGTCTTTGAAAATAAAATCAGGCGTCAAATTAAACAGCTTGGAAATCGCCTGGTCTGTTGATAAGAAATCTCTGACCGGGAAATCAGGTCTTCCCACACCTACCGCAGGTTGAAATTTACTAATAGTAGAAACATTCTCATCTACAATGTAGATTCGTAGTTCCTTACGTACTTCCCGGGTTTGCCCCTGAGTGTCAACACCCGTCCCGGTAAAGGTAATTTTATTTTCTCCATATACTAATGGACCTTTTGCAGCATCAACTGTCAGTGTAATACTAAATTTCCCAGTTTCTTTATTGATCCAATCTTTAGTAGCGGCGTCTTTAGTAGACCCAACTTTTATTCCGTTAACAAATGCCTCAGCAACAAAGTAATCACTTTTCAGATTATCGAAGTCAATATACTGTCCTTCTACTTTAAAGGTTTTACTCGCTTCTGAATTAATGTTATAGGTCTGACCATCCGCAAGATTAGCTACATAGATGTAGTTCTTGGATGCAAAGGAAATCGTGGCATCCTTATAGGCGCTGGAACCTTTTAAATTAAAACGAACCGTCTGATTACCATTTTGAAAATCACTTATTTTATAGATATACTCTGTGTCAGACTTCGCAATAAGTTTCACTGGATTCAGTGCTTTGGTGGACAGTGGTAAATAGCTTGCTTCCAGTGTTTCGTCGCTAGGTTTGCTATTCGTTTTTACCAAAATATAAAACTCACCTGAGCTGACCTTTGAACCGTTTAAAGGTACACCTGGAGGTACCACTCCAGTTCCATTATATCCGGGCAAAAGCCTCAGATCTGTAATAACGGTTTTGCCCTTCATATACTGAAAATCAACAGAACGATTTACGGTTTTAGTTCCGTAAGCAATTGAAAGGCTATGAACTTGATCCTGCAATCGATTAGGTGGCGTCGCTGTATCCTTCTTCAGGGTTAGCGGAACACTGAAAGTGACAAGACGGTAAGAAGGTGAATCCTTCTTCGGAGCCGGGACCAAGATCTCAGAGCCTTGTGTCAAAGTCAGCTTCCCACTGCTGTCAATTTCTATTCCACCACCAAAATTTGGTGAAAGCGTGGTGTCGTTAAGTTTAACTACCCCATTAGTTTGAAAAGCGTTACCCGCATCCTGTACCATCATCTGAACAAACAATTTGGCTGTGTCGTTATCTTCAACGAAGACGGGCTGGTCCTTGCTCAGTAAATCCTGAACATGGTCGTTTGAATCCCCCAGATACAAGGCAACTATCGGACTCTTATCATCAAAATAAAAAATGCTGTACTGAAATGTTAAAGTATCCGAACCATTTTGTACCACTAATTTTAAATTATTCACTCCAGGATTAAGCTCCATGCGTTGGGAGAAGAAAGTCCCATCTTGAAGAAGTGAAGTACCGAGAGGACTTCCACCATTGATGGACACGGTTATCTTGGAAGCGTTCTGCGCCTTTCCTTCCAGAGTGATCTCCTTGGTGGCCACTACCAACTGAGCGCCCTCATTCAAGTCGAGCTTGTCCGATCCTCCGAGAACCTGAAGCTTCTCTACATAAGGAACCTTATCAAATAATACATAAAATGATTCCGAACGGTCATTGTTTCCTTGTGAGCCGGTAAATGTAATCCGGTTGATCCCCGGATACAACGTTACATTAGCCTTAAAGCGATTGTCAGGACTTTCGTTGTCGATCTGAACGACACCTGGCATCACATGAGTCGCATCGTCAACCCATTTATTATTTTGCTGATCCCAATTCAAAAGTTGAACGTTAGCGCCCAGCGTCGAGCCGGTCACCTTGGTGAAAGTACCTGTAACTAACAAATTGGAATCTGTTACTTGTAATACATTCGTTCTAGAAATTTGTTTTGCACCAGATAACATCGTCAAATCAACTGTATTCCGCAACACCGTATCATCTGGCGTAAAGTAGCTTGTAGGCTTAAGGACAGGATCTGCTGCAAAAGCAGTATTCGCAAGTCCCACTGGGAACAAGGATACTAGCAAAGCTGACAGAAGCATCCATACCAATGTCTTTCTCATGCGCTGCATGTCATTAATCTCTCCCTTTTGATGATATTACTTATTTTATCGGTCCTACTGAGGTTAAATTGAAGGAAAATGGCTCAATAAGTAGATAAAATGATTCTCCATTGCGTTTATGTAAAAAGCCCATCCTGAAATGGACGGGCTTTAACGGTACTGTATATTTAGACGAGCTATCACAGTATTGATTACATTTTCGATCCTCGTTCTTGTGTTACCTTTAACCGCAAACGGGCTAGCATAGTAAGCAGCGGACGTTTGGTCTTACCCACCAACCCGATGATTTCAGCGCCGATCTGCAGGAAGAACAACATAATACAGATGACGACGAAGGTAACCCAATTCGCCTCATACA
Source organism: Paenibacillus sp. GCM10012306 (assembly GCF_042649265.1). Lineage (NCBI taxonomy): Bacteria > Bacillati > Bacillota > Bacilli > Caryophanales > Paenibacillaceae > Paenibacillus > Paenibacillus sp. GCM10012306. The sequence continues at coordinate 387,405 of NZ_JBHRYW010000004.1, read as the reverse complement.
GAGCTGCGGAAGACTGGATAACTGCCAGAATTCCGAAGAACGTGGCAATACCGTAGATGATCATCACCGTCTGGCGATGGCTGAACCCAAGTTCACGCAAGCAGTGATGCAGATGGCCTTTGTCTGGAGCGAAGATCGGCTTCTTCTGCAGCTTCCGCCGCACAATGGCGAAGAAGGTATCCGATAGTGGCACTCCGATGATCAATAGCGGGGTAATGAACGAGACGACAGCAATCTGCTTAAATCCAAGCAGGGCCAGAAGCGCCAGGCTGAAGCCCAGGAACAAGGAACCCGTATCTCCCATAAAAATCTTAGCCGGATGGAAATTAAAGAACAGGAAACCAACAATACTACCTAGGAGCAGCAGGCACAGCAGTGCAACCATAATATTACCCATAATAAAAGCCATTGCAGCAATGGTAGCTATCGCAATTCCGGATACACCAGCTGCGAGCCCGTCCAATCCATCAATCAGATTCACGGCATTGGTTACCCCTACAATCCAGAAAATGGTCAGCGGAATAGCAATCCAGCTTTCCAATGAGGAATACGTATTATTAAAAGGAATGTTTACAAAGTCAACAGTAATTCCGAAGCCGAATACAACGATACAGGCTGCGGCAATCTGGCCCAGTAGCTTCACCTTTGCCGATAGTTCAAAACGGTCATCCAATCCTCCAAGAAGAACGATCAGTCCGCCGCCACTCAGCAATGCTTTGATGAAGTTGGCCTCCCGCGTAGTAAATTCATACGGTATGAACGGTGATACGGCAAGCAAGCCTACCACAAACGCCAGAAAAATACCTAACCCGCCAAGGCGAGGCATAATCTTCGTATGCACTTTACGGGCATTCGGTACATCCGTTGCACCAATTTTGATGGCCAACTTCTTCACGAGCGGTGTCAGTAACAACGCTAGGCCCATACACACGATAAATCCGGCGATGTATATGATTAACATTTGATCAGTCAACCCCCATTTCTCTACCGCATTGAATTATACGCTGTTCCAAAAAAGAATTCCAATTCCGTTTCTAGGCTAATTATCCTACTTTATCGGCGAAAATCATCATTTTACTCCACTTTTGTTACTTTATCTTTCTCACGCACCACTTTTATTGCGAATTTCGGCAGGGCAAGCATTCTTTTGTAACGGGTAGGCTCTTTGAGCAGACGGTATAGCCACTCGATACGCATCTTCTGGAAAGCCACCGGCGCTCGGCGGCTTTTACCGGAAATGACGTCAAAGCTTCCCCCAACTCCCATCATGATCGGAACGGCTAGCCTTGATTTGTACTTGGCAATCCAAGGTTCCTGACTGTCTGCGCCACGGGCGACAAACAACATGTCCGGAGCGGCTTCGACAATGTCAGCAATAACGCCGTCGTCTTCGGCGAGGCCAAAGAATCCATCACGGTAACCCACGATGACAATTCCCGGAAATTTCGATTTCAACCGGGTTGCAGTCTCCTGAATTACTTCAGGAGTTGATCCCAGAAGATATACTTTCCAGTTATATTTTTCCCCAGCATGTAGCAATTCATGTAACAAGTCAAAACCCGCGACACGCTCAGCTACAGGCTGATGACAATAATTAGCTGCCCATACCACGCCTGTACCATCAGGCACAACCAATTCAGCTGATTGCATGATCTTCATATAGGCCGGATCATCCAATGCTGCCATAACCATAATTGGATTGGCGGTAATAACCTGATGCGGCTTGCGGGTATGCACAACCTCAGTCAAATAGGAGACCGTTGCGGTCATGTCTACTTTGGATACCCGAATACCGAAAATAGGGACTGTAGGTATCACACTATCTGCTTTCACTCTATATCACCCTTTGCGGTGTAAATATTCTGCAATATGCCGAGCCGGCGACTCAGCATCACTGACCAAAGAAGCAATAAGCGACTCCCGTTCCGTCCTCCAGACGCTTCCATTCTTTAAAAGCTCAAGAACCTGGGCAGCCAACTTTTCGCTATCCAGCGTAGCCGTTGCGCCCACAGGCTGGCAATTGATTCTATTCAGAAAATGATCGATCTTGGGATCATAGGAGATACCAATCAGCGGCACACGTCTGCCTGCTGCGTAGATTAGGCTGTGCAGCCGCATTCCGAGCAACACATCACACTCTTCAACCTCACGCAACATTTGCAATGGATGGAGCGCATCCTCACAAATACTGATTTTACTTTCCTTCGATACCGCTTCTTTAAGCTGATCCATGACATAACGGGAGGCTTCATTGTCAGATGGATGGTGGAACGGCAGGAATTTGAAATGCAGCGGTGTTTTTTCAGCGACCTTCAGCAAGCCATCCGCAATCGCCTTCAGCTCCGCACGATTCGCTTCCCAGTAACGCACCGATATTCCGACTACCGGTAAAGAAACATCGTTTCCTACATCGGCATCTTCAGTGTAGACAGAGTTCGTCTTAGCATTAGCAAAGTTAAGCTTTGCTGTCGTTACGGCATCAGCCTTCCCGTCTTGTCCATTAGGTAAAGACAGTCCCATAACCGGGTCTGGCACAACCTCAACAGTTTTCCCTCCAAGCCCCATACTGTGCAGAAGCTGGCGGGACTGCTCGTCCCGCACAGAAATATAAGCACATTTGCGAAAAACCGATTTGATCAAAGGATGGAACAACTTGCGATTAACCGGGCCAATGCCTTGGGCATAAATAAAGGTCGGCTTCCCCATCCACTGAGCAAGCTTGATAATGCCCAGGTAATAAGGAATTGTCTTACTGCCAGTCACATCCTGGAGCAAACTTCCGCCACCACTGATGAGGCCAGAGCTTTCCGCTATTGCCTTCCGTACCTCTTTCAGCTTCATCCGATGTACGGATTTCACTCCATAATTGGCCGTCGTCCACTCAGGATCAATCGACAAAACGACAGGTTCAATAGATACTCCAGCGGCTGCCGACTGCTTCTGCAATGCATTCAGAATGGATTGCAGAACAGCTTCATCCCCGCTATTTTGGAAACCGTAATAACCCGAAATGACTATCGTTTGAGGAGTGGCGACCATCTTTTCCAACACCTTTCCCCGATCTGCCAAACAACAACAGCGATAATCCCAATGATCAAGCCGAGTCCAAGACCAAGCAGACCACGAATCAGCGAGATCAGAGCCGGTGAATGGATGTGTGCAAAGGTATCAACCATTGAGAGCTGTGCAATAACAGCCACAATCATCACGAAGGCTGCATTCCGATATTTAAAGGCCAGGAATGCCCCTAGAATAAACAACGGGTGCCCGAGCATAAACTCCTTATTCCGTGGACGGACACCTACAGTGTTCTCCAGGAATGTACGGAATACCTTCTCGATCGGCGTTACACTGCCGCTGTTACCGGTACGGCTCAAGTAATACATACCGATAATTCCAATTACTCCGGCTGCGATTACCCATAATAGCGTGATCGGTGTCCGCAGCAGCTTACCTGTTTTGTTAAAGGCAAACTCTCCCCGATATAGGAGCACGTACAACGCCACGAGTCCGATTGGTGCAACATGCAGCAAGCTAACCCCGCGGAACTGATTCAAGACGAGGCTGTAGGTAATGTTGTTAAGCAAAGCTATCATGAACGGCACCGCACTCAGAGAAATCAGCGCTGTCTTCACATATAAGACCAGACTGTGTGTCAGACGCCGCTGAGGACTCATTACAACAAAGGTGCTGCTATTCTTGCTTAATTTACTTCCAGCTTCGCTGCTGCGAACTGGAGGTCCCATTTGATTGATTTTACGGATGGCAAGCACGGTAGCTACAGTTGGCGCACTAATAGCCGCCGCTAGCGCCAAGGCCTGCTCAAATAGTTCAGGACGCAAAAGTCTCAGCCCCGCCCCTGCAATTAGCCCCAGTACCCAGACAGGGAGTGTAAGCCATGGAACAAAGTAAGAGACCATCAAAGCTACCAATGCCAAGGCGCCAACCACTGCCACCAGCTTGAAGTAACGCTGATAAGGCGAGTGCTGAACATCAAACGCTGTAGCTTGTCCCAACGTAAAACCATTATCCTTGATCTTGTCGACTGCGCCCCCAGGCTCGCTAAGGCTCTTAATCAGATTATCCAACGTATCCGAGATCTGAGCCTTGGACGTATCTCTTGTGGCGATCGTGTTCAAATACAGCATGCGAATATTGCGGTCCTTGGTAGCCAATGCGAACCGATCCGCAATAACATCGGGCTTTAGGGAGGAATCCGCCTCACTCAGGGAATACAGCCGTGTTACATTGTAATCGAGCATATAAGCAAGCTTATTGAAACCCTTCTGCTGTTTCTTTATATTCTCAATGGCTGCAATTCCAATCCCACGTTCCTTGAGAAGATTAGCGAAGGCTGTGAGACTATGCAATTCCTCGTCATCCTTAAATCCTTTGACAGATTCCCCTTCAAAAAGAATCCGTTTTACGCCAAGGTCTGCATAATGGTCCAGCATCTTTTTCACGGATGCTTCATTGTACGGTAAGGAATCTACAAACCGGGGTACGATGTTGAATCCCTTGGCATGCAGCATATCCAGCGTAATCGGGTCCGGCTGAATAGGCTTCATCGTAGCATTCTCAATCGGAGTCTCGATAATGAGCCCTTCTTGACCGCGGAAGCTCCAATCTCTTGTAGCAATACCCAGTTCCGCGAACTTGTCACGTAGCAGAGGTGCTAGCGCATCATGATTCTTTGCACTTGTAAAAAGAACATACGTATAGTTTTGATTTTCAGGGATAATCGTATCCGTCAGGTTGGCGATATCTGCCGCCCCCCACATCATCAAACGACGGGCCCGGCGAAAATCATCCAACGTACTTTCATAGATAGCCATGCTTTGCACGCCAGCTTCCTTCAGGCGATCCAGCTGTTCCGAAATATAATCCTGCGGGTTTGATCGGTAGCTGGAGACTTGCACCAGATCCCGATAATCAAATACCAATTCTACCGTCTTCGATGATTTCTCCGTCACCAGCCGATCGTAAACAACAGGCAGGGCAGCTACAAGGCCGACCACAACTATTATCCACAGCCACTTTCTCGAAGATATATTCCATCGCTGCCATTTTTGCTGCACCAAAGTACCTCCTCTTTCACTTAAAAGACCTTTCTTCACAAATCAAAAGCCCGGCGTACCGGGCAAAGCATCCTGGAGGCTTAAGCATAACAGCACCTGTTATCCGGCCCAAGCCCCCGCTTCACCACATTATACCCGGGCTTTGATCACCAGGAGAAATCCAATTTCTTGTTTTATTTCCTATTTGCCATCGACACGAGCCATAACCTGCTGGGACAGAGCCGCTATCTTATCCTTAGCATTCTGCAGCGATTGACCCCGCACTGCAAAATAAACTTTGATTTTTGGCTCTGTGCCGGAAGGACGCAGACAGAACCATGAACCGTCAGCCAGCATATATTTAAGAACGTTTTCCTTCGGCAGTCCGTTCAGACCGAGAGAGAAATCGAGAATTTCACTGACAGCCGAGCCAGCAATTTCTTGCGGCGGGTTGCTGCGCCAGTCGCTCATAATTCCCTGGATTTGTGCTACGCCATCTTTCCCTTTCAAAGTGCGTGATTCCAGACTTTCCAGGAAGTAGCCAAACTGCTCGTACAGCTCTTGAAGGACATCGTACAATGTTTTACCTTGTGCTTTATAGTAAGCCCCAGCCTCAGCGATTAGCATAGCCGCCAGCACTGCGTCCTTGTCGCGAGCATAGTTGCCGGCCAGATATCCATAGCTTTCTTCATAGCCGAACAGGTAAGTGTACTCGCCGGATGCTTCGAACTGGGTCATTTTTTCACCAATATATTTGAAGCCTGTTAATGTATTGAAAATAGTCGCGCCATAGTGAGCGGCAACAGCAGCTCCCATTTCACTCGTTACAACGGTTTTGACCACTGCACCATTCTTAGGAAGCTTGCCCTGCTCCTGCAGGCGGCTCAGATAATAGTGAATCATAAGTGCACCGGACTGGTTGCCGGACAGCACGACGAACTTGCCTTCGTTGTCACGCACTACAGCACCCATGCGGTCTGCGTCAGGGTCTGTTCCGATCAGCAGATCGGCATTCAGTTCTTCACCCAGCTTGATTGCCAATGTAAAGGCTTCGCGCTCCTCCGGATTCGGCGATTTCACTGTACTGAACTCGGCGTCCGGTTGCTCCTGCTCTGGCACTACATGCACTTGCGTGAATCCGATTTTCTCCAATACCTGGCGAACAGGATGGTTACCTGTACCATGCAGCGGCGTGTATACGATTTTGAAATCACGGCCAAGCTTCGCTGCAATCTCCTCACGCGCTACACTAACCGCAGCGACGGTATCGGTGAATGCCTCGTCTTCCTTCTCACCCAGCCAATGCAGTAATCCCTGACTCTCGGCCTCTTCTTGAGAAATACGTTTTACGGCATCGAAGGAATCTACCCCCATTATGTAGGAAATGACCTTCTCCGCTTCATGCGGGACGAGCTGTCCGCCTTCAGAATTATATACCTTATAGCCATTATATTCAGGAGGGTTATGACTCGCCGTAATCACTACACCGCCGGTTGCTTTCAAGTAGCGAACACTGAAAGACAGCTGTGGAGTAGAACGCAGTGAAGGATATAAGTAGGCTTCAATCCCGTTGCCTGCCAGCACAAGTGCAGTCTCAAGGGAAAACTCCGGCGAGAAATGGCGGGAATCATGAGCGATCACGACAGAAGGACGGCCTTCTCCAGTGTGCTGCTCCAAGATATACTCAGCGAAGCCTTGAGTCGCTCTGCCTACTGTGTAACGGTTAATCCGATTACTACCTGCACCAATAACGCCGCGCAGACCGCCAGTACCAAATTCCAGATCTCTGTAGAAACGTTCCTCAAGCTCCTGTGGGTCATTCTCCAGCGCACGCAGCTCCGCCTTAGTAGATTCGTCCACCGAAGGGTCTTGTAACCAGTGTTCTAGCGTTTCTGCAGCTTTCGGGCTTAATTGGGTCATATGAATCTCTCCTTGTCCATATATCATTTATAGGGTATCAATTCAATGCAAACATGATTTCTCCGGATGCAACAACCTTGCCGTCCACTTTTGCTGTGGCCTGTCCCTTGCCAATACTTCCCTTCAAGCGGGTAATTTCCACCTCAAGCACCAGGGTATCACCTGGAACCACCTGACCGCGGAAGCGGAAGCCGTCAAGCCCGGCCAAAAAGCCGATCTTGCCACGATTAGCTTCAACACCCAAGATTGCCACTGCGCCCACTTGAGCCAGCGCCTCGGTGATCAGCACACCTGGCATAACAGGATATCCGGGAAAATGACCTGCAAAGAAAGGTTCATTCACCGTTACATTTTTGATGCCAACTGCACGTTTGCCCATTTCTATTTCGGTAATTTTGTCCACCAGCAGAAATGGAGGCCGGTGGGGGATAATTTCTTGAATTTCATTAACATTCAACATTATGACAAAACTCCTTTCGGATGTACCGCGTGTTTACAGTAGCTTGCTGCTACAGCTTTGCACTTAAGTCATACTTTCTTAAGCCAGACTGCATAAACTCAGTCTGCTTCGGCAAAAACTATATTATCCTTCACCACCTGCAGAAGTGGAGGTTCAGATAAGGGGCTTTCTCCACCGTACGCGGCAGCCTGGCGGAGAGGGCCCTTTTTGTCGACTTAGTCCCCCATCATTATACATTTTTCAGTATAAAAAAGAAAACTCCCTTGTCAACAAGGGAGTTCCCGTGAGTGCCCCGGTCAGGGAGCAAAAACCAGATCATAGACATGCTTCCATGTGCTCCACTGCAGCACATCGCTGAATTCTTTTTTACCTAGTACAACATACCCGGCAACCAGGCCGCCTGCAAGGGCAGCCACCAGCAGCAATGGAATCAGAAACCACTGGATAATGGTCCACTTCCGCACGCCCCGCTTCTTCACCGGTGTACGATCTTCTTCCTGCTTATCGTGATTCTGACGACTCATTACTTCACCTACCCACGCATGTTATTGGCCAGGCCAAGCATCTGGTCACTGGAGGTCAGGGCCCGGGCAGCCAGCTGGTACGTGCGCTGAATCTGCATCAGTTCAGTCATTTCCTTGCTGAGGTCCACATTGGATTGCTCCAGCCAGCCGGAGCGCACCCCAACGGCCGATGCCCCATTTGCTGCCGGCTCCACAAAAGCCTGCTGTGCTGTGATGCCATCTGCTAATTTATAATAGCTGCCATCGATAGCTTGCAGTGCGTCCTTGCTCCGCGGCTCAGCAATCATGATTCGCGGGCCCTCCGTCACAGGACCATCTTCCCGCTGCTTGGTAAGCACTCGTCCTGTCTCGTCAATCGCTGCAATAACGTTAGCAGACACCGTAAGCGGATTTCCCTGTGTGTCTAATACAGAATGACCCTGATTGTCCACTAGTAGCATGTTCGCCGCATTATTGATATCCGGGGTAAAATGAAAATCACCCAAGCGTGTATATACCGTATCTCCGTTCACCTGAATACCAAATACTCCGTTTCCTTGAAGAGCCAGATCTGTCGGTTTCCCCGTCTCCTTCAAGGGACCTTCTTCCCAATCGTTTGCCACCTGGGATAAACGCACGCCAAACCCCATGTTGAAGCCAAGCGGTGTATTCCGTCCCGGCTGATTAAAATCAGGCGACTGCTGTTGTACACGGGTTAATACATCCTCAAAGGAGCCTTTTCTGGCTTTGTAACCAACCGTATCCACATTTGCGACGTTATCAGCAATAATATCCAGACGCTTCTGGAGACTGGACATGGAGACCGCTGCACTGATCGTTGAGTTATTCATGAATCAACCCTCCTATACCCTGCCAACTTCATTAACAGCCTTCTGCAGGCTGCTGTCATAGAACTGGATAACCTTCTGATTCGCTTCATATGCCCGGTAAGCCGCGTTCAGATCTACAGTCACCTGAGTTGCATCCACATTGGAGTTCTCCAGAAAGCCCTGACGAACCTTCAGGTTATCTTCATTATTCGCGAACCGGATACCCGCAGTATTGACATCCTCAGCATGAAATACACCGTTACCATCACGCACCAATTCCTGGGGCTTGGTGATCACACTGATGCCAATCTTCGTTCCCGAGGGCTGCCCTGTCTCAGGATCCAGCAAATTCCCCTGCCCGTCCACTTTAAGGTTGTCCTGCGGTTCTGTCAAGACCAGCGGGTTGCCTTGATCATCCAGCACCTTGAACCCGCCTGCACTAAGTACATTGCCTGTCGGAGTGACCGTGAAGCTTCCGTTGCGTGTATATAAATTGTTGCCGTCATTATCCTGTACAGTAAAAAAGGCTTGGGGGCGGTAAATTACCTCTCCCTGGGGACTGGTATACTTGCCTGATCCGTCAAACGTAATATTCTCGCCTGTAACGGGGTCTACGACCTGTAAATTCGTGTCCAGTGCAAAATCGACCGGTTTGCCGCTCTCAATCAGATCACCCTGCAAATATTGGGAAATGGATTGCTCTGCAAATACACCTGTGTTGATCCGTCCGATCGGCTTCGTCACGCCATTATTCATGGCGGAAATCAGCGCTTCAGGAAACGCATGGCTGACACTGTCAACCTGCTTGTACCCCGTTGTATTCAAGTTGGCGATATTCTGCGTTGCCGTATCATGCCGGCGCTGTTGCGTAACCATGCCGGCGGCAGCCGTGTACAGTCCTCTTAGCATTAAAGGATGTCCCCTTCCTAGGTCTTCTTCTATTCCTTTTTATCGGCTGCCTAGAACTTTTTCTTAACGACCTTGTCCAAATTGTCCAGCATGATGCCCGTTCCCTTAACCACGCAATGCATAGGATCTTCGGCAATCCAGACAGGCACGTGCAATTGTTCTGCCAGCAGCTCGTCCAATCCGTTCAGCATCGCACCGCCTCCGGTCAGGACAACACCCCGATCGATAATATCTGCCGACAGCTCAGGCGGTGTACGTTCAAGCACCGATTTGGCAGCAGCAACTATAGAAGAAACCGGGTCCCACAGAGCTTCCTGCACTTCACTGGAGGAAATGGTTAAGGTCTGCGGCAGTCCACTGACCATGTCACGTCCGCGGATATCAAGCTCCGCCTGCATGCCGCTTGGACGTACCGTACCGATAGACACCTTGATATCCTCGGCAGTGCGCTCCCCGATCAACAGTTTATATTTTTGCTTAATATATTTTAAAATGGCATCGTCGAACTTGTCCCCTGCAACTTTAATCGAAGAGGCGGTAACGACGTCGCCCATGGACAATACGGCTACATCCGTCGTTCCGCCGCCAATATCGACGACCATGTTTCCACTTGGTTGATAAATATCCATTCCCGCACCAATCGCTGCGGCCTTCGGCTCTTCTTCCATGAATACTTCTTTGGCCCCACTGCGTTCCGCCGCTTCCCGAATAGACTTCTGCTCAACAGAAGTAATATTCGTAGGCGCGCAAATGAGAATGCGGGGCCGTGCGTACCAACTGCGGCCACCCACGCGGTCGATGAAATACTTCAGCATCATTTCCGTAATTTCAAAATCGGCGATAACCCCGTCCCGAAGTGGACGGATCGTCGTGATATTCCCGGGTGTGCGTCCTACCATCCGCCGGGCCTGCTCTCCCACCGCAAGGACTTTCTTCGTATCACTTTCAAGCGTGACCACAGAAGGTTCATCCAGAACGACTCCCCTTCCTTTAACATGAATGAGCACATTGGCCGTGCCGAGATCGATTCCGATATCCTTGCTAAGCATAATGAAAGAGCCCCCAAAGTGTTATTTTAGAATGAACTGCAAATTATATAAACCAAAGAATGATATGACCATTTTCGACCCTACGTAAGAAGTAGGTCATTAGATCTATTTCTTTAGTTCAACATATATAGTACCAAATTTAAAAATACCATACTTTAGGGGATTTATACAATGCGTTAAAATTAAATATTCCTTAAAATTCCGAAAATGTTATGGCTTTGACGCTACAGCAACCTCACGCTTTTTTCCAGTGGTCTTTTTATATTTGATCTTTGTGGCTTCTCCCCCCCGCAGATGTCGGATGGATTTGTGATATTCGAGAATGTGCTTCACCTGATCAGCCAGATCAGGGTTGATCTCAGGTAGACGCTCCGTCAAATCCTTGTGCACCGTGCTCTTTGAAACGCCAAATTCCTTGGCTATGGTTCGGACCGTGTGCCTTGTTTCCACGATGCAGCGTCCAATTTTGATCGTACGTTCCTTGATGTAATCGTGCACGCTCCCGCCTCCCAACTGTGGATAGTTTGGTACATTATATGAGTGGCGGGCCTATATATTCGCGCTTTCAGGACATGACAAGCTGTGGGAGGCTCATTTTATTTGGTGGACAACCGTAAATCAGGGCATGCTCGCTCTTGATTGTCCGTGTAAGCAGGCAATGATTACTAGGCCGCTGTAGGACTTATAAAGTCCTGTATACAAAAAAAGCAGAGGGCATCCGCCCCCTGCCTTTCGAAAAAATAATTATTTGCGCTCTGGAAGCAAATCCGAAGGATTCACAAGCTTGCCGTCTTTGTACACTTCAAAGTGAACATGATTGCCGAGCGTTTTCTCGACTTCATTGCGTCCGGCTGAAGCAAGAATATCTCCTTGCTTGACTTCGTCACCTTGCTTCACTTTGGCTTCACCCAGACTTTGGTACACTGTCTTCAGGTTACCGGCTGAAGTAATTTCAACCACCGTACCATTGACCGGATGATTCTCCACCCGTTCCACTTTACCGCTCAGTGCAGCCTTAACATCAAATGGCTTGTTGTCTTCACGGGCGATATCAATTCCCGTATTAGGCGTAAAGGTGTCGTTATATTGCACCATCGCTTCTACGTGATTTTCTTCAGTCCCGTTCTCGTCATAATACGGCTTGACCACTTCAATCTCAGCGGGGTTGCTCACCGGCCAGGCAATGTCTTCTGCTGAAGCCACTACTTCCATGGAATCGGGATTTCCGTTTGCTGGAATGCTTTGGTCGTCTCCAGTTTCCTTGTTGACAACGGCGGCGGTGTCCTGAGTCAGCGGTTTAGTACCCGCATCCTGATAGACCCACACCAAGGTTAGTATAATTGCCGCTGCCGCCGTGTAGACTGCCGGAAATACCCACCGCTTGGATAACAGTCTGTTCCATGAAGAAGGCTTCGCACCTGAATCTCCCTGCTTATTTTTGAGAGATTCATCATGGGTTGTTTTGTTTTTGTCTTGTTCATTCATAGTTTATCACCTCAGTAACCAGTGTTACCGGGCAATCTGCTTTTATACGTATCTTTCAAGTTATTTTTTCAAAAGAGTTGAGACTTGCGTGAAGGTGATTCCCGTGTAATAGTGTTTGAGAATTTGCGTAGCCGTTCCGCCCTCCTTGGCCATCCCGTTCGCTCCCCACTGACTCATACCTACACCATGACCATTACCGTAGGTGGTGATTAGAATCTGTTCACCCTTGCGCTTCCAGGTGAACTGGCTCGACCGCAGCCCCAGCTTCTCCCGCACTTCCCGGCCGGTAAACACCTGCCCACCGATAGAAATCTCCTTGATCCGGTGCCCTGTAGTTAAAGACAACACTTCCATCGGCAACGCTGACGGGGAAGTGGTTCCGTCCTTGGCGGACGCCGATAGATCTTTGATTACCGGGACAGCTCCCTTACCCGCTCCCAGCTTGGACATCAGCTCCTGAACCGTGAACGCTGAGGTTACTGCATAATTGGGGGTAATCTCTTTATCCCATGGACTGGCTACGCTGCGCAAATAGGGCACCGCTCCCTTCCAATACTCTTCCGAATTTTCCGTATAACCTCCACTGGATGCAAAAAAGGAGGCTGTGATCGGCTGTCCGTTATACGTCATAATCACGCCACGAGTCTCCAGAACTGCGCGATGGATCTTCTCCTGCTGCGTCTGTGTAAAATCCTGTTTCAGTTTCTTGGACGAAACGTAAGCCTGGTGGTTGACCGTGTCGGTGACATTCGCGCCCGGCACTGGCACGCCGCTGACGTCGCCGGCTACGAGGCGACGGGCAATAAAGGTGCGGGCCGCTACGGCCTGTGCTTTGAGCGCCTCAAGCTCAAAGTCGGCCGGCATCTCGGCCGCCACCACGCCGCTGACGTACTCTTCCAGCGGCAGTGTCTCTATTTGTCCGCTGCGCGACAAATAGACAGAGACTTGCGGCTGCGGGGTGCCCTCCGCAGCTGGGGCCTGCACCGCCGGAGCCGCTGTATGCTGCGGCGGTGCAGGGGGCGGGGCTTGGCCGTGCCGGGGACCGATCACGGCCAGAGGCAGCAGCAGCGCCGCGAGGAGTGGCGCTGCCAACCAAGCGGCAGGCGCTAGGCGCTTCGCATACGGCGCCGTGCGCCGCAAAGAGAGGCGCCGATTCTTCCAGCGCCGGGTATAACGGGAATCTTTCATCTCTATGGCTCCTTCCTGTGCTCCACTGGCTGATTCTTATAGATATGAATCTCAGCCAACTGCTAGAACAGGAAATGAGAGAAAGAGAGTTGAACAAAAAAGCCAAGCGGCAGGAACGCCACTTGGCTTACTTTTGCAAATGAATTGATATTATACCCAGGTCGGTTGAACTTGGAAACGAGGTTTCGCTTCTTCGTTCTTGCTTTTGGAAGTCTCAGACTTAGAAGCTTCTTCCTTCTCGGTAGCAGCGTCTTCCATGGAAATACGCCAGATATCCGCACCAAGTCCCGACAGCTTCTCTGCCAAATGAACATATCCACGGTCGATATGGTGAGTTCCGGATACTTCTGTAGTTCCTTCAGCCACAAGGCCTGCCAGAATCAGTGCTGCTCCGGCACGCAGATCGGTGGCACAAACTTTGGCGCCTACGAGGCGAGCATTGCCCGTCACGATCGCGGAGCGGCCTTCAATCTTGATCTCCGCATTCATATTATGGAATTCATCCACATGCATAAAGCGGTTCTCAAATACAGTCTCGGTAACTACGCTGGTGCCTTCAGAGCGAAGTAGCAACGCCATCATTTGTGACTGCATATCCGTCGGGAAACCAGGATACGGCAGTGTCTTCAGATCAACAGCCTTCAGCGGCTTGTCGCTGATCACGCGCACACCGTTCTCGTCAGGAATAATGGTTACGCCCATTTCTTCCATCTTCGCAATTACAGGTCCCAAGTGGTCAGCAATCGCACCTTCCACATATACATCGCCGCCTGTGATCGCTGCAGCAGCCATGTAAGTACCTGCCTCGATACGGTCAGGAATAACATGATGCTTCACGCCATGCAGAGACTCAACGCCTTCAATACGGATCACACCTGTGCCGGCACCCCGAACGATAGCGCCCATACCATTCAGGTAATTGGCTAGGTCAACAATCTCTGGCTCTTTGGCCGCATTCTCAATTACGGTTACACCCTCCGCAAGAGCTGCCGCCATCATTATGTTCTCGGTCGCGCCTACGCTGGCTACATCCAGATAAATCTTGGCTCCACGCAGCCTTCCGTTACTTTTCGCTTCAATGTAGCCTTGGCCGAGACTGATCTCTGCACCAAGCGCCTCAAATCCTTTTAAATGCTGATCAATAGGTCGAGTACCGATTGCACACCCGCCTGGCAAAGAAATTCTTGTACGTCCCAATCGGGACAACAGTGGCCCCATCACTAGGAAAGAAGCCCGCATTTTGCGTACCCATTCATAAGGTGCTTCACAGGAGGAGATACTTCTGGCATCCACCTCAATAATATCGTTCTGGTATGTAACCCCTGCCCCCAGAGATTCCAGCACTTTGCTAATCGTCATTACATCGTCAAGCGGAGGTGCGTCCACAATGACGCTAACTCCTTCTTCTGCCAATAAAGAGGCGGCTATGATCGGTAGTACGGAATTTTTTGCGCCGCTAACTTTCACGCTCCCGGTCAATCTGTTGCCACCGCGGACGATAAATTTGCTCATTTCGGTTTCCCTCCGCGTCCATTATTTCTTAAAATAAATGTTAATCTTAATTTAAGTGCCACTGTCATATTATCGCATTTTCCGTCATTTCATCCTGTTTTTCGAGTACATCCCTTAAAATTCAGTGTTGACATAATAAAAAATTATTATTCGATGTCTTACTGCAACTTATGGCCTACGAACTTATAACCAAACCCTTACGTCTTAAAACATATGGCGGATCTGCGAGCTCCACCCCAGATAATCCAGCAGAAATCCGGCCACGAAGTGGCCCAGAACAATGGCTAGCAGCAAGTGCAGCAGCCTACCTTGCGGGCTCTTGGGATATCTTATGATGAGATCGAGCTTAAGGTTCTGCAAAGCCCACCAAGATAATACAACGCAGAGCAATGATACAACCATTGAGACCAATCCGCTGCGGCCGATTGCGCCAGACAACTCCGCGGTCAACATTTCATTCATGTTTACCCCCCGTGTAACCTTACTCGGAAATCGACTCTTATATCATACTTGCGTAGGGGAAAAGAATCCAGTACTTTTACAAATTTTTAAACAATATAGCTCCAATATCCTAGAATATCACTAGATGTTCACTTTCACAACCTCCATAAGGCCTTAAATCGTGTTTTAAAAAGAATCCAGTAATTTACTCAATGTCCAGCTGAAAGATACAAAAAGACGGCCAAGCCCTTAAGCTTGACCGCCATACTATTACTGTTGTCCTTTTCCGGTGGACACTTTGATCCGTGTAACGGCGCGTTGCAGCGCCAACTCCGCACGGCGATGATCAATATCGTCCTGCTTGCTACGCGACTGCAAACGGCGCTGAGCCCGTTCTTTAGCCGCCTCGGCGCGCTCAACATCGATATCCTTAGGCAGCTCGGCACTTTCAGCCAGCACGGTTACCTTGTCTTTGTGCACCTCAACGAAACCGCCGTGTACGGCGATTGAGATCGTAACACCGTCCGCCTTAACGGACAGCGGAGCAACCTGAAGTGGAGTTACAAGCGGAATGTGTCCGGGCAAAATACCCAATTCGCCTTCTACCCCACGTACAGTCAGGCTGTTCACCTGTTTTGAGTAGACTAGACGATCCGGCGTGACAATTTCCAATAGAAAAGTGTTCACTTCCATTCCTCCTAAAAGCTTTACCACAGTAAAGCTCGCATCGAGAGCCTTAACTCAGCTCAGGGTTACAATGATTTCGCTTTTTCGACTGCTTCTTCAATCGTACCTACAAAGAGGAATGCCGCTTCCGGAAGATCGTCATGCTTACCATCCAGAATCTCTTTGAAGCTGCGAACCGTTTCTTTAATTGGCACGTATTTGCCTTTGAAACCGGTGAACTGCTCGGCCACGTGGAAAGGCTGAGACAAGAAGCGTTCCACTCTACGAGCGCGGGCTACAATCACCTTGTCTTCTTCGCTCAGCTCATCCATACCGAGGATTGCGATGATGTCCTGAAGCTCGTTGTAACGTTGAAGCAGTTGCTTAACGCCTTGAGCCACGTTATAGTGCTCATCGCCAACAACTTCAGGTGCGAGAATCCGCGAGCTGGACGCCAGTGGGTCAACCGCAGGGAAAATCCCTTTTTCAGAGATTTTACGCTCCAAGTTAGTTGTAGCATCCAAGTGAGCAAATGCTGTCGCCGGAGCAGGGTCAGTATAGTCATCCGCAGGCACGTAAATAGCCTGAATGGAAGTAACGGAACCTTTTTTCGTCGAAGTAATACGCTCTTGCAATTGACCCATTTCCGTTGCCAGCGTTGGCTGGTAACCAACCGCGGAAGGCATGCGTCCGAGCAAGGCGGATACTTCAGAACCTGCTTGAGTAAAGCGGAAGATGTTATCGATAAACAGCAGCGTGTCGCGGCCTTCCACATCACGGAAATATTCCGCCATAGTAAGACCAGTCAGTGCTACACGCAGACGCGCGCCCGGAGGCTCGTTCATCTGTCCGAACACCATCGCTGTTTTCTTGATAACGCCGGAGTCCGTCATTTCATGGTACAAGTCGTTACCTTCACGAGTACGCTCGCCCACGCCCGCGAATACGGAGATACCGCCGTGCTCTTGAGCAATGTTATTGATCAATTCCTGGATCGTTACGGTTTTACCTACGCCGGCACCACCGAACAGACCGATCTTACCACCCTTAGCATAAGGAGCAAGCAAGTCGATAACCTTGATTCCAGTTTCCAGAATTTCCGCTTGGGTAGACAGTTCATCGAACGTCGGAGCCAGACGGTGAATCGGATCCTTTTGCTCAGCTACAATCTCTGCGCCGTTATCAATTGGATTTCCGAGTACGTTAAATACACGGCCCAGTGTCACTTCGCCAACAGGAACCGAGATTGGTCCTCCTTGGTCGATAGCTTCCAGCCCGCGTACCAGCCCGTCTGTAGTAGACATAGCGATACAACGTACCAGATTGTCACCCAGATGATTGGAAACCTCAAGCGTCAAATCGATCTTGCGGTCATTCTCCAGGCTGGTCTCAATTTTAATGGCGTTGAATATCTCGGGCAACTGGCCGCGTTCAAATTCAATATCCACAACCGGACCCATAATGCTTACAACGCGTCCTTTGTTCATCTTAGTTTCCCTCCTCGAAAGCTATTACATTAAGGAGAAACGACAGTGCCGTCCTTGAAGAACTTAAGCTCTACAAGGCAGCGATACCTCGTATCGCTTTGGCGGCACCCGATTCTCGTAAAATATAAGCTAATGTTAAGCGATGCTTAACACCCTATATATTTTAAGACTGCGCGTTTGCCCCGGCCACGATCTCGGTGATTTCCTGCGTAATTGCCGCTTGACGAGCACGGTTGTACGTAAGGGTAAGATCCCCGATCATTTTCGACGCATTCTTCGTTGCATTGCCCATCGCTGTCATCTTTGCACCCAGCTCGCTAGCTTTGCCGTCCAGTATTGCACTATAAATCAGAGTCTCGGCATACTTCGGAAGCAGCACTTCCAAAACGCCCATAGGAGAAGGCTCGTATTCATAGTTGGCACTGGCTTCATGATGATCTTTTTCGCTCACTGTCTCCATCGGCAGCAACCGATCAACGGTCGGAACTTGAGTGATGGCATTAACGAAACGGTTGTAACATACATACAGTTCGTCAAAGTCACCATCTACGAACTTCTGAACAGACGAGTTGGCAATGGACTTGATGTCCGCAAACTTCGGTGTATCAGAAAGCTCGGTTACCGTCTCGATAATCGGGTACTCACGGCGGCGCAGGAAGTCACGGCCTTTGCGGCCAATAACGAACAAAACGTACTCGTCTTTCGACTTGTGGCGTTCTGCGATGAGCATAGTCACCTTACGCAAAATATTGGCGTTGTATCCACCGGCCAGACCTCTGTCCGAAGTGACGATGAGATATCCTGTCTTTTTAACAGGACGGCTGACCAGCATGGGATGCTGAATGCCTTCCGAACCGGAGGCAATGCTCGTTACGACCTCTTTCAGCTTCTCTGAATAAGGACGGGCAGCCTCGGCTTTCTCCTGCGCTTTTCTGAGCTTGGAGGCAGCTACCATCTCCATCGCTTTGGTGATCTGTCTGGTGTTTTTAACGCTTTTGATTTGACGTTTAATATCACGCATGCTTCTTGCCATGATTTCACCACCTTTAAGCTTTGACGAAGTCAAAGCTGACTTCGTAAGCATTTGCTAAGCTTTGACGAAGTCAAAGCTATCTTCGTAAGCATCTACTTTGCTTTGACGAAGCCAAAGCAAAGTTCGCAAGTATAATCTTTGAGCTTTGACACCGTCAAAGCTCAATTTCACTGAAATCATTCTATTAACAAGCTCTGCAGGCATTACTCTCGCAAACCAAGGAGCTTTATCATCAAGGTTTAGCTAGTCGCGAAACCTCTTTTGAATTTCTCAATGGCTTCTTTCAATGCAGTCTCGTTATCCGCAGTTAAATCCTTCGTATCCGTGATAGACTTGAGGATCTCGGAAGCGCTGCTGTCTACGAATGCCAGGAACTCTTTCTCGAAGCGTCTAACATCTTTGACAGGAATATCATCCAAATGACCTTTAACAGCCGTGTACAAGCTGACTACTTGATGCTCAACGGACAGCGGCTGATTCACGCCCTGTTTCAGAATTTCCATCATACGAGCACCGCGGTTCAGACGGGCCTGCGTAGATTTATCAAGATCGGAACCGAACTGGGAGAACGCCTGAAGCTCACGGTATTGGGCCAGATCCAGACGGAGCGAGCCGGCAACCTTCTTCATAGCTTTGATCTGTGCGGATCCCCCTACACGGGATACGGAGATACCGACGTTGATCGCCGGACGTTGACCGGAGTAGAACAGGTCGGACTCCAAGAAGATTTGGCCGTCAGTGATCGAGATTACGTTCGTAGGAATGTAAGCCGATACGTCAGAAGCCTGTGTTTCGATGAACGGCAACGCGGTTAATGAACCACCACCAAGCTCATCGCTAAGCTTCGCTGCACGTTCCAAAAGACGGGAGTGCAAGTAGAATACGTCACCTGGGAAAGCTTCACGGCCCGGTGGACGACGGAGCAGCAAGGACAACTCGCGGTATGCGGAAGCTTGCTTGGAAAGGTCATCATAGATAACCAATACGTGCTCGCCTTTGTACATGAAGTACTCACCCATTGCGCAGCCTGCGTACGGAGCGATAAAGAGCAATGGAGAAGGTTCGGATGCCGATGCAGTTACAACGATGGTATATTCGAGCGCACCATGGCGGCGGAGAGTTTCCACTACCTGTGCTACTGTGGATTGCTTTTGTCCAATGGCAACATAGATACATTTCATGCCGTTGCCTTTTTGGTTGATGATGGCATCGATTGCGATTGCGGTTTTACCAGTTTGACGGTCACCGATGATGAGCTCACGTTGTCCGCGGCCGATCGGCACCATTGCGTCAATCGCCTTCAGACCCGTTTGCATTGGTTCGTGAACCGATTTACGGTCGATAACACCTGGTGCATTGTTTTCTACAGGACGGAATTCAGTCGTTGCGATTGGACCTTTGCCATCGAGCGGCTGTCCAAGTGCGTTCACGACACGACCCAGCAGGGCTTCGCCAACCGGTACCTGCATAATGCGGCCTGTACGCTTCACTTGATCGCCTTCACGAATTTCCTTGTACTCACCCAGGATAACAACACCGACGTTGCTTTCTTCCAGGTTGAGCGCCATGCCTACTACACCGTTGGAGAACTCCAGCAATTCGCCTGCCATTGCGTTTTCCAGACCGTAGACACGGGCGATACCGTCGCCGACTTGAATGACGGTGCCAATCTCGGCAACTTCGATATCGGTTTTATATTGCTCAATTTGACTTTTGATCAAAGTGCTGATCTCTTCAGGTCTGATGCCCAATATCCTCACCCCTATCTTCTATGCTTATCGTTAAAAGATTTCTCGAGACGTTCCAGCTTGCCGGACAAACTGCCATCATACAGCGTGTCGCCGATAACAACCTTCAGTCCGCCGAGCACACTCTCGTCAACCACGTTCTTCACACGAATCTTGCGATTCACCAGTTGACCGAATTCGGCTGCTACCGCTGCCTTCTCATCTTCGCTAAGCGAATAAGCTGAATATACAGTGGCATCTCCGATTCCGAGAGCGTCTCCTTCAATTTTGATATATGTTTCCAGCAGATCGGCAAAAATGTCGGTTCTGCCCCGTGACACAAGCAGCTCAACCGTATTCAATACGGTCGGTGAAAGCTTGTCTTCAAGCACAGAACGCAGCACTTTCAGTTTGTCGGATTGCGAGATGCGTGGAGCCAGGATAAAGCGTTTCACTTCCTGGTCGTTATGAAGAACTTCGACTACCGCCTTGAGCTCCTCTTCAACCTGAAGCGTAATTCCTTTCTCTACCGCAGCGCTATACAGCGCTTTGGCATAGCGTCCCGCAACTACCGTATCGCGGCTCATGATCTGCCTCCTACCTCTTTGAGGTATTGATCAACAAGCTGCTCCTGTTCGCCGCTCGCGCTTACTTCTTTCTTGATCAGCTTGGAAGCAATCCGTACGGATGCTGTACCAATCTCGCTGCGAAGTTCTTCGACAGCTTTGTTCTTCTCGTTCTCGATATCCCGGACAGCCTCGTCCTTGATGCGAGAAGCTTCGGATTTGGCTTGCTCCAGAATCTTGTCCATTTGTTGATTGCTCGTGATCTGGGATTGCTGGATGATGTTCTGAGCTTCCTGGCGTGCGTTGTTCAACGCCTGCTTTTGCTCTTCCACGTACGCGACCGCCTGCTCTCTGGTCTTCGCCGCTTCGTCCATCTGCTGCATTACCAGCTCACGGCGTTTCTCCATAATCCCGAACAATTTACTGAACGCAAATTTGCTCAGCAGGAAATATAGAATCAAAAACGCAGCGATTGAAAAAACGATATTTGTCCAAACGATATCCACTGAGGTCACTCCCTTCCATTACCGCGTCTTGCGGACGTATACAAAAGTAAGGCGCGGATGGCACTTGCCCTCCCCGCCAAACCGTAGGTACGGTTTATTAAGAAAACATGATCAGGAATGCAATAACTGTTGCGGCCAAAGGAATAACCTCGACGATACCTACACCGATAAACATAGTCGTTTGCAGGGCGTTACGAGCTTCCGGTTGACGAGCGATGGATTCTACCGTTCTACTAACGATCATACCGTTACCAAGACCTGCGCCAAGTGCGCCCAAACCAACCGCGATTGCTGCTGCCAAAAATTCCATTTGTAAATATCCTCCTTTAATTTCGGTTCAAATTGTGTTTAATGATATAACATATCTCCCGCGAAGGTACGATCGGCGGCTGCCGTTTGTCTTCACGACAGCTCATTAATGTGCTTCTTCTTCGTGAATCGTCATCTGCGCGATGTATACCATCGTCAGAATCGTAAAGATAAACGCCTGCAGTGCCCCAACGAAAATACTGAAGCCCTGCCATACAGCCAGAAACGGTATACTGAGAACCCCCAGCTTCAGAATAACAGTAATCAGAACCTCACCCGCGAAAATGTTCGCGTAAAGCCGGATTGCCAAAGCGATAGGCTTGGCCAAGTTCTCAATAATGTTAAGCGGCAAGAAAATTGGAAACGGCTCAACAAAGTGTTTGAAATAATGCTTGCCGTTGAGCTTGATGCCCAGGTAGTTCATTAGTACAAACACAATAAGTGCCAGCCCCGCAGTGACATTGATATCTGCTGTCGGCGATTTGTACCAAAGGATCTCAACGTGGTCACCATGTGCAAGGTTCTTCGTAGCTTCAATCACATGTCCGAATACAGTAACCGGTCCATGTGCCTCAGTCACGACTGAAAACGGCAGTCCGAGCAAGTTGGATACGAAAATGAACAGGATTAAGGTTAGTCCCAAAGAGATATAAGGCTTCCCTTTCTTCAGATCCATCGCACTTCCAATGACTCCCTGTACAAACTCCACAACCCATTCCATAAAGTTCTGAAGTTTGGAAGGATTCTCCACGGATAGATTACGAACCGACAGCATGACCAGAACGAACACTACTGTACAACTGATCAGCAGCATCAGCACGACGGACAAGTCTATCGGAATTCCCCCAAGCATGATTTTCGGCATAGCATGCATAGCATCTCCCCCTTTCTCTTTAATCTGGTTACATTTTTTTCTTGATGCTCAGATATATTCCCGCAGGAATAGCGAGAAGCTGGGGAATAAATAGGCCGGCTATGGTTGCTTCCAGCGAGAAATGCTCGATTTTGACCGAGAACATAGTGACCAAAATGGCGAAGCAAATCCGTGTGACAAAACCAAGATTGAAGGCATTCCCTTCCTTGTTCGCAATACTCTGCGTTACCCGTCTGACCTTAACGGCCAGGTATCGGAAATTTACCAATCCCGCCACCAGCCCCAGAGCCATGCCCAGGGTAACAGTCCGGGTCTCGTGATGAAGAGCCCATCCCATTACCAGTCCTGCCATAAGGACAAGGGTCACTCTGGTGACAGTATTGATCATGGGAGTCATATTATCCATTCTGCTCCCCCAAAAATTTTTTGATTAACAGGACCACATTCACAATCCCCAATATCATACCGGTGATCGTGCCTATAGCCAGCCAATAATTGTGACCGTCCATCAGGTCTCTCAGCCATTTGGCGAGAAAGAAACCTATAATAATGTAAGCGGCTAACAAGGTACCTGCACTTCCAATGACAAGAGCAGTACGTCCAAGGCTTTCCCTGTCTTTTTCCTGTTTCATGGCTACAATCCCAACTAATTTTACTGAATTCTCAGACTCTTTGTCAATTCGTTGAACATTGCTCAAAAACCCTTGAAAACATGAAAATAATCACAGCAAAACGTTCCAAAACCATATAAACCGTACAGTTTCACTGTATGTTGATTTTATTTCATTCAGAATATTAGTTTTAATGATTTTATTTATTTTTTGTGAACATTCTGTGAAACTCTTCCGGACGCTCCTCAACCACTCCAAAATGATGCAAAATCGCATTGACAATTCTCTCGGATGCCTTGCCGTCTCCATATGGATTTGCGGCCTGACTCATGGATTGATAGAGCTCCTGATCAGTTAACAGAGCATGTGTCCGTTGATACACCTTCTCTTCGTCCGTCCCCACAAGCTCCAGTGTTCCGGCCTCGATCCCTTCCGGGCGTTCCGTGGTATCACGTAGCACCAATACAGGTACTCCGAATGAAGGAGCTTCCTCCTGCAGGCCGCCAGAATCGGTCAAAATCAAGTGGGTATGCGGATAGAAATTATGCAGATCTACGACATCTAGTGGATCAATCAGCTTGATTCTCGGGTGTCCGCCGAGGATCTCATGCGCCGGTTCCTTAACTGCTGGACTCGGATGCACAGGATACACAATGGCTACATCTTCGAACTCATCAGCGATTCTTTTTACGGCCCGGAAAATATTACGATGCGGCTCGCCTTGTGATTCTCTGCGGTGCGCCGTCATCAAAATAAGTCTTTTTCCTGACGCAAATTCCAATACAGGATGCTGGTAGTCCGGCTGTACGGTATATTGAAACACATCGGTTACCGTATTGCCTGTGATATAAATACTTGATTCTTTTTTGTTCTCATGTCTCAGATTGCCTGCGGACCAGTCTGTCGGCGCAAAGTGCAAATCGGCCAAAACCCCTGTCAGCTGACGGTTCATCTCCTCGGGATAAGGGGAGAGTTTGTTCCAGGTCCGAAGTCCTGCTTCCACATGACCCACCTGAATTTGTTGCAGGAATGAAGCATAACTGGCCAGGAATGTAGTCAGCGTGTCACCATGTACCAGTACCAGATCAGGCTTGGCCTCACGAAGTACCGGCTCCAATCCTTCCAGCACCCGAATGGTAATCTCGTTCAAGGTTTGGCGGTCTTTCATAACATCCAGATCATAATCCGGTGTAATCTTGAACACCTCAAGCACCTGATCCAACAATTCACGGTGCTGGGCCGTTACACACACGATAGATTCGATATGTTCGGGATGTTTCCCCAGCTCAAGAACCAGGGGTGCCATCTTGATCGCCTCGGGGCGCACTCCGAAAATCGTCATTACTTTAATTTTGGACATATCCCCTACCCACTTTCTCCATAGTTGCAATTGTTTCTAGATAAGCTTCAGTTATAGTATTCGTGATTACTTTGTTCCGTACAGGCGGTCACCAGCATCGCCAAGTCCCGGGATGATGTAACCATGTTCATTCAAATGGTCGTCCAATGCGGCTACATAAATGTCCACATCTGGGTGAGCTTCATGCACAGCAGCAACACCTTCCGGTGCAGCGATCAGGTTCATCATTTTAATTTGGGTACAGCCACGATTCTTCAGTGAAGTAATAGCAGCAATGGCCGAACCGCCAGTAGCCAACATTGGATCAATGACAATCAGTTCGCGCTCCTGCACATCTGTAGGAAGCTTGACGTAATACTCAACAGGCTGCAACGTATCCGGATCGCGGAACAAGCCCACATGACCCACCTTGGCTGCAGGCAGCAGCTTCAATACGCCTTCCAGCATACCAAGTCCAGCACGAAGGATAGGAACCAGTCCCAGCATTCTTCCGGAAATCACCTTGCTTTGTGTCTCAGCAACCGGCGTCTGCACGGTTATTGTCTCCAGTGGAATATCGCGTGTAATCTCGTAAGCCATCAATGTGGCAACTTCATCAACATGCTCTCTGAACTCCTTAGTGTTAGTCCGCACGTCGCGAATAAATGTCAGTTTGTGTTGAATCAAAGGATGATCGCAAATCACCAATTTTCCCATTAACTTGTCCCTCCGGTAATTATAAAGTCTTTAGTCTCAAGCCCTAGTAAGCGCTTTGCACCTGTTCTGTGGCTAAATCTCATCTATTATATCATCACCGCCGCCGCTTTTCACCCTACGACAGAAACTACAACAATACTCTTCGAAAACAGTTCAATTATTACATCATTATCCAGAGGAAGGATTTAAAATGCATCTAATGTCTATTGCAACCTTGTGAAAACGTGCTTTAGTCTGCACAACTTCAGCTTTTTCATACTTTTCACAATTTCATCACGCTTTTTATTGAAAATTCCATGAACTTTCATGATTGATTTCAATACATTTCAATCCATAATCAATCTTCCAGTTGTGAACATTATGCAACAAAAAAACCTCCGTAGAGCCGGAATCCCGGCCCACGGAGGCAGAAAGGCAGTACAAATACTGAAATTATTATACAGATTAGTATTTCAATTCAGGGTACAGCGGGTATTGATCTGTCAGCTCAGCCACTTGGCGGCCAGCCTCAGTCAAGATCGCTTCATCCTTCGGATTCTTGAGCACATTCGCAATGATCCGGCCAATAACACTCATCGCTTTCTCATCCATGCCACGAGAAGTAACCGCAGGAGTACCCAGACGGATACCGCTAGTTACAAATGGACTAGTTGGGTCGAACGGAATAGCATTCTTGTTCACGGTAATACCAATGGAATCCAGTACCTTTTCCGCTTCTTTACCGGTAATACCCAAGTTGCGGGTATCAATCAGCATCAAGTGGTTGTCTGTTCCACCAGAGATAATGTTAATGCCTTCACCAAGCAATGTCTCGGACAATACCTTAGCATTCTTGATAACATTTTCGGCATAAGTCTTGAAGGATGGCTGCAATGCTTCACCGAAGGCAACCGCCTTGGAAGCAATCACATGCATCAGTGGTCCACCTTGCGTGCCTGGGAATACAGCTTTATCAATTGCAGCTGCCCAAGGTTGTTTACAGATGATCAAGCCACCGCGTGGTCCACGCAGCGTTTTGTGTGTTGTAGTTGTTACAAAGTGAGCATGTGGAACTGGGTTCGGGTGCAAACCTGCAGCAACCAGACCTGCGATGTGAGCCATGTCTACCATGAACAATGCGCCAACATCATTGGCAATAGCAGCGAGTTTTTCAAAATCAATGGTACGCGGATAAGCACTTGCACCAGCTACGATCAATTTAGGACGGTGTTTGAAAGCGGCTTTGCGCACTTCATCATAGTCAATAAGGAAAGTATCCTCTTGCACACCGTAAGCAACGAAGTTATAAAGCAAGCCGGAAGCATTAACCGGGCTACCGTGTGTCAAGTGACCACCATGAGCCAGGTTCATACCAAGTACAGTGTCACCAGGCTTCAGGGCTGCCAAATAAACGGCCATATTCGCTTGTGCACCAGAGTGCGGTTGTACATTGACATGCTCTGCACCAAACAGTTGCTTAGCACGGTCGCGAGCCAGATCTTCGACGATGTCTACATCTTCACAACCACCATAAAAACGCTTGCCCGGGTAGCCTTCAGCATATTTGTTGGTAAGCACCGAACCCATAGCTTCAATAACAGCTTCGCTGACGATATTCTCAGAGGCAATAAGCTCAATATTCGCGCGCTGACGTTTCAGCTCCAATCCCATCGCTTCCAGTACTGCCGGGTCACTCTTACGCAATTGTTCCATGTTCTTATTTCCTCCCTAGTATTGTGTTTATGTTGTGTTTAGTGAAAACCATTAAGTTATTCGCAGAGCGGGGTTCCGCTTTGCTCCTGTGTCCGGTAGACGGCACGTTCGCCGCCGATCAAGGCAGGTCTGCTCCATGCAGCGTTCACTCTAGCTTCTCCAATGTAACGCAGGCTAGGACGGAAAGGCACGGCCACACGTCGTAAATGCATGCCGATCAGCGTCTCCCCGATATCAATACCAGCATGAGCCTGTACGGTTTCTGCCAGCACAGGGTCTTTCATGGAGCGATAGGCAGCAGCAGCCATCGAACCTCCTGCGACGGGAATCGGCACAGCTGCAACCTCCTGTAACCCTAACCGATCCAGCAAAGAGCGCTCCATCACCAAGGCACGATTCAAATGCTCACAGCATTGATACACCGGATGGAATCCGAGTTCATCAGCTACCTCAGTAATGCCAGCAAGCAATTGCTCTGCCACAGCCAGCGCTCCGCCAGTCCCGATCCGGGCACCGGCTACCTCGCTGGTGCTAGCTCCAACTACAAGAATCTTGCCGGGACCCAGCTTCCCTGCCGTAGCAAGCTCTCGAACCACAGTGGCAGTAGCCTCAGAGAGCAAGCGTGCATTGTCTGAAGAATGATCTTCTTCCCCGACAGATCCTGCAGGGTTAACCGCGCGCTCTTCCCAAGAATTGTTCTGCTTCATTTCATCCATTGCCCTACCTCCTAAAATGTTATGACGATACCTCATCATCACCACTTTCGCTTCAGGGACAGATACGGCTGTACCTCTCCAGGAAGCGAAAGTCCAAGACTTTCGGAGGCTGGCAGATACTCTTATTACGCTATAAACCACCCATATCTGTAAGTAAGAAATATAAGGATACATATCTAATAGTCAGATAATTCCATCTATTTCAAACAAAAAAGAGCAGTCCGCAGGTAGCTGCGGATTTGCTCTTTTGCCCAGGCGACCGGCCGTTTATTCCGATGCTCCATCGTGGTTTGATCCACAGTTGTCGCCAGTTACATCGGAACCGATATTTCTTACATCTTAAAGCAAAGAGAGCCGAAAATCAACCTTCTTTACAAACGTCTTACAGACTGTAGCTTATCCAGCAGGCTATGCAGCGCCTTGCGGATCTCGGCAGCTGTTAGCTCATAATCATCACGACTGCCACCAAAGGGATCAGAAATATCAAAGCTCGGAATGCGTTGACGAATCTCGATGATCCGCTGCAGTGCGGCAGCATCCGGTTCCCCTCCAAGAGCAATGGACATTTCTGCTTCTGCATAGAGGCTATCCAGCTCCTCGATATCTTCAGTGACTGACGCTTCATCATGTACATATTCTTTCAGCGTATATGTCTTCGTCACGGCATCTGGAAAATATTGCAGTAAATGCCGCTTGTGACTACCTGTCAGTGTTAACACAAGATCCGCCCAGGCTACTTGTTGACCTGTAAGCTGAGAGGACTGCATGAGATCAAGCACACCCTCATCCCGCAGTATCGCCGCAGCATGTCTGGATATGGATGAGCCTGAAATGGCGGATACTCCTGCAGACCGCACCTCCAGCTCCACTCCGCGCGCCTTGGCATACTTCCGCAGAAGCCCTTCTGCCATAGGACTGCGGCAGGTATTGCCGGTGCAGACGAATAAAATATGCAGCATGTTTATCCACCTCCCAATAAATATTTAAATTCATTCCGCCATAGTTTTCAGTACCGTTCAAATCACTTGATTGGGCAAAAACTATGGGCAGAAGACATAATTAGTTAGAATACTTCCGGTGCCGTTATTGTATCAGAAGATGAACAGCAAGCCAAACCCCAATAGGATCGCCCCGCCAATCGCCTCGCCGTACGTACCAAGCCCACGACTGACATGCCGCCCCAGCAGCAAACCTGTAATCGACATTAGCCCGCCGCAAATGCCAAAAGCCAGTATAGTCAGTAGAATACTGTCCACGAACATCCCTAAAGATACACCTACCGAAAAAGAATCTACGCTGACACTGAGCGAGATCAACAGCATCCCCCAAAAGGTGCGATGATCCCAAACCCTGGGACTGTCATCGCCCGAGCGAAAGGAATTAAAGATCATATGCCCGCCCAGAAGGAGCAGCAACCCTCCGGCAGCATAGGTGGTAACCTGTCCCAATAAATTTCCGACGTAGCTCCCTGTCACTAGACCGAGCAAAGGCATAAGCACATGAAAGAAAGCAATAAGCAGGCTGAGCTGCAGGATATGCAGCAGGCGGATACCTTTCATTCCGATCCCTACTCCGAGGGAGAAAGCATCCATTCCCAGCGCAATTGCCATAATGGCAATCGTTACAACCTGTCCCCAACCGGCATATACCTCTCCTAAGCCCATGGCCATACCCCCAAAATCGCAAATGTCTTGTACAACCACAATATGCGGACAAGAAGGTAAACATGACAACAGGGAAAAAGGGCATGGGCACTGGGCGGGAGATTACTCGACCGCGATCACAGTTCCGCCGGCGGCTTTCATAAGCCGGTTCATAATGGCAGCGCCGAGGCCGGTTTCCGGACAAGCCTCGGCCAGAATGTAGGTCGCTCCCGCCTCATCGAAGCGCCGCAGCGCGGCATATAGGGAGCGGGCTCCTTCCTCCGGCGAGTGAATCGAGCCGAGGGACACCACGCAGGCAGCAGGAGAGGCGGGATAGAAAGCGGCATGCTCCTCGAAGCGGAGCAGCCCCGTGATCCCGCCGTCAGTCTGCGCCGCCTGCAGCAGCTCTGCCGCAGTCTTCGCCACGGCTTGCGGCGAAGACCCGCGCACAACGCCGAGCCAGCCGCGCGGCGCGTAGTGCGTGTACTTCATGCCCGGCGCACGCGGAGCCGGGCCATTGTCTTCGCCCGCGCTGTCGCCAGCGGGCAGGCCCGCAGCCGAGACCGCAGGCGCAGCTGCGGTTTCGGCTGCATGGGCGGGCGCGGTATCTACAGCGCCCGCTCCAGCCACCGCCGCCAGCTGCTCGGCGGTGATTCCGCCGGGACGTAGCACGGCCACCGTGCCTTCCGGCAGGACCTGTACCACCGTCGATTCCAGTCCGACGCCGGCGGCACCGCCATCGACGACAGCGTCGATGAATCCGCTCAAGTCTTCCATAACATGTGAGGCGAGCGTCGGACTCGGGCGGCCCGAACGATTGGCGCTAGGCGCAGCTACCGGACAGCCGGCCTCACGCAGCAGTGAAAGTGCCACTGGATGACTAGGGATACGAATGCCGACAGTATCCAGTCCCGCTGTCACTCTCGGGGACAATACGCCAGGCCGAACGGGAAGCACAAGCGTTAACGGGCCAGGCCAGAAGGCTTCCATCAACGCTGTCGCGGTTGGATGAACCTCCTCCACCAATTCATCCAGCGCCTTCTGATCCGCGATATGCACAATGAGCGGATTGTCGGATGGGCGTCCTTTTGCCGCGAACACCGCCTCAACCGCTGCCGTATTCCGGGCGTCAGCCCCGAGGCCGTACACAGTTTCCGTAGGAAACGCTACGGTTCCTCCTTCCCGGAGAAGCGCTGCTGCTGCGGTAATTGCAGCATGGTTTGCTTCTTCTTCTATAAGCGAAGCCCCAGTTGCAGAAATCGTGGCATGATCTTCTTCTTTTTCTATTAGCGAAACCTCTGTCGTCTCATTCAGCAGATGAAGCTTCCAGTACTTAGTGTCCTTTATATTTCCTGTCTGCCGTGGAAGGGCAAACTTGGTCTCGATGTTCTTTTCCATACATATCACAAGCTTTCCAAAGAGTAGAGTAATGATTACAAGCAGAGCATTTTCGTATAAAAACAGGCAAAATCACGCTGCTTTTGAACTTTTAAAAAACGACCCCACCCTGTGGAGCCGCGACGCTCAGCTTTTAAAATACTACCATATCCGCCCTCAGGACCACAATCCACTGATCCAGTTCCACAGGTTTTGCAGCAGCTCCCAAACGAAGAATTTCACCGCAGGCGTTTCTCCTGACTCGCCATTCTGATCTGTAGTCGATTTGTCTCCTTGCGCAGCCTTTTCACCCAGAGCTTTGTTGATAGCCTTACCTTCCGCTCCGGCAGCAGATACAGTCTTCACCTTGGCAGCCGCAGGTGCTGCGGCATCCCCGGACCCGGCATCTATGAAGCAGAGAGGTGGAAACAGGACACACCACCAGTTTTGCCCCTTGCCCGCGCCCAGTGTAATTCGTAAGGCTTCATAGTCACCAGCCGGATACACCTTGCCACCGTACATTTTGGTAGGGAACGGAACCACGCCGAGCTCCACATTATATGAATAATCGATGCCCCGCTGCTCTAGTTCTTGACCGACCAAAGTGTTCAGCTCAGGCAGATGCCGACGGATTAAGACCCGGGCCTGCTCCAGACTTTGTGGGTCCTCAAGTCCAGACACCCATTGGTTCATTTGGGCTACCACCGCATCACGAATTTGACGTTTAACAAGCTGATCCTGGGTTCCATCCGAGTTGGCCAGAATCCGCAGGCGGATCGACTCCGTAGGAATGGACGACTCAGCTACGGCCGCATCCGTTTTCTGTCCTTCCCACATCATGAGAATCACCATAAAAAAACAAATTAAAATGGCAGTATACTTAAAGGTAACACGCAATGAATCTCCTTTATGACCTGGATTGCTATTCATATCGGCCCGCCCCTCTCTCTTAACCTCTCATATTCGTCAGTATGTCCAAGAGAGAGAGAAGCCAAACCTAGTAATCTATCAAATTAAACCTTTAGCATTCGGGAATTGGCCAAGCCAGCCGAAGGCACAGGTAAATCGGGCTGGGCCTCGCCTCCGTGCAGATGTACGCTCATTACAATGCCCATAGCAGCCATGTTGATGAGCACTGAAGTTCCGCCATAACTGATGAAAGGGAGTGTAATCCCGGTGAGCGGCATCAATCCGATGAACGCCCCGATATTTTCAAGAATCTGATATAGCAACATAGCTGCAACGCCAATTATCAGGAATGTACCACTTCGTTCCCGGCACTCCAGCGCAATCACAATCATTCGATGGATGAGAATAAAGAAGAGCAGCAGGACAAACGCAGAACCCAAGAAACCAAATTCTTCAGCGATCTGTACAAAGATAGCGTCCGAGTACGTATAAGGTACCCGTCCGGCCTGTACAGAGTCCCCGTTCATATAGCCTTCCCCGCCCATACCGCCGGAAGCGATAGCAATTTTAGCATTCTTGGTATGATAACTTGCATCTGCCGTGGCCAAATCCGGGACAAGCCAGGGGTCCAGACGTGCAATCAGATGCTTTCTACCAATCGTCTCTCCGAGGAATTGCACGGCTTGATCATGATAGTGAATATAGCCCAGCGCGAGACCGACTCCAGTAACGCCGATCAGGAGCAGGCCGATCAGTGCATGTGTGAATTTGATATTTCCGATCCATACCAGACCAAGCATTATTACAATATAACTGAGCGCATTTCCCAAATCATTCTGCACAAGCACTAATACAAAAGGGATCAGCGTCAGTAGGCCAATGGGTATGACCCCTCTCCAGAAAGTCAGAACAGCCCCTTGCTTGCGCAACAGGAATGAGGCCAGAAACAGAATAAGAACGAGTTTAAAAAGTTCGGCCGGTTGCAATGTTAGCTGCCCCAGCTTCAACCAGCCCTGCGCACCGTTTTGTTCTTTGCCGATGAAGATGACCAGTACCAATAGTCCAAGGCCCAAGGCATAAATGTATTTCCCATAGCGGATAAACAATTTGTAATCCACAAAGGCAAGCAAGATAAAAGCCATAAACCCCAAGAGATCATACTTGAGCATCTGGAGGTGAAAACCATCCAGTTTCAAGGGGCTTATCCTCCCGACTGTAACGCTGTATATCGAAAATATACTGATGCTCATCAGCATAATTAGCACAACAACGATCACAGGGTCCACTCTCTTCAATTTTTCCAGCATGGTTCAATCTGCCCCTTATCCTCGTTCATTTTCAGCACTTTTCTAGCAATGTCGTGCTATGGCTAACTTACTTCATATGAAGAGCTCACTATCCACTTCAAGGCGCTGTTGTCACTATGGTGAATGCCCGGACCACCGGTCGAATTGCCCACAGATTTTCTCTTATACCATACTTCTACTCTTTCAAAGCCCCTGCATCCCCCGACAGATCATTCGCCTTCATGCGATAAATCCACCTAACGATCTCCGGAGTGTAATTAGCGGCAATTCTGTACCTTAAATCTTCCCGAATACCCTGTACAGCGTGCTTTTCCGAAAAATAAGATGCAAAAATGCCGTTAGTTGGGGAGGCAAACTAGTTTTACTGTAAAGAAGAGTAGCTCGTATATTTATTGTAAATGCCCGCTCTGAATTATACAAATTTATACATCACATCACTTTGAAGCCCACTAACCCTTCACACAACGCAAAAAAAACCGCCAGGCACTATCTTTTCAGACAGTTCCAGCGGTTTAGCAGATGTAATGTTACTTATAAAGCTATGCCTGCTTCGCAGGTGCTTGATAGTTATTGCTCGGATTAGGAAAATCCTCTTCTACTTCTTGTCCGTGCAAGCGTACGCTCATGACAAGACCGATGCTGGCCATGTTGATGAGCAGGGAGGTTCCCCCAAAGCTGATGAACGGCAGCGTGATTCCCGTTAACGGCATCAGGCCGATGAAGGCCCCGATATTCTCAAAGATTTGATAGAGCATCATGGCGACAATTCCGACGATCAGGAATGGCCCTCCCCTATCCCTGCTTTCCAGGGCTATCAATATCATTCGATGGATGAGAATAAAATATAGCAGCAATACCAGCGCGGAACCCACGAAGCCAAATTCCTCGGCAATCTGCACAAAGATGGAGTCAGAATAGGTGTATGGTACACGATCCGTCTGCACGGAACTACCGTTCATGTATCCTTCACCGCTCATCCCACCAGAAGCAATAGCCAGTTTGGCATTCTTCGTATGGTAGCTCGCTTTGGGCGTGGCCTTATCAGGCACAAGCCATGGATCAAAACGTTCGATCCAGTGGGATCGACCAATATCTGTAAGAAAGACTTTAATATCGTCGTGATAATGGATGTAGCTCATAATCCCAGCAACCGCGGAGCTCCCAATAACGATCAGTCCAATCAGCGCATGAGTAAACTTGATATTTCCGATCCAGAGCATCCCGACCAGAATGACAAGATAAGCCAATGCATTACCTAAGTCATTTTGTGTCATGACAATTAGAAAGGGGACTAGCGTAAGCACAGCCAGCGGTATGACATCACGCCAGAACGATAACTTGTTCTTATTCTTTCGCACCAGCACAGATGCCAGAAAAAGAATGAGCACGAGTTTGAACAACTCGGCAGGCTGAAGACTCATGCCGCCTGGCAGCGACAACCAGCCCTGCGCATTATTTTTGGTCTCGCCCATGAAGCTGACAAGCACCAGTAAGCCAATACCGCCGAGGTATACGTATAAGGCGTACTTCACTAATATTCTATAGTCCAGAAAAGTGATTCCGGTCAGCGCAATAAAGCCGATCACATAATACTTCAGCATCTGGATATGGTGTCCGTCCAGCTTTTCTCTCCCATGAGTTACACTGTATATGGCTGAAATACTGACGCACATCAAGATCAACAGAACGACTATGACGACGCCATCGATTTTTTTAATCTTCTGAAGCATGTTCTGCCTCCTTGCTCTCTACTGGCTTTCGGGTACTCATCATGTACTGAACAGCCGCCATTGTCTATTGTAAGGGACGGCTCACTTAAAATACAAATCCTTTGCAGCCAGCGGTCGCCATTGTACTTATAACAACGGCTCCCGAGCTATCTTCTTAGTCCCAGCACATGACGGGGAATCCCGGCGAGATCATCAACGGTGATGATCTCGTTCCAGTGACCCGCAGCTTTCAGGAGCGCGGCCACCTGCTCAGCCTGGCCGAAGCCAAGCTCAAAGCCAATCAGGCGCGGCGGAGCCGGGAGCAGCGGGAGCTGCTCCATCATGCGGCGGTACGGGTCCAGACCGTCCGCGCCGCCGTCGAGCGCCGTGCGCGGCTCATGGTCGCGTACCTCGCGCTGCAGCCCGGCGATGTCACCGCCGGGAATATACGGCGGGTTGGAGACGAGAATATCCGTCTCCATTCCCGCGAACGGCTCGAGCAAGTCGCCGAGCCGCAAGTCCACGGCCGTGCCGTGCCGCTGCGCGTTGCGCCCGGCCACGGCCAGTGCCGCCGGCGAGATGTCGCCGGCGCAGACCACCCACGCCGGCGCTTCCGCCGCCAGCGTGACAGAGATCGCTCCGCTGCCGGCGCCGATATCGACGGCGGTCAGCGGACGTGCGGCGCCTTTGGCTGCGCCGCCGCTTTCTTGCGCGGCTCCACCCGCCGCGCTGCCCTTGTGCGCCGCTGCGCCCGGCGCAGCAGCCGGCCATAGCTCTCCGGCGTACCGCAGGATCGCTTCCACGAGCAGTTCCGTCTCCGGCCGGGGAATCAGCACCGCGGGTGTCACTTCAAAAGCCCGGCCGTAAAATTCCTGCTCGCCAATGATATACTGCACCGGCTCACCGGATGCACGGCGGGTCACCCCGGTCTCCCAGGCTTCCCGGATATCCGCTGGAAAAGCATCCGCCAGCGCCATATAATACGCCGCGCCGGACAAGCCCAGCACATGCTCCAGCAGTAGCTGGGCACTGCGCTGCGGTTCGTTGCAGCCGCTGCGGCTCAAAAAAGAAGAAGCCTCCGCAAAGGCTTCCCGGATGCTTTGCACGCGAGGCATGACATATACGTCGTGTTTCAAAGCATTATTCTCCTTTTTCCATCAATTCTGTCTGTTCTGCCAGCGACAGTGCCGAGATGATGTCTGTGATCTCCCCGTTCATGACTTGCTCCAAACGGTGCAGCGTCAAGCCGATCCGGTGATCAGTAACCCGGCTTTGCGGGAAGTTGTACGTACGAATCCGCTCACTGCGGTCGCCGGTACCAACTTTACTTTTGCGCTCCCCAGCATACTTCGCTTCTTCTTCCTGACGCTTCATGTCAGAGATACGAGCACGAAGAACCTGTAGCGCCTTCTCCTTATTGGAGTTCTGCGATTTACCGTCCTGACAGGTAGCCACGATGCCTGTAGGCACGTGAGTCACGCGCACTGCAGACTTCGTTGTATTAACGGACTGACCGCCTGCTCCACTGGAACAGAAGGTGTCCACACGGATGTCCTTGTCATGGATTTCAATTTCAAAATCCTCAGCTTCCGGCATTACGGCCACCGTCGAAGTAGACGTATGAATACGTCCTCCGGATTCTGTGGTTGGAATACGCTGTACGCGGTGTGCGCCACTTTCGTATTTCATTTTGCTGTAAGCACCCCGGCCGTTAATTAGGAAGATAACTTCCTTGAATCCGCCAAGGTCGTTCGCGCTAACATCCATCAGTTCAATACGCCAGCCTTGTGCATCAGCATAACGCGTGTACATACGGTAAAGGTCAGACGCAAACAGCGCCGCTTCATCTCCGCCGGCAGCGCCGCGGATTTCCACGATTACGTTCTTATCATCATTAGGATCTTTAGGCAGCAACAGAATACGGATTTTCTCCTCCAGATCACTCTGGCGCGAGGATAGGTCATCGATCTCCATCTTGACCATTTCCTTCATCTCATCGTCCAGCTTCTCAGCCTGCATCATTCTCGCGGCTTCCAGCTCTTCCATTACATTTTTATATTCAGCATAGGCCTCATAAGCGGGCTGCAGATCAGATTGTTCTTTGGAATAATCCCTCAGTTTCTTACTGTCGTTTGCAACATCCGGATCACAAAGCAGTTCACTGAGTTTCTCATAGCGGTCCGCCAAGGATTGCAATCGGTCCAACAAGGGAATTCACCTCTCCTGATTCAAAGTTCAATATCTTTTAAGCGAAATAAATGTCGGTAAACTAAAGATATACACGACTTTATATTATACCACCGTTCCTCGCAATTGGCTACACTTCACTTCGCTGGGAATCGGCATGATCACAGGATATTTTCTATATAAAAAGGGGACAGCCAGGAAAACCACTACCTCCAAGCTGTCCTTTATTATAAATAGGCCTTTGCTTCCTTATACGTTGAAGCGGAAGTGCATAACGTCCCCATCCTGCACCAGATATTCCTTACCTTCTAGACGAAGCTGTCCGCGTTCCTTAGCACCGTTCATCGATCCGGCAGCTACGAGATCATCATAAGCTACAACCTCGGCACGAATAAAGCCGCGTTCGAAGTCTGTGTGGATTACTCCTGCTGCGCCAGGCGCTTTAGTTCCCTTACGGATAGTCCAAGCACGAACCTCCTGAACGCCCGCTGTGAAGTACGTGTACAGACCCAGCAAACGGTAAGCGGCTTTGATCAGACGGTTCAGCCCGGATTCTTCCAGACCTAGCTCCTCTAGGAACATCGCCTTGTCCTCGCCTTCGAGCTCGGCAATTTCCGCTTCCACCTTAGCACTGATCGGCACAACCTCCGCATTCTCGGAAGCAGCAAAATCACGCACCTGCTGTACGTATGGATTGCTATCCGCACTCGCTACTTCTTCTTCACTGACATTGGCCGCATATAATACCGGCTTCTGTGTCAACAGGTGAAGGTCGCGGATAATCAGACGCTCGTCCTCAGTCAATTCTACGCTGCGGACAGGCTTATCGTCATACAGGGCTTCCTTGATACGCTCCAGCAGTTCAACTTCCTGCACAACTTTCTTGTCTCCGCCCTTAAGGTTCTTGCGTGCACGCTCGATACGCTTATCCACGCTCTCCAGATCGGCAAGAATCAGCTCCAGATTAATGGTCTGAATATCGCTGATCGGATTCACCTTGCCGTCGACATGCGTAACGTTCTCATCTTCAAAGCAGCGTACGACATGAACAATCGCATCCACTTCACGGATGTGAGCCAGGAACTTGTTACCAAGCCCTTCGCCTTTACTCGCACCGCGCACGAGACCTGCAATATCGACAAATTCAAACGCGGTCGGAACCGTTTTGTTCGGCTGAACCAGCTCAGTCAGCTTGTCCAGACGCTCATCCGGGACTTCCACCACGCCAACGTTCGGGTCAATGGTACAGAATGGGTAGTTCGCGGATTCTGCACCCGCTTGTGTGATCGCATTAAACAATGTGGATTTCCCTACGTTAGGAAGCCCGACGATTCCTGCTTTCAAAGCCATTTATATGACAACTCCTATTTTCAGTTGATTTTGGAACAGATCTCCGATAAGTCGTACGATCTAAACCATTATATATTAGAACAAATGGTCCAGCAACACTGGATCTCAAG
Source organism: Paenibacillus sp. GCM10012306 (assembly GCF_042649265.1). Classification (NCBI taxonomy): domain Bacteria; kingdom Bacillati; phylum Bacillota; class Bacilli; order Caryophanales; family Paenibacillaceae; genus Paenibacillus; species Paenibacillus sp. GCM10012306. The sequence continues at coordinate 349,216 of NZ_JBHRYW010000004.1, read as the reverse complement.
GGAAAGAGCGTTTGATCATTCAACTGGAGGCCGCAAGCTCCAAGGCCTTCTTAATCGCAGGTTGTTTCAGCAACGGTTTGGACGTATCCGGGTCGACCTCTACATCCGGTGTAGTCTTCACTTCCTCGTTGCAGCTGCCATCCGAACTAAGACCCATTTGAAAGGAGAATCTGAACACAAATCCGCTGTTCGGCAGAGCTACCAATAGAGGGTCTATTCCGAGCCCGTCTCCGCCCGTTCTACCGCCAATAATCGTAGCAAAGTCGGTTCCTTTGGCGAATGCCGCAAAGCCTTCCGAAGCAGAAAATACAAAGTTGTCCACAAGCAAATAAATATCCCCTTTAAAACCAACAGGATTCACTGGCTCAAAAACATTTGTTTCTTTCGTATAGGATTTGAACAGAGTAGTAGCTTCAGGCGGCAGAGCGGGCAGATGTTCATTCTCAATATTAGCGATGGGTTCCAACGACAATATTCCCCGAGCATTTAAAAATTCGTCAGCAAAAGTTCCGCCTCTATACAAATAGTACGTATTGTAGGTAATAGGTTCTTGGATAAGCAAAGGTACTATGTAATTGCTCCAGTAACTGCTGTTGCCTCCCCCATTACCTCTGATATCTATAATCAAGCTATCGTAGTCTTTTACCTGTGTCAAAAAGTTACGGATCTCGGTAGCATCACACTTCATGAACTTGGTGTCAAAACTGCGGATTCCCAAGTAAGCAGCTTCATTCTCCTGGATCATTAGTTTTTTTATATTGCCTGTCCCACAGCCGTTTGCTCCGCTTTGATCAGTAGCGTTGTTGACACTATCACCTTGTTCGTTAGAGCGTTGCTGCTCAGCTGCAGGAGACTGCCCATAGCGGGACAGAACTTTCGGCTGCTTTAGCACCTCGGCCCAAGGACCGCTACCGTAAATTTGAGGAGAAGTATAAATGCTAAACAGTTGATTGTAAAATGCTCGATCCAGCAGCCCAGTGTGTCCGTTATTCAGCTGCATAAGGGTGATATTCATTTCTTTATAGAACTCCTCATCCGTTGCGGTTGCCTCGATCTGACTCCGGTATTTGTCCTTATCAGCCAACCAATCCTTACCATGCAGCCTTTTGTTCACCTCAAAGAAAGGGTAGTTCTCCTCCATAATGGTCCACATGTATTCAAAATCCTCCAGCTTTTCCTTCATAGTCAAAGAGATTGCTGAATGGGGAGACGTAGCTGAAGTTAGAGTTTGCATATTCTTGGTCGTGGCAGGGACTGTAGCTCTGTTGGAGGTGAAATTGCCACCTCTGCTGCAGCCAACGAGAGTCAGGGCTGTCATAACTATAAAGATCACCCATTTGATAAATGATTTCAATATTGGTCTCCCCTTTCTGCAATAAATTGCTGGACCTGCCGTTTGAACTCGCTATTCATATCATATTTTCCTTTTAGTGCTAATTCAAAGATATATCTCACACTTACATTCCTTCTCTCTCCAACGCAAAAAAGACCTCTCCCGAGGTCTTATCTGATCAGCATAACACATCATGCTTCATTTATGGATTGGCCGCGTAATTATGAACGGTCCTCTTCTAACTTCAGTTCTTTGGACATGGAGATATCCGTAATGATGTATCCCATTTTCTTGTACAGTTCAAACGCCCGAGTATTCTGGCCGAAGACATGCAGACCGATCTTGGTGACTCCCATCTTGCTTGCTTCTTCATCCAGTGCCTGCATAGTCAGTTTGCCGTAGCCTTTGCCCTGATAGGGCTCAAAGATGTAAATATCATAGATGAAGGCTTCCCGCCCGCCGCGACCTTCGGTCACATTGAACCAGATATACCCGATTGACTCCTCAACGTCCTCATGCACTACCGAATAAAGATATGCACCTTCTGTATGTAGTCCGCTTGGCAGAAAGCGGGTGATCGCTTCCTGTGACAGCTTAAGGGCATTATCCGGGTCCCAAGCTCCTGATTTCACCTTCTCAGCAGCATATTCCCTGGTAGATTGGCTTAAAAAGAATTGAAAGGTCGACTCGTCCATTTGAAGAAGTTTGATCATATCATTATTCCTTCCCAAAATCAGTATTCTTGGTCACAGCCTATTTTCTCAGCAAGCGGGGCGTACTTCGTAGCTTGTGTAGATCAGGTGCGCCAATACCGAACATTGCAGTGCGCAGCTCCAGCTCCACCTGAGCCAGTGCATTGTCCAGCACGGTCTCCGACTCTACAGCAGGGCCAAGCAGGTTGCGGCCAAAGCCTGCTAGATCAGCGCCCAGCGCCAGCGCCTTGGCTGCATCCACACCGTGCCTTAGTCCACCGCTGCCAATCAAGGCGCCTTGGGGAGCGGCAGCCCGGACATCGGCGATACTTTCAGCCGTAGGAATGCCCCAATCGGCAAAAGCTTCCGCCGCGGCCCGCCGCACAGGATCGATGCTACGGAACTTCTCGACCTGACTCCAGGAGGTTCCGCCAGCTCCCGCCACATCGATGAAGGCCGCCCCGGCATTGTACAACCGGACTGCAGTTTCGCCATCGATGCCCCAGCCCACCTCTTTGATGCCAAGCGGTACCCCAAGGTCCCGGCAGAGCCTCTCAATCTTCGGCAGCAGCCCAGCGAACCCGGTGTTTCCTTCCGGCTGGAATACCTCCTGAAGGCCGTTCAAGTGCAATACCAGCCAATCGGCTCCGGCAATCTCCACGGCCCGCCGGCATTCATCCACACCAAACCCGTACGATAACTGCACAGCTCCAATATTAGCAATGACCGGAATGCCAGGTGCCTTGTCCCGTACACGGAAGGTCGACGCCAGCTCGGAACGTTCCACAGCGGCCCGGACCGATCCTACGCCAAGGCACCAGCCACGCCGCTCGGCCGCTTCAGCCAGCCGGTCATTGATGGCGCCGGTAGCAGCGCTGCCCCCGGTCATGGAGCTGATCAGCAGCGGGGTGCGCAGCTTTTTGCCCAGAAATACAGTGTCCAGAGAAATGTCTTCAAAATTAAGCTCGGGAAGGGCATTATGCCGGAAGCGGTAATCATCAAAACCTGTCGTAATTCCATTCCCTCCGACCTCTTCATTGAGGCAAAGGCGTACATGTTCGATTTTACGTTCTCCTGTTGTGGATGACGGCAGCAAAGACTCAGAGGCCCGAGCATTTAATGTCTGCGGCTCTCTTGATCGGTTGTTACCTGACCTGTCATCCCTCCCGGTCGGCATATTCTGTGGTGTATGATTCATTCGGTCTTCCTCCGTTCCCGGCCCTCTATTCTACCTCTGCAGAAGAGTAGCCATCCTCTCCTTAGTCGGTTCATTTTGGCAATATGCTTCATTATAACACAACTTCTCAAAGGAACTTACAATGCCATCCATCTCTCTCTGAAAGCTTAGGTTCTGCTGGCAATGTGTTCGCCCACCAGCCGCCCTGACAGTGAAACTACAGGCGTCCCGCCTCCGGGATGCGTCGTGCCTCCCACATACCATAACCCTTGCACATCCGGGGAACGGTTACCTGGTCTTAGAAAGGTCTGACGTGCGGAATTGGAAGAAATCCCATAAATCGCTCCCCTGTGCGCAAGTGTATCTCTCTCGATATCCTGTGGCGTGTAATGGAGCAATACTTCCGACTGACTCAGACCGGCAATGCCGTGTCCTGCAAGTGTATTGAAGATGCGTTCCCGGTATGACAACGATTCCTCTTCCCAGACACAGGCATCATTCATATAAGGCGCATTGGCCAAGATAAACAGGTTGCTCCCTCCTGCAGGCGCCATCCCCGTCTCCGAATAACCGGAATGGCAGACGTAAACGGCAGGATTCTGCGGTGGACGCTTCTCATCAAAGATCGCCTGAAATTCCAATTCATACTGTTCGGGAAAAAATACTGTATGGTGCCGCAGCACATCGTATTGTCGGGATACCCCGGCAAGTGTCACAAAGCCCGATAGGGATGGCTCGTACCCGGCTATGTTTCGATCGTTCATGTGCGGACGACTGACTTCCGGCAGCAGCAGCCGGTTCATGCTGAGTACATCGCCGCCGACAATAACTGTCGATGCCGGATAAAAGCCGGAAGAAGTCTCAATCCCCTTCACGACTCCGTTCAAGACTGATAAGTCAGTGGCTTCAGTGCCTGTAATGATCTCCACTCCCAACCGCTCGGAAAGAGCAAGAAGTCCTTCTATCAGCTGATAGGTGCCGCCTCGCACGCCATACACGCCCTTCTGCCCCTCCAAATAAGCCAGCATTGCGAAAATTGCAGGAGAACGGTAGGGAGAAGAGCCTACATAAGTAGCATAACGCCCCAACATCGCAAGGGTATGGGGATGGCTGAAATAACGCAACAGCAGCTTCTGCAGCGTGAGGAACGGCTTTACACGCAGCAGACCCTTGATCAGGGAGGGGGACATTTTATCCCGCCAGGAGAGGAGAAGACGGTTCAGAAACTCCTTTTCGCTCAGTCTGAACATAACGGCTGCTTCCTCCAGAAAATCGCTATAGCGTGCGGCATCCCGAGGACTGTATGCAGCAATCTGCGCCTTCATAAACTCGATATCCCTGGAGAAATCCACAACTGTTCCGTCATAAAAAACATTTCGTGTGCGTGGCTCTAATTCATACAGTTGGACGTAGTTTTCCATGTCCACACCTGCCAATTTATATAGGGAGCGGAATACACCTGGCATCGTAATCGTACTTGGCCCCCGGTCAAACGTGTACCCGTCCGATTCAATACGTTGCAGCTTGCCACCAGGCCGATCCTGCCGCTCAAGCACCTTAACTTCCCAACCCTTGGACGCTAACGTTATGGCACATGATAAACCGCCAAAGCCCGCGCCAAGAATGACAGCTTTCCGTTTCATGGATAACGCCTCCCTTTCCATTCATATCCTCGGCCCGGCAAACCTCCCCGCCAAGAGGCGATAGAGATGCCTACCAGACAGAGAATACTCACCGGCATCAGGAGACACAACCAAGACGGCTGCTTGCCGGAGCCATCACTGACTCCCTTGATCGCCATCCCTGTCATCATACCTCCCGCAGACCATAACATTGCCGTTCCGTATCCTTCAGCAATTGCGAAAACAAGCATCACGGGCGGCATTACATATAACAAGATGTAAAATACCAGGATTGCCAGAAGCAGCAATGGGCGACGGCCCAGACCATCATAAATATTTTTGCGATAGCCATTCCAGACCTCCCGGGCATTATGATACATTCGCATGTCGGTGTAATCGGTTATATCCGTCAGCGCGACTGGATTTCCACTTCTCTTAACAGCGCGCGCCAACGCCATGTCATCTACCAGTTCAGTGCGAATTCCAGCGTGGCCCCCGGCGTCAGCATAGGTCTCCCTGTGTATGAGCATGAATCCACCGTGTGCAGCTACAAATCGGGGATCGCCGGATCCCCTGACAAGTGGAAGCGGTAAATGGCAGAGAATGGTGAAGTTCATCAACGGTACTATCAGTCTTTCAAGCCAGCTGACGGTAGTCTGCCGTGGAAACCCAGTGATAAGCCCGCAGCCCTGCCCCCTGGCTGTCGTTAGCGCCGCCATCAGCGCGCCGGGCCGGAGTCTTATATCTGCATCGAGATACAGCAGCCACTCCCCTCGCGCCGCCTCTGCAAGCTGGGCACAGGCATGGGATTTGCCCAGCCATCCTGAAGGGAGCGGTTGTCCGGCCATTACCCTGACCCTGCCCTGACCGGCATCACGCGCGACATCGGCCGTTCCATCAGTAGAACTGTCATCCAGCACTAGAATTTCTGTATCGGGAGGGAGTCCGCAATTGAGAACAGACTCCAGACAAGGCCCGATGTTGGTGGCTTCATCACGGGCCGGGATCAAGATAGACAACTCCAAACCTTGAACCTTGTACTTAGAACGCTGCCGTGACCTAATATTACGTGTCGTAACGCCGAGCTTCGGAAATCGAGAGATGTTCCATACCGCAAAGATACCTTGAAATACCAAGATGGCCATCAGGAGCTGCAGAAACTGAATCATAGCTTGCCCCGCTTCCCCAACACAGCATCGAACCATTCGTTAGTGGACCTTCCACTCTTCATCAGAGGAGCGAACAGCTCTGGCACATGTCCGCCCTGTTCCTGAACCATCCTCCGATGAGCATCAAGCTGCCCCTCCAGCATCCCCTGAAGTTGATCACGGATATCGTCCCGGTGCAGCGCCTTCCAGCTTCGATGCATCGGCTTCCCTACAAGCAGGGTGGCTTCCGGCTTGGAATGCTGGAACAGGCCATGGTACAGTGTGACGGGAACTACAACAGCTTCAGGGCAGAGCCGCAAAAGTAGCCCCACACCGGACTTCAGCATCAGGGGCCGCTGCTCCAACGGTCGAATCTCACCTTCGGGATAGATCCAGACCCTGCCGCCAGCTTGAAGCAGACCCGCTGAGTAACGCATAGATGCGCTAACTTCCCCCGGTCGACTAGCGTCGATGGAATACGCCCCGAGCTTGCGAAAAAAAGCATATTTACGCAGCTGCTTCTCCTCCATCATAAAATAGTGATCGCCGCCCGTTAGCATTCGGGCGGCGTGATAGGCCAGCAGCCCATCCCACCAGGAGCTGTGGTTCATGATATAAAGAAGTGGCTTGCCAGCATAGCCCGGAGGCTCCAACTGACCGGCAGAGCCAAAAAAGCGGAAGTGTCGGCGGATCAGATATAGGGCATTATAGTGATAAAACAGCTGATCAAATCTTTTCTGCTTTGTGGCTTCCAGCATAACGCAGACTCCCTTCCGACAGTAGAATACCAATGACGGCTATCACTGTACAAAGTGGCAATCCTTCTCGTGCCCCTAGCAGTCCGAACATTATAAGAATCGCCTGATACAGCCTCGTACCCAGCCGTGTGGCCTGGAATGTTACAGACTTCTGGGGAAGGATTAGGGATAACATAGCGCCCACCATAAACCATCCTACAAAATTGCTGCCCGGGACACCATAAAATCCACCATCCGCATTCCAATGCCAGAAGCCTCTGGCATGGGCAACAGGATCAAGTACGAGATCCATGAGCACAGCCCAAAAGCCCACCTGATAAGCCCGGACAACAATCAGCCGAACGCCGGACAACCCTAAATCTCGGGTGATCAAGAACGCATTAATAACAACAGCAATCCAGGCAAAACCCAACGTAACAGGTACGCCATACAGTTGCGGACCCAGAATATCGGAATACACATAGCTTCCGAACAACCTTCCGGAATGAACACCGACCCATTCTACAGTCATTCCTCCAGTCCAGATCACAATGAAAGGAAGCCACCCCTTTACAAGCTGTCCTTTGATCGCCGATTGGTCCGACAACATTTTGGGCTTCCCCCGCTTCATAACATGGATAGCATAAAGAGCATAAAAAATAAGGAAGAGAGCATTGGAAAACTGTAATTGCCGCGGGACTTCAAACAGAAGCAATAGCAGCGCACCTACGAAATACCACACCCAGAACAGATAGTGAATCATCGGAATCCTGCCGCCGTTTCCTGTTCTCCCAGTATTAATGCATAACGGGCTAGTGTTCGCTGAAAAATAAGCATTTTGGATTCATCGCTGACATAGGCCCGGCGGCGGAAAACATCGTATCCACCAGCAGCTACACTATCCAAAATTCCGGCATAATAAGCCGCCGCCAATTCCACAGCCAATCCGCTGGCAGGCGGGTAGGTTTCAATATTCTCCAACCCTCTTTGAAACCAGCCGAGCGCCACCTCTCTCAGCTCTTGAAGAACTGCTATAAACCGGTCGTTCACCACACCCTGTGCCAGCTCTTTTTCGCTGTATCTATGTCGTTCCATAACCTCTAGTGGAATATATCGCCGTCTCCGCTCCAGATCTTCGCCTACGTCACGGATAATATTTACGAATTGCATCCCGATCCCCAAAGCGATGCCTGAAGCACGAACCCCATCGCCCCCGTCATCCCGAAGTACGGGCAGAAGCATCTCTCCAACAGTCCCTGCAACCAGATAGCAGTAAGACTCCAATTGCTCCAGCGTGTCATAGTGTGTAAACACCAAATCCTTGAGTTGACCTTCCATTTGCAGCAGAAACGGCTCTTTCTTCAATTGCGGAAAGCTCCGGAACAACCAGCGAATGGCCGGCCAAATGAAATGCCCTTCCGCCTGCTCCAGATGGAGAAAATGCTCACGAAGCTCATGAATACTATAAGGCGATTTGTCCGGCTCATCGACACTGTCGTCTATGAGCCGGCAAAAGGCGTATATGACATGCACCGCTTCCCGGCGTGGGCTAGGAAGTCCGGCAAAGGCCTTGTAAAATGAGGAAGATCCTTGCTTAATCATCTCTTCACATTGCTGCAATACACGTTCAATCATGAGTTCATCTCCTTTAGCAATTCATGAACTGCCAGCTTTGCACCTTGCATGACTATTGGCACGCCACCACCGGGGTGAACGGATGCTCCGGCAGCGTACAAACCCTTAATGGGATAAGGCTGCGATTGTGGACGGAATACACCTGACTGTGATAGTAAGGGCGCGATGCCGAAGCTCCCGCCTCCGTACATGCCCTCTTTCTGTGCATCAGCTGGTGTGCGGACCTTACGCCATACCATGCTGGCTGCAAGCCCGGGAAAACCACGCTTCTCTGCGTCGGCAAGCACTTGAGAGGCCACACGTTCTGCGGCCGTCTCCCAATCCACTCCTGAGGCAGACGGGACAGGCACCAGAAAATACAGCACACTCTCTCCAGGCGGAGCGGCACTTTCATCCAGCGCCACCGGATTAAAAACATAATAAGAAGGATCTCGGGGAATACGCCCATCGTGGAATAACTCCTGTAGACTGGCATTCAGACTATCTGGGAGAAAGAATTGATGCGTCAGCGATTCCTCCCATCGCCTGGAGGCCCCCACGTAGATTAGCAGACAGCCCGAAGAAGGGGTATATGTGGCTGGAGGCCGTTTACGCCGCCGGGCTTTTGGTGGCAGGAGCTCATCCAGGTACGGAAAATCGCCGTTATACAAAACGGCATCATACGACAGTAACTCCCCTTTCACCACTACCCCCTCACAGCGACCCTCTTGAACTGTTAGGGACTCTACCTCGGTATCCAGATGCACACTTACGCCCCGGCGTTCCAGTTCGCGGGCCATTATTCTCGGCAGTTCGCCATAGCCGCCCTTCAGCATCCACACACCGAAGGCATGCTCAGCATAAGGAAGCATCGTGTAGATGCCAGGGGTCTGGAAGGGTGCACCGCCTATATACAAACTTTGCAGAGAATACGCATCCTTCATTTCCTCACTGGAAAAATATTGTCCTACCGTTTCCCTCAAATTCTTATAGGCTCGAAGCCGGGCCATCAGCGCCAGATTCCTGGGACTGAAGAAGGCTCTGTGAGACTTGAAGTTCCGTTCCAGAAAAGAAGACTTGCCCTGCGGATACAAATTGGACATCGTCTGCATGAATCGTATAAATCCCTTGCTTTGGCCAGGAAATGTCCTCTCTATTTCTGCTGCCTGTTCTTCTAATCCGTTAACCTTGGTCAGTACTTGACCGTTCTTAAAATGAATGCGATATAACGGATCACAGCGCAACAGCTCGATGCTCTCCTGCGGAAGGCCCCCCTCCTCCAGAATGCCCAGCAGCATCTCCGGAAGAAGAACAATGGTTGGCCCCCGGTCGATTCGGTACGGACCCTCCTCTTCAAAAACCACCCGTCCGCCGACCTGCGACGCGCGTTCGAATAACGTTACTTCTTCACCACGCTGGCTGAGCAGCAGCGCTGCTGTGAGCCCACCGATTCCGCTGCCAACGATTGCGATCCGGCTCACAGCGAGACCCCCTTTCCGGTAAAGCCTGCCCGAAAGGCTCTACTGCGAACAGTTTCATCGTGTGCCTTGAGTAGCTGTACACTGATCTTGGCCGACTCGAAGATCGTCGGCAAGCCACTCCCGGGATGTGTTCCGCCCCCAACCAGCCAAATCCCCTCAACCTCCTGGAAGGTATTGTGGGGCCGCAGATACATCATCTGCCCAAGGTTATGAGCGAGGTTAAAGGTAGCCCCGTTATAGACATCCAGCTGATTCTGCCAATCCAGCGGAGAGAAGAATAGACTCTCCTCGACACGCTGTGGCAGATCTGCAAGCCCGGGCAGACGCTGCAGGCGATTCATCATCTCTTCCTGTATACGGGCCCCTTCTTGCGCCCAGTCGATATCGGCCGTCAAATTGGGGACCGGCATCAGTACATATAGAGAAGATTTTCCAGCAGGCGCCAGCGTTGGGTCGAGGACGGAGGGATTGTGCACATAAATAGAAGCATCAGCGGATAATACGCCGCGGCGGGTAATGTCCTCGACATTGCGACGGTAATCCTCCGCAAAATGCACAGAGTGATGGCTAAGATCCACCGCCCCGCTCACCCCTAGATATAGCATTGCTGTAGAGCAGGAATAGCGTTTACGGTCAATTTTCTGCGGCGTGTACCTCTTCAATAGGCCTGGCTCAAACAGCTCGGTCATGGCTGTACCGAAATCAGCACCAAGAACAATATAGTCAGCCTCCACCTTCTCCCCGTTCTCCAGCAAGAGCCCGTTTGCACGACCATTCTGCACCAGGATTTGTTTAACCCCGCACGAGGTGTGGACGCTTCCCCCATGTTCGGCAATAACCTCCGACATCGCCTGAAGAACTTTGTTGATCCCGCCTATAGGATGGTAGAGCCCGTAACGGTGCTCCAAATAAGAGAGTATAGTGAACGTCCCTGGACATTCCCAAGGGGACATCCCTAAGTATTTAGCCTGGAACGTAAACGCATAGCGTAAGCGCTCATCTGCAAAATATTTAGAGAGACGATTATATACTGTATCTGTTGCATGCAGCTTTGGCAGTGCACGCAGTACATCTTTTTTGACGTAATCCCTGGGAGATTGAAAGGGCCGCTGCAGCAATGGCATGACCCGTTCAAATTTATCCTCTTCATCAGCCATAAACTGACGATAACCGTTCCCGTTACCCGGAAACAGTCTCTCAATTTCCTCCTCCGTCTGAAGTCCATCAGTTGAAGGTTTAAATACTGTCTCACCAAAATGCAGTGAATAAAGGGGATCTAGCCTCAGTAATGTGACGTAATTCTCCAAGGAGCGGCCAGCTGCGGTGAACAGCTCTTCCAGCAGATGGGGCATCATAAGAAAAGTAGCCCCCCGGTCAAATCGGTAAGCGCCAAGCTGAAGCAGACCCGAACGGCCACCGACTGTATCCCGCTTCTCATAAACCTCTACCCGATATCCTTCTGCAGCCAGTAGCATAGCAGCTGCTAAACCTCCCGGCCCCGCTCCAACAACTGCAACCTTTGCGGCATTCTTTTCTCGCAGCGCCATGATCTCTCCTTTGCACCCCTTTTTTTTCGTGTAAACCTTATACAAATAACCTTATACAAAAATGATACAAATATCATACAATCATTAGTCCAATTAGTAAATGCGCAAGAGTAAACAAAAAAAGGAATCTGCGGACTCACTTCAAAGTGAGTCCGCAGATTCCCTACAAACAATGTTATCCTCTTCTCCCTTTCCAGGGATTTACTTATTCCTTAACATCTCTGCAAATACATCGTCAAACCAATGCTGCCAGCGATCTGGCGGCTCGTTAATAACATACCGGGCAACCGATTCGGTAGTTGATGCATCGTATCCCTTGCCGCCCACAATAAACGCCGCTTCCGGACATTTCTGTTGGAGCCGCCGAATTAGTTCTTCTGTATAAGGAAGCAATTCCGGGTTAGTCACGGACAGGCATATCGCTCCGATGCTACTCTGCTGCCCCAGCATGGTCATCACCCCTTCTTCAGGGGTATTAGCACCCAGATAGATGACCTCTACACCGTTCTTGCGTAAAAAAAGTGAAAATAACAGCAGTCCGACCTGATGATGTTCTCCCGCCGGGCAAAAGGCCAGCACCTTCGGCAGATGCTCATCGACAGGGAAAACATGGAAAAATTGATAGAAACGATTAGTCACCATATGCGTAATATAGTGTTCCTGCGCCACGGTCGCGTTCCCCTTCTCCCAGGCATCGCCTACCATGACCAGAACCGGAACCAACACCTGATGAACCATGGCCTCGTATCCGAACAGAGAGAAGCCGTAGTCGATCAGCGCGTTCGCACGTTCACCCTGAAACTCATAGAGTGCAATGTATATTTGATGGTTCATCTTCTCGAAAGCATCCTGCGAGGTTCCGCCTTTAGAGGCGCTCCCTTCATCCAGATGTTGGTTTTTCCTCGCCTTGAGCAGTCGAACAGCATGTGAAATACTTATGCCCTGCTGCTCAGTCTGTTCCTTCAGCCAGCGCAGGTCTTCCACGTTATCTCGGGTATACAGTCGGTACCCCGATTCTGTCCGTTCAGGGGTTACAGCCTGATACCTGTTCTCCCAGGCTCTCAACGTCACCGAAGGGACACCTAACATTTCAACGACCTGCTTTATGGTATACATGCTGCCATTCACTCACTTTCCCACACGGCAAAACCTAATATTTGAATACACAAACCTTATACAAATTATTTACATTCATTATACATAAGCCTTTGTAAGCTGTCATCCGCTGTTGTTCTAAGTCCATTTGCTTAGTTTTCCTTTAGAAGCGGTAATAGATGGTTACAATACTTAAAATACAATGGATGAGGAGTAATCGAATGTCCAACAGGAGGACTATCATGAATTCAGGCCGTCGGCGCTCTGCGCCCTCCCCTTCGCCTCCATCCCACACCATCCGTGGAGGAGATCTGTCCAAAAGGAACGCCCGCTCCTTCCGCCGCTGGATGCTTTTCATCGTGGGCATCTGTATATTGTGGCTGACTGCCGTTATGATCTACCAGACCCATAAGCCGCTGCCATCCGGCCTTTCTTATGAAAGCCCCTTATACAAGGTCAGCCAAGTACATTTCTGGCATGACTTGACTCATGCGAACGGTACGGTAAACGGCTCACAGGAGGAGCAAATTCTGCCGCGCATTCTCCAGATCATCGAGGAGTCCCGGAAGTTTCTGGTGATTGATATGTTCCTTTTCAATAATTACACACATAAGGATCAGCATTTCCCGCCTATCAGCAAAAAGCTCACGGATAAACTGCTCGCCCAGAAGGCAGCCTATCCCGAGATAGAGATTGTGTTCATTACCGATGAAGTTAATACGAATTACAATTCAGCACCTAACACGTTGCTAGAAGAGATGAGAGCTGCCGGCATCACGGTAATTATGACAGATGTCGATAAATTGAGAGACTCCACACCCGTATATTCTGCCATCTGGCGTACCTTCATTCAGTGGTTTGGACAATCCGGCAAGGGGTGGATTCCCAATCTGATGGCCAGTAACGGTCCGAAAATCACTGTACGCTCTTATTTGAAGCTCTTGAATGTTAAAGCTAACCACCGCAAGCTGGTTATGAATGAGACAACAGCGCTGATCTCCTCGGGTAATATACACGATGCCAGCGCCTACAACTCGAATATCGCCCTGGAGGTTCAAGGCCCCATTCTGGCCGATATTTTGCAGACTGAGCAAGCTGCAGCGAATCTTTCTGGAGCAGGACCCTTGCTGAGCGAGGAACCCGTATTTTCTCAGGCCAATGAGAGGAGCGCCGGAGAACCTCTTGAAGTCCGATATCTGACAGAGGGTAAAATCTATAAATACACGCTTGAAGCAATCAACTCCGCGGGACAAGGGGACACCGTATGGATGGGCATGTTCTATCTCGCCGATGACAAGGTCATTAAGGCGCTGCTTAATGCATCGAGACGTGGTGCACACGTCCGGTTACTGCTGGATCCCAATCAAAATGCGTTCGGCAGAGATAAAATCGGTATCCCTAACCGGCCTGTAGCCATGGATTTGAACCGCCGTTCAGACGGAAAGATCGCCATCCGCTGGTACAATACAACGAAGGAGCAGTACCATGCCAAGCTGCTTTTTATCTCCAGGGAGAATGGGAGGTCCGTCATCCTCGGCGGATCTACCAACTTCACAGCCCGAAATCTCAATGATTACAATCTGGAGAATAACCTGTGGGTAACGGTACAGAAGGATCAGCCGCTATACGCTGAAATGGAGACCTACTTCACCTCTCTATGGAATAACGACGGTGCAGCTTACAGTCTCCCCTTCGATGCTTACCAAAGTGGGGTTACGTGGATCAAATACATGGTGTTCCGTATGCAGAAATTCATTGGGTTCACCACTTTTTGAATAGATCCTGACACAAGTAGAAACGGCTTTGCCGACCGCTAAGGGACGGTGTCCGATTCAGCGAGAAATCTAAGGATGATTTATAGCGTAAAACATATAATTTGTTATATTTTCAAAAAAACCACTTGGAGAACCTTAACAGAAGGCTGTCCAAGTGGTTTTTATTCTCTCCTACAGCAGCGGAGACATCAGACGTGCCGCAGACTCCAGCACCCGTTCCATCAACCGTTTGTTCATGAATTCCTCATGCACAATCAGCCTTGTGGAGAGCAGATCACGCTCGAAGTCCTCGACAATCCGCGCTACACTCTCTGTCCGGATCAACAATGCATTCACCTCGAAATTCAGGTGGAAGCTACGCATGTCCATATTTGCCGTGCCAATCGTAGCAATTTCCCCGTCCGTAATGAGCAGTTTGGAATGAATAAAGCCCTTCTCATACTCATAAATCTTCACACCAGATTCCAGCAGTGCCGGGAAATAGGAATGGGACGCCAGAAACGGAATCCACTTATCCGGTTTGGCCGGAAACAGCAGCCGCACATCAAGCCCCGACATTGCCGCAACGCGCAGTGCAGTCAGAATATCCTCATCGGGAATGAAGTACGGAGAAGCAATCCATACCGATTTTTGCGCAGAGGTAATCATGGAGAAAAAGAGATTCTTGAGCGCCCGGCGTTCATTATCTGGTCCACTGGCAATAATCTGCACTGCCCCGTCTCCAGCCATATACCGCAGCTTGGGCGACAGGTAATCCTGCTCCAGAATCTTCTCCCCTGTCGTATGCATCCAGTCCTGGAGGAAAATAATTTGCATCGTCCGTACCGCCTCACCACGTACCAGCATATGTGTATCGCGCCAGAACCCATATGTTTTGCTGCGGCTCAAATACTCGTCACCAACGTTAAGCCCGCCCATAAAACCTACATCGCCGTCGATGACGACGATTTTGCGGTGATTCCGATAGTTTACCCGACTGGAGAAAAAGGAGGTCGAGTTGCCATAGGCCGCCACTTGCACCCCGGCATTGCTCATTTCCTTCAGAAAGGACTTGGAGAGCTGAATGCTGCCAACCGCATCATACATGAATCGGACGGTGACACCGGCACGCGCCTTTTCAATCAGGATCTGCTGGATGCGTGTCCCGATATGATCTGCCCGAAAGATGTAATACTCCATATGAATATGATGCTGTGCCTGCCGCAGCTCCAGAAGCAGGGTCCCAAAAGTCTCTTCCCCGTTGGTTAAGACCCGCGTCTCCGACGTACAGGAGATCGGCGTCCGTGCCAGCCGTTGTGACAACCCCAACAGCTTCTGATGTGGCTCCGCAAATTCCGACCAATCAAAGTGGGTGCGCAGCGCATCGTTCTCAATTCGCTCATAGGCCATCAGGTCGAGCTGGGCCTTTTTATCATATTTACGACGCTTGAATACGTTCTGTCCGAACAGAAAATAGAAGACAAGTCCCACTACCGGGATCAGCGCCAGCAGCAAGATCCAGGACATCGTTGTGGAAGGATTACGGTTCTCCATGGATATAGCAAGTCCGATGGATATGACCGTTAATGTAGAGAAAATACTAATAATGGTCGTGCCGGTACTGCCGAACAGACCAAAGCCGAAGTAATAAAAAGCTATAAAAGCTCCAATAATGACAATTGCCTGTAGTCCTCTTCTCATATTCTACCTACCTTCTTTTTACATCACGAAAATGACACATTTATATATTACATGAATACAGGGGTTCTTCCTACAAAATCGATGGCAAATTGATAATTGCGACAAAATTGTAACCTTTTTTAGTGTAAATTTGTAATACCCAGAAAGTTGTAATATAATTTTCATGACTATCAAGTCAATTTCAGAACTCATTAGTCAGAAAGGGGATTCGTCGGTGGCAGACCGCACCCAGGACAAGAAAGAACAGATTATCAAGACGGCGATGCAACTGTTCGCTGTGAAAGGTTCTTCCTCCACTTCCATGCAGGAAATCGCGGAGCTAAGCAGCATGTCCAAGGGCAGCCTCTATCTCCTGTTTAAATCCAAGGAGGAGCTGGAACGCAGCATTTATATATACTGCTTCAAGATGATCCGTGACCCGCTGGTCCACGCAGAACAGGAGACCGGGAAGACACCGCGCGAAAAACTGCGGAACCAGGTCGAAATTCTCCTCAATCATGTATACGAGCTTCGTGAGTTTTTGCAGCGACAAATTCAGGATTTTGCCGGAAAAGGCCATTCCGATATCCCCGAATGGCTGCAAAAGAGTAATGTGGCAATGATGGGCTGGTTCCAGTCTAAGATGGAGAACGTCTATGGTGAGCAAATTTTGCCCTATACAGGCGATTTATTCATGATCGTCCACGGCATGATCAGTTCTTATGTTCGTGTTCTCTTCCACCCCGAATCCTATGTACCTACGGCACGCATGGCGGATCATCTTATTCATATGATGGACATCATCACGGCCTCCCTGCTTGCAGACAAACCCGCCCCGCTCATCTCACATGCGATGGTTGTAGGGATGCTGGCGGGTCAAGAGGAGAGCTTACGCAAGAATCCGCTGCAGTTGATTAAGGAAATGAAAGACCTGCTCAGCGCCGCCCCTCTCAAGACGAGACAACAGAAGGATGCCGCGGATTCACTTATCATTCTGGAAGGGGAAATGCTGGTTCCCCACCCGCGGAGAGCCATCGTTCAAGGAATGCTATTTAACCTGCAGGCTTGTCCCGAACTTGCCGAACCTCTGAAGGAATTAAGAAAGTTGTTATCACCTTATATGTATAACCAAGAGGAGCTGAATTGTACGCCATGAAAAGTCTGATTAATTTCTCACTCAAAAACAAATTTGCGATTTGGCTTCTGACGATCATCATCGTCTTTGCCGGTCTCTACAGCGGACTGACCATGAAGCAGGAGACCCTGCCGAATATCAGTATTCCCTACCTGAGTATCACAACGATTTATCCGGGTGCTGCGCCAGAAGGGGTCGTGAACGATGTCAGCAAACCCTTAGAGCAGAAGCTGCGCAACGTGGATGGTGTTAAGACACTGACCTCCACATCGCTGGAGAACGCCTCCAGCATCTTCATTGAATTTAATTACGGCACCAACCTGGACAATGCGACAGCGGCCGTCCGTGAGGCATTGAATGAGGTCGTCCTGCCAGACAACGTGCAAAAGCCGAGGATTTCCCGCTTCAGTCTCAGCTCTCTTCCCGTCGTCTCCCTCAGCCTTGCCGGTGATGGCTCCAAGCCACTTGAAGAATTGACCAGCATTGCGGAGAACGACATCCGTCCAGCACTGGAAGACCTTGAAGGCGTGGCCTCCGTACAAATTGCCGGGCAGTATGTCAAGGAAGTCTCGCTGAAATTCAATCAGGATAAGCTGAAACAATATGGACTGACCGAAGATACAGTAAAAGGCATCGTTCAAGGCTCTTCCCTACGCGTGCCACTTGGTCTATTCGAAATGGAAGAATCGCAGAAAGCCGTCGTTGTTGATGGAAATGTCACAACGATTGATGACTTGAAAAATGTCGCCATCCCTGTAATGCCAAGCGGTGCTGGCGCAACCGGGGGGGCTTCTGCCGGAGTACCTGGAGGTGCAGGAGTACCTGGTGGGGCCGGAGCACCAGAAGCTGCTGGTGGCGCTGCAAATAACGGTGGAGCCGGTGCGAATGCTGCAGCCCGTGCAGCACTCGGAGCAGGGCTACCTACCGTCAAGCTTGGCGAATTGGCGGATATTGAAGTTGTAGGCCGTTCCGAATCCATCTCCCGTACCAACGGGAAGGAATCCATCGGTATTCAGATCGTTAAGGCCAATGATGCCAATACCGTTGAAGTCGTCAACAGTGTCAAGAAGAAGACCGAGGAGCTGAAAGAACAATTCAAGGGTCTCGACCTGACGGTTCTGCTCGACCAAGGCAAGCCGATTGAGGATTCGGTAAGCACAATGTTATCCAAGGCTGCCTTCGGTGCCTTGTTCGCAGTTATTATCATCCTGATCTTCCTGCGGAATATCCGTTCGACGATTATCTCGATCATCTCTATCCCGCTCTCATTGCTGATTGCGGTTCTGTGCTTGCGCCAGATGAACATCACCCTGAATATGATGACACTGGGCGCCATGACCGTAGCCATCGGACGGGTAGTCGATGACTCCATTGTTGTCATTGAGAATATCTACAGGCGGTTATCGCTATCGGGCGAGAAGCTGCGCGGTAGAGAGTTAATCAGCGCGGCAACACGCGAAATGTTCGTGCCGATTATGTCGTCCACCATCGTTACGATCGCCGTGTTCCTGCCGCTTGCTTTTGTCAGCGGAATGGTTGGCGAGCTGTTCCTGCCTTTTGCCTTGACTATGGTCTTTGCCCTGCTGGCATCGCTCATTGTAGCCATCACGCTTGTACCGGCAATGGCACACTCGTTGTTCCGTAACGGGCTCAAAAAGAAGAACGATCATCATGATAAACCGGACAGATTGTCTGCCTGGTATCAGAAAGTACTGGATTGGTGCTTGAATCACAAGCTGGTCACTTTTGGTGTTGCTGTTATCCTCCTGGTGGGCAGTCTGTTCCTGATCAAGCCGATTGGCGTCAGCTTCATGCCATCCCAGGAAGAGAAGAACATTACATTGACCTTTTCACCAAAAGCAGGACAACGTCTGGAGGATGTACAGGCACTGGGCCTGAAAGCGGAGAAATATATTTTGGCTCAGACGCACGTGGATAAGATGCAATATTCCATCGGCGGAAGCAGCCCGTTCAGCTTAGGCGGTTCTAGCGGCAAGTCGGGATTGTTCTATGTTGCATACGACAGCAATACGCCTGATTTCGAATCCGTGAAGAAGAATCTGATCGAAGGACTCACCAAGGAAGTTCCGGAAGGAGTCTGGGGCGACATGTCCGAGATGGCCGGTGGCGGCCTCGGCGGCAATACGCTGACGGTAAATATTTTCGGAGACAATCTGGATCAATTGAAGCCTGTAGCCGATGAAATTGCCGGAATTGTACAGAAGGATACAACCAACTTCAAGGATGGCAAAACAAGTCTATCCGCAGCCTATGATCAATACACTATCGTAGCGGACCAGCAAAAGCTTAGCTCACTGGGCCTTACTGCCGGACAAATCGCCATGAAGCTCAGCCCTGCTGGAGCACGTCCGGTTCTGACCGAGGTCAAGCTGGATGGCAAAAACTATAACGTCTATATCGAAACCGAAAAAGATACGTATTCCAGCATCAAAGAGATGGAAGATGCGCATCTTACTTCGCCGCTAGGCATCAGCGTGCCGATCGGTGAGGTAGCCAAGGTAGAGAAAGGCTCTTCACCGGACTCGATCACTCGTATGGATGGCAAAATGAAAGTAGATGTTACGGCGAATATCATCGCTAATGACGTTAACGCCGCTTCCAATAGTGTGAAGACTAAAATCGAAGACCTTAATTTGCCGGATGGTGTAACTGTTAAATTCGGTGGTGTGACAGAACAGATTAATGACACCTTCGGACAACTTGGTATCGCTATGGCTGCCGCAATCGCCATCGTATACTTCGTATTGGTGGTTACCTTTGGCGGCGGGCTTGCTCCATTCGCCATTCTCTTCTCACTTCCGTTCACCGTCATCGGAGCACTGGTTGCCCTGCTGTTAGCCGGGGAGACCTTGAACGTCTCCGCCCTGATGGGTGCTCTGATGCTGATTGGTATCGTCGTCACCAATGCGATCGTACTGATCGACCGTGTTATTCATAAAGAAAAAGAAGGACTCACCACCAGGGCAGCCCTGCTGGAAGCAGGCGGTACGCGTCTGCGTCCGATCTTGATGACAGCACTCGCTACCATTGGCGCATTGCTGCCGCTCGTAAGCGGACTCGAAAACAGCGCCGGTATCATTTCCAAGGGCCTCGGTGTCACAGTTATCGGTGGTCTCATCAGCTCCACGCTCCTGACACTCGTGGTAGTGCCGGTAGTATACGAATTCCTGATGAAATTCCGCAGAAAGACTGTGGAAGAATAAAACTAAGTCTATAGCTTCACTATATTCGTATCGGAAGCACAGGCTGTCGCCAGATTTCAACCGCTGGGAGTAGTTTATAAAGAAGAAATCTGGCGACAACAGCGAATGAAGTCCACACATTCCGCTGTAGTGACGACCGAACCTTCTGTTCGATCTTAAGTTTGTCTTATAAGCAAAAAGCTTTTACTTGTAAAGCGATTGGATGATCCAAGAGGCCCCTCCGCAAATGGAGGGGCCTCTTGGCATGTAACAGGGATCTCCCCGTCAGAAGGGATCCGGCGTAACGGGGGTGTGGCATCTTGTGTCAGGCGATTTCTGAACAGTACAATGAAATTATGGATGCCTATAGAAAGGAAGAACTATTATGATTACAACCGTCACGCTGAATCCGGCTGTCGATAAAATTTATACTGTACCGGGATTCCAAATAAACGGTGTTCACCGGATCACCGATTCCCTGACTCTTCCCGGTGGCAAAGGCGTCAACGCCGCACGGGTTTTAAGCCAGTTAGGGGCAGAGGTAACCGCCTGCGGCTTTGCCGCTGGATATACGGGTGAGCAGCTACTCGCCGGTCTGGCTGAAGAAGGCGTCGACGCCGACTTCGTCAAGGTCACGCAGGGAGAGACACGGCTGGCCTTGACCGTGCTCGACTCTGCTTCTACTACCCAGACGGAGCTGATCGAGTCTGGGCCGGTCATCACCGGGGAGGCGCTTTCCGCCCTGCGCAGCAGGCTGGAGAAGCTGGCCCGCCGATCCCGGTGGGTACTGCTCTCGGGCAGCCTTCCGCCGGGCTGCCCCCCTTGGCTCTATGCGGAGCTGGCGGATATCGCCCATCACGGCGGTGCCCAGGTGATGCTGGACGCCAGCGGCGAGGCTCTGCGCCTCGGCCTTCAAGGCCGGCCCGAGCTCGTGAAGCCCAACGAGCACGAAGCCGCCGAGCTGGCCGGTCTGGCAGACACCGGCAGCGAAGACACTGCTCGGCAGGCGCTGGAAGCGCTGCTGGAGCTAGGGGCGCGTGACGCTGTCGTCACGCTGGGGCCCCGCGGCGCTGTCGCCGCCGCGGATGGGCAGCGTTACCGTGTGACGCTGCCTTCGGTCACTGCCGTGAGTCCACTCGGCAGTGGAGATGCCACGGCCGCCGGCCTACTGGCGTCGGCTGTGGCCGGGGGTGACTGGCCGGCGCGGCTTACGCTCGGCGCGGCCTGCGGCACGGCAGCAGCGTTGCAGCGCGCTGCCGGCTTCGTGAACCCCGGCGATGTGGCAGCCATTGCCGCCGGGGTTGCCGTCACCGTCCTGTCCCGGGGCTGACACGGGGCAGAACGGTGACTTGCAAGCAAAGAGGGGGCGTCTCCCGGTCGACGCCCCCTCTTACTTTCAAAAGCAGCTTCGCGCTGCAATTGAAGTACATAAACATAAACCAACTAGTATGGACTCGTTGACCTGATCATACGAAGAAAAGCCCGGTTGCCCGGGCTTTTCTTACGACATAGATGTAGCACTTGTCTCCAGCGAAGCCTTCCAGGCTCGCAGCATTTGCAGATCCTGCGGCAAAAATTCCTCCAACATGTGACTCAAACCTAGGTATAGCTTGCTCTCCGTTAAGGAATTAAGACTTTCGCAGAACTGCGGGGTCCATTTCAACAGATGCTCTTCTAAGAAAGCCACCTGAATCTCCAGCAGCTCCATGGCACTTCTCACCGTAAAGCAGTTGTACAACATCCGTTCGTGCATTACTGCCATGAATTCCAGTTCAATGGCAATATGATCATCGGCTTCACCGCCGCATTTCTTAAATACAACTCCTGCCGAAGCATATACATCGGACAGGACATTACAGAATTCTTCAGCCCGGCCCCGGTTAGCTGCTTCGCGTGCAGCTCGCACATTCATCAGCCGGGTGTATTCCTCTGTCTCCTGCTTGCAGACCTGCGGCAGCTCGCCAGGCTCCTGGCTGCAGAGGTAACGCTTAAGCTCGCGGCCACCTTCGGTCATCTCTGCAGCGACGCTCATCTGGCGTCTGCTGCACCACTGGGCCACCAGCGAAAGAGATGGCTTTCTCCCGAAGAAATCCACCAGCAATTGATATATTAATCCCCGACTTTCCAGCCAACGGGTGTAAGCCTCCGGCACAACAAGCGATGAAGCGGATTGTAAGGTCATTTGACAAATCCTCCCCTATTGTTATTCCCGGGTACCGCGGCAAGGAATAGCCGCTCGGCATCTTCCGGTATCCTAGCTGTGTTCTTGGAAAAAGGATGCAATGTTCTTTCTATATCTAAATTATATCGGAACCATAAAACGCTTTAAGTGAGCATTCTATGTCCATTCCCGTCAATTGTCGCAGATCTGTCAAATTCAGCAGCGAATCGGCAGGCGCTCGGGAATCATCCAATTTCACTATCTCCACAGAGGTCCCAGTCGATTCTAATTTTCCTCTGCAAGCCGTGTTATAACTATTATATGCCTGCGGAAGACAAGCAATTCCAGTCGCTAAGATGGAGAACTATCCAAGAGAATCACAGGTCTCCACTCCATATATTCCACAACTGCATCCCCATATAAACTGCAATCGCCCAGATTAGTAGCGCCGATACCCTGTTCAACACACGCAGAATCCGGCCGGAAGGATCGGCTTGTCCTACCAACCGCCCGGCGGCGGCAAGTCCGATGAACCATAGCCAGGAGACAGCAGCCGTCGCGCCGGCAAATATCCACCGTTCTCCACTGCCATATTGCAGGGAACTGGTTCCGATGACACCAACAGTGTCCAGCAGTGCATGAGGATTTAACAGGGAGACCGACAAGGCATAGGCAATCTGCCCCTTCGCCGATAGCACTTTCACCTCGCCTTGCGTCGGAGCGCTACCCCAGATTTTCCAGCCCATATAAGCTAAAAAAACCAATCCCACGCTATAAATTACAGGTGTTACCCAGCTCACGGACATGACAACCAGCGAAACTCCACCAACAGCAGCACCAATTAGCAGCGTATCGCATAAAGAGGCGGTCAGCACTACCGGCAGCACGCCGCGAAACCGTGGATGCAGCGAACCCTGATTAAAAACGAATATATTCTGTACCCCCAGCGGCAAAATAAGTCCAAACGCCAATATAATTCCATGTATAACTGCTTCAAGCATTTGCAAGAACCTCCTGATGATTCGTTTAGGATGAGAAATCTGTGCGGAGCAGCGTAACTGCGCCCCATTGATAGTACCTTCCCACTACATAAACCGTAACCATCCAAGTTCTTCAACAACACCCAACCAAGACATAATAAAGCTACCTGTTCATGGTATACTCAACGCAGAATTCACTTCAACTCAGGATATACTTCAACGCAGGATATACTCAACACAGTAAAAGTCCCAACCAGCGCAAAGATATACATTGTGAACCCCTTGGCTTCCATGATTGTAGACAGGTTCTATATAAACAATAAGCAACTTAACCTAGCCCATCTTACCCCTCGACAATGTCGATTTTATCTTTCTTATAAAGGAGTTCTGCCGTGCAGCCCACTTCCAAGCAATCCGCTTTTCCTTCTCCTGCATCAAAAGACAGCATGTCTCCAGGGGACACTCTCAACGTCACTTCATCATCAGGAACGGCCAATGCCAGCGGCACTGGTGAATGGCAGCCAGACATAAACTCTACGCTACCACTTCATGCCCAGATAACAGACTATTTTATCGGCAAAATCAATAGTGGAGCCTGGCCCCCTGGCATGCGACTGGCTCCACAGCGAGAGCTGTGTCGACAGCTTGGTGTCAATCGCAGCACCCTTGTAACCGCATTGGGGCAACTGACGGCGATGGGCTTGATTGAGGGGAACAGAGGCGGTGGAACTCGAATTGCTGCTCCCTCCCCCAAGTGTGGTGATTCCAGTACCGAGCAGGAATCCATCAATTTCGGCGGACTAGTCCGGGCAGGTAACTGGAATGATTATGTAGAGGAAGGCATCCATTATCCCAATCTGCCTACCATCCAGGCCATTAACCGATTGGAGTATGAACGGGGGCTAATCCGCCTTGGCACAGGTGAACCTGCTCCGGAACTGCTGCCTGGTCAGGTTATGCAGGAGATTCTCGCTGGACTCGCGTGCGAGCCACTGTTGCCGCTGTCCTACGAAGAGCCGCTTGGTAGTCTGGAACTGCGAACAGCCCTCAGCAACAAGCTATCCGCATCCGGTATTCAGACTTCTCCCGCCTCCATCCTAATTACCTCGGGGTCATTGCAAGGACTGCAGCTTATTGCCATGGGGCTGTTGCCTCGTGGCGCAGCCATCCTGCTGGAGAAACCGTCCTATCTCTACTCTATCCATGCCTTCCAGTCCACAGGCGTGAAGTTTCGCGGCCTGCCAATGGATGAACGGGGACTAATGACGGACAGCATTGCGCAAGAGGCTTACCGGAGCAATGCAGCTATGTTATATACCATTCCGACCTTTCATAATCCTACCGGTATTTTGATGGATGAGGAGCGACGGAATGCACTGATGACCACTACAGGCGCCCTTGGTCTGCCGATTCTGGAAGACGGGGCCTATCAGGAGCTTTGGCTGGATGCACCTCCGCCTCCGCCACTGAAAGCCCTGGATCATGAAGGACGTGTCCTCCACCTCGGGA
Organism: Paenibacillus sp. GCM10012306; assembly: GCF_042649265.1. NCBI lineage: Bacteria > Bacillati > Bacillota > Bacilli > Caryophanales > Paenibacillaceae > Paenibacillus > Paenibacillus sp. GCM10012306. The sequence continues at coordinate 324,348 of NZ_JBHRYW010000004.1, read as the reverse complement.
CCTTATCCAAAGCCGTCAGTCCCGGCCTGCGCATTGGCTGGATCGCCGGCCCTGAACCAGTCGTCGCGCGTCTGGCCGATATTAAAATGCAGAGCGACTATGGCGCAAGCTCCCTGTCTCAGCTTGCCGCCGCCCGATGGCTGAGCGGCGGGTATCATGAAGCGCATGCTCATACCTTGCGACAGCAACTGCGAATGCGGCGAGACGCAGTCCTGGAGATGCTTCAGATCCATTTCAGCGAACTGGCTACCTGGAACATACCTGCGGGCGGCTTCTACATCTGGCTGTCGCTTCATCAGCCATTGCCCCTGCGCAAGCTGTTCAAAGCAGCCCTGCAGTCCGGCCTGCTGCTCAATACTGGCGATCTGTACGACCGCGGGGACAGCCGCCATCTGCGGCTCTCCTACACTTACGCTTCAGTCGCAGAGCTAGAGACTGGCCTGTCCATCTTGGCCGGGCTGATCCGCAATTTACAGCGCCACCAGCCTTAGACCAGGATGTCGTAGGTCCCCATCTCCTTCTCTGGCTGCTCTCTAGCAATTTGCCTTCACCATCCCTAGACCGGGATGTCGTAGGCCCTATCTCCTCCCCTGTTTGCTCTTCCGCAATTCACCAGCCTCACATCCTTAGACCGGGATGTGGAAGCCAAAAAATCCGCTTTCCCCAGCCAACAGGGAAAGCGGCTTTTTCGTTATATTCCGTCAGATACAATAACGACTGTATTAAATGGACAATGCCTCAAGCAATCTGTAGATCGCCGTTGCGGCTTCACCACGGGTTGCTGTGCGCTCTGGACGGAAGGTCTGATCCTCAAACCCACCCAGAATGCCCGCCGCAGCCCCGGTCTCAATGGACGCAGCCGCCCATTGCGGGATTGCGGAACGATCCACAAAGGTGATGCTGCTGCTTGTCTTTTTATGTGGTGCGCTGTTCAGTGCGCTTGCAAGCATCACTGACATTTCAGCGCGAGTGATGACCTCAGACCCTTTGAAAATCGTCTTGCCACCGACTTCATAACCACGGATGATTCCGGCTTCTACAGCAGCCGCAATATCTCCTGCCGCCCAAGCCGGGATAGCTTCCTGATCGGCAAAGCTTACAGCATTGCCGGAAGACTGCAGTCCCAGAGCTCTGGCAATGAGGGTAGCGAATTGAGTCCGAGTCACCTTCTCATCAGGACGGAAGCTATGATCGTCGTAACCTTTCATGACTTCCATACCAATCAGGCGATCCGTGTAGGCCTCAGCCCAATGATTGTTCAAATCCGTCATCGGCAGGGCTTGATAGTTGAACACGGCATAAGTGGAGAAATGATTAATGCTAGTAGTAACACTGCCAGCGGCATTGTCTGCTCCACCTACATAAATCCACTTGCTACGCTGTTCATTGTAATAATAGACCGCAGCTTTATGACCGGAAGTGATCTTGTTCTTATCATAGACCAGTGTCAATTCGACCGGCTTATTGAGCAGGCCAGCATTAGTACTGGTAATCTCAACGCCAGAGCTAGCGGCTGTCAGTGTTCCGCCAGCTGGAAGTGCTACCGGTTTGAGCGCTACTTTACTGTCGCCAGCCAGTGCTCCTGCCGGGATCTTGAGATCGGCTGAATCTTTAAGACTGGCAGCCCCTCCCTGCACCGCATTGACTTGAAGCTCCACGCCTTCGGCGGATGGCTTCGTAGTATTTCCCGGAGTCGGGGAAGGAACCGGGGTAGGTGTAACAGTTGGAACCGGCGTAGCAGTTGGCGCAGGAGCCCCGCCATTACCGTTACCATTACCCGGGCGAGCAGATACCATTACCGTACGTACGACTTCCACGGCACTATTGCCGGCCAAGTCCTTAGCATTGTATTGCAGCTTGTAAGTACCTAGCGTTCCGGTATCCACCGAACCGCTAACCACGATAGGGCCTGCAATTCCTAATTTGTCCGTAACTTCCGCACCTGGATCAACAAAGGTATCGCCTTGGGTCAACGTAATCGTGCTGCCACCCTTCAGCGTGATCACTGGTGCTGTGCGGTCAATATTCACAGCAAGCGGCAGTGTAGCCGTATTACCGAGCGAATCCGTAGCCCGGAACTCCAACGTATGCTGTCCTTCAGCTGTGATCTTCAGAGAATGTTTGCTTTCGTAAGGCTGGAAATCGCCACTTCCATCCAGGGACACCTGCAGGGAAACCGTAGTGCCTGGAACATAAACGCTGGCAGATACACTCACATTGAAATCTTGGTTACTCCAGGCACCACTTGGTTGTTGAGCTCCATCTGCAGTGTGAATCACCCCAGAAAGCTCAAGCGGTGTAATGCTGTCGTCCCCGCTAAGATTGACTTCAAAGGTCTTCACCTCAGAAGCGTTACCGCGCAGGATCGTTGCTGTCAAGGTAATCGAAGTATCCTTTTTCGGACGGAAAGCCAGCTTGCCTTCCTTGGTCATCAAGACTGGATTAGAACTCTCCCAGACGATACTTGTCCCCTGCCCACCGGCAGCAGGCAGATACAAGTCACTCTTCACAGCGCTAAGATCGCCAAGTGTCAACTTTTCTTTGGCCAACTGTACAGCTTCTAGGTCTGTATATTCCTTGGCTTTTACTGTAACCTCGAACGTCTTCACAGCGCTCTGTGTACCGCGACTAATCGTTGCTTTGAGTGATACCATCGCATCCGGCTGTCCGGCAGCAGGACGGGTAATATAGCCGGTTCCGTCAGCGACGCGAATCACGTCTGCGTTTGAGCTCTCCCATTGAACCTTGGCCCCATGCTGGCCTTCGGCTGGAAGCTTCAGATCTGCGATGATTCCGCTAGTATCACCGAGATTAAGTGTAGCTGTCGTATCTTCCACAGCCTGCTTATCGGTGTATGGCTCTACGTTCACAAATATCGGGTTGGAGTAGAACCACAGATCGCCATAGTTGCGGCTGTTGATTTCCTGGAAGCGGGTAGCATTATCGACAGTGTTATTCTTTACATCAAGTAAAGGCTCACCGTCTTTCGTCTCTCCCGGTACGTTAAGCCCGAGGTTGGTTCCTCTAAGTCGGTAATACCGGCTCTTGTCTGCCGCTCCCGGCTTGTAAGTAATCACGTTGTAGCCTTCGGAATCCTTAGTCCAGTCTGCACTAGTAAACCGGGCTACGACTTTAGTAGTATCATTCGTTGGTTTGGAATATTCAGGGGTATTCGGCTGAACCTTGCCGCTGACTTCACCAGAGATCAACTCGACATGATCCACCGAGACAGCATCACCGTTGTTGTTCTTCGCAGGACTCTTGAAGCGGATGGTAACCTCCACATTGTCACCCTGCTTAACCTCAAGCTCCCCGCCCATTGCTTCCTCACGGCCGTCGCCGGACGCCTTGAAATCCAATGCGTTGATCAGATCACCGAAGACGGAGAAAGATTTACCTGAACGCATACCGTCAACGATGTTCTGAACGCTTGAACCATCGACCCAGGTATAGTTCTTGGAGTATTCCCCCGGCCAGTATCCGCTAGAATATTTGTTATCTCTGCTGGTCTTGAAGTGGAAGTCGGAATTGGCGAAGTTCCAGAATCTGCGGCCCTCGCCAAGCAGGGCATCCCAGAAGCCACCAACTTTAGCTACTTTCACGTCAGTTCCGCCGTATACTTCAGCTGTTTCCCCCCGGTCAGGAGACATCTGGTTACCCAGCATCCCTTCGAAACCGAAAGCCACATGCGGATCAATGTTGTTGAAGTCACGGACATCCTCAATTTTCAGCTCCGAGCTTCCGCCATTCTTGCGCGATGGGTGGTTAATCAGCATGTAGCTCTCCGGATAGTGCTCACTGAGCCATTGGATCCCCTTTCGGGTATCTGCTTTGGTTGAGAAAGCTCTGTTATCCAACGCAGCCCACTTGGTAACATCCGCAGGATCGAAGAGGTTCTCAGCTCGGTTAGTGAACAAGTATTCGAACTGATTGACAGCTTTTAAAGATGCCGCTGAGCCTGGATCATTCGTCACAATACCGATAGCAGCGTGGTCATACTGCGGCATATCCCATTCAAATCCGGAGAAGATGGTCTTGCCAACATATTTTCCCGAAGCCTGAAGGCCTTTAATTATAGGTGTCTGATAGTCAATAATTCCTTTGGACATCGGAATGGACCCTCCTGGCAGAGGCGTGCCTTCATGGTCACGTCCGGACATCCGCAGATGGTCAGCCAGGAAGAGCCAGTCCAGACCATTCTTCTCAAAAGCAGTATCTAGTACATCCTTCAATGATTCCTGCGCATCATCTGACTCATAGGTATGCACATGATATTCGCCAGTCATCCATTTTCCGGTGCCGCCCGAAGGTGGACTAGTCATCGGTTCCGTTGAAGCGCCATACGCTGTAGGCAGCGACAAGTTCTGTCCCAATGTCATTACTGCCAGAGCAGCGGTTAGCAATGAACGAACTTTTTTCTTCTGCAAAATAGTTAAACCCCCAGTGAACGTAATGAATATGTAGTTCCTTCATTAAGAATAGATAAGAAGTGTAAACTCTTGTCGAATTTTGTAGCATTTTTGTGTAATATACTCTTCTACTACCCGTTATGCTATTCTTTTATCACTGGAGGAGGAAGAATCCATGGCACAATCCAAATCAAGTTCAATCTTAAGCAAAACAGAAATTCTGGATGCCGCTGAGCAGACCTTACGCCGTTTCGGGCCGGACAAAACATCGGTCACCGATGTGGCGAAGCTGCTCGGGGTCAGCCACGGTACCTTATACAGGCATTATCCAAGCAAGGTGGCATTGCGCGAGGCGGTGACAGAGAGATGGCTTGAGGAGCAGATTCTCGCCCCTCTAGCCGAGATTGCGCAGAAAACAGTAGGAGATCCGCTGGTACAGCTGCGGCTTTATATTCTGAAATTAATTGAGCTTAAACGTCGCTGTGCCTCAGAAGACCCGGAGATGTTCAAAATGTATGCAGATGTTACAGTAGATTCGGCCGCACTGATTGAAGTCCATGTCCAGCGCATCTATGAGCAGATGAGCAGTGTGATAGAACGAGGTGTCCGGGAAGGTATACTTGCAGATTCGGCTCCGCCGGAAGTACTATCCCGTTCCATCGTGCAGGCCACAGCAAGCTATCATCATCCATCCCATGCATACGAATGGCAGCGCCCTGGTATCGATCAAGAGCTCGAACAGCTGTGGGCGCTGCTGGAGAAAGGTCTTAAACATTAATCGTCTGCACATGAACTGGCACTTCAAGAGGTTCGCACAGGCAGACTTACTACAAAAGCCGTCCCCTCGCCGGGACGGCTTGTTGCCGTGACGCTCCCCCCGTGAATCTCAATAATCTTGTTCACAAGAGACAATCCGAGGCCACTGCCACCTCCACTAGCACTTCTTGCTTTGTCTGCTTTGTAGAAGCGTTCAAAGATGCGTGGCAGATCTTCTCCCGATATCCCGATCCCGCTATCTCTGATTTCGACTTGAACGACTGAATCCACAGCCTCCATCCGGACCCGAATACTTCCGCCCTCCGGAGTGAACTTAATACTGTTATGCAACAGATTGGTCCAGACCTGGCTCATGAGATCTTCCACGGCGTGTACCTCTAAGCCCTCAAGTTCAGCCTCCACCTCAATATTCTTCTCCAGCCACTGCGGTTCGGACGCCAGAACCATCTCTCGTAGCTGCTTATCCAGGCGGTAAGCCTTCTTTTCAAAAGGAAAATTACCCGCTTCCAGCGCAGACAACTTCAGCAGATTGTCGCTCAGCCCCGATAGCCTTGTGCTTTCGGCTTCAATAATGTCGAGATAATGCATTCTGGTATCCGGACTGAGCGTCTCTGATCGAAGCGCACGGGTAAAGCCCCGAATGGAGGTCAAGGGCGATTGGATCTCATGTGAGACATTGGAGATGAAATCCTGACGCATGGTCTCCATCCGGCCCAGTTCACTGGCCATCTTGTTGATGCTCTCAGCGATTTCGCCAAATTCACCATAATCCTTATCCTTGGCCAGAACGACGTTGAAATCACCGGTGGAAATTCTACGGAGGCCTTCAATAATTGACTTGTAGAAGACCCGCTCCCACCCACGGAAGGTTCCGGACACACAAAACGCCAACGCGAAGAAGAACACAATCGACACAACCGTGGTGAGTAGCCCTGCCGTATATTCCTGAGCAGGACGGCCAGTCCTGGAAAATATCCAATTCATTAGGAAGTAAGATCCAGTCCAGCTAAGAAGAACCATGCCGAGGAATCCGATGAACAACAAAAATCGGATGACTTTCTTGGATTTATTCATATGTCGCTCTCCAGGCGGTACCCCAGACCACGCAGCGTACGGATCGCGAATCCGTATTTTTCTCTAGGGAATCGTTCCCGCAGACGGTTGATATGCACGTCCAGTGTCCGCTCATTGCCTTCAAAATCATAACCCCAGATATCTTCGATCAACCGCTCTCGGGCCAGGGTCTGCCCTGGATAACTGCCGAGCTTGAAAAGCAACTCAAACTCCTTAAGCGGCAATGTAATCTCCCCATCCCCGGTGTTCACCTCGTAGGTTTTACGGTTCATTCGCAGATGACCGACCACTACACTCTGTGCAGCGGAAATCTGATACCGCTTGAGCAGCGCCTTCACCCTGGCAATCAGGATTGGCGGTTCGAACGGCTTGACCAGATAGTCGTCGGTGCCAAGCTCAAAGCCTTTCACGATCTGCATCGTTTCCCCTTTGGCCGTCAGCATCAAAATTGGAAAGTCATACAATTTCCGTAGCTGCCGACACAGCTCCCAGCCATCCATATTCGGCATCATAACATCCAGTATAGCCATATCCACCGAGATGTCCTCCAGAACACGGAGCGCTTCCAGCCCGTCGGAAGCCCCGTAAATCTCTTCTATACCTTCAGCTCTCAGAAACACTTCCACCAATTCGCGGATATGCGGATCGTCGTCCACTACCAGAATTTTGGTCATTACTTGCCAGAACCTCCTCTTTGCTGCCGCTATAGGCAGCTGGTTCATTCATTTGCAGCTGCTGGGTAGCAAACTCCCGGTACAGCGCATGATGGTTTAGCAATTCTTCGTGTGTACCTTTACCGGTAATCCGACCCTTTTCCATGAAAATAAGCTGGTCTGCATGGACAACCGTAGCCAACCGATGTGCGATGACAATCGTCGTTCTCCCCTTCATCAGATTAGTCAGCGCCTTCTGCACTACCGCCTCGGATTGACTGTCCAGACTGGAGGTTGCTTCATCCAGCATCAGAATCTCGGGATCGCGCAGCAGCGCTCTGGCAATGGCAATCCGCTGCCGCTGTCCACCCGATAGCTTCACGCCCCGTTCACCAACATCCGTCTCATATCCGTCCGGCAATTCGTTGATAAAACCATCGGCATAGGCCATGGCCGCTGCTCTGCGCATCTCTTCCAGGCTGACTTCCCGTTCGAGGCCGTAGGAGAGATTATCAGCAATTGTACCAGCCAACAGCGGACTTTCCTGCGACACGTATCCAATCAGACTTCGCCAGGATTTCAAGGAAAAATCCGTAACAGGCTTCTCACCCAGCCGAATCACACCACTCTCGGGCTCATAGAAGCGCTCCAGCATGGAGAACAATGTTGTCTTCCCGCCTCCGCTGGGGCCGACAATGGCTGTTACCTGACCTGGTTGCATGGTAAAGCTCACATTGCTAAGTACCTTCTCACCGTTCTTGTAACCGAAGCTCAAATCTTCCACCGTGATCGGCCCATGAGAGGCTGTCGCTTCCACTTCTCCCTCGTAGTTCTCTTCTTCAGCCGCCAAGGTCTCGATGATACGCTCCGAAGCGCCCTTGGCCTTCTGAATTTGCGTGAAGAACGTGGTCAATTGAGTCAACGGCATAATGATTTGGATAAGATAGAGAATGAAAGCAACCAGTTCACCGGCAGTCAATGCCCCCGACGATACCTGCATGCCGCCATAACCGATAATCACAACAAGCAACATCATGAAGACGAAAGACACCAGCGGGCTGATCATGGCACTGACCTTACCCTCACGAATACCGAAGGTCAACAGGTTCATAATCCCGTTTCTGCCGGCCTCATATTCCCGTTTCTCCGCGCCGGAAGCCTTGACCAGCCGGATCTCCGATAGTACCCCACTCAGCGTGGCGGTAAAGGAAGCCGTCTCATCCTGCATCCCTTTGGAGATTTTGTACATCTGCCGACCCAGCGGAACCAATATTAAAGCCGACAGCGGCAGCACGGCGAACAGCACCAAAGTCATTTTCCAATTCAAATAAAGCAGAACGGCAATGGAGCCGACAATCGAGATGACTCCAGTAAATAAACTGGCTAAATGTTCGGAGATCAAAGTTTTAATGATTCCTGTGTCATTAGTCATTCGGCTGACGCTTTCACCAGTCCGGTTATCATTATAATAGGACACCGGCAGTACAAGGAACTTACGCCACAGCCGATCCCGCAAGCCCGCTACCATCCTTTGTCCCACATAATTCAGCAAGTAGATGGACACGCCTCCGGCAATCGTCTGGGCAATAAAAGCTCCGATGATTCCGGCAATCTGCAGTTTGCTTATGGAAGCCAGTGAGAAACCGTCAACCAGCGTTTTGGTGAACATAGGGATTACAAGACCCACCAGCGTAGAGATGACACTGAGCGCAATGGCCGTCGTCAGCAGGCTGTAGGAAGGCTTCGTTTCTCTCAGCAGAGTCAGGAACGGTTTTAGTGCCGCCCCCTGTGTCTTTTCAGTTTTTTTACTGTTCATGGAGGTTCTCCTTTTCATTCGGATATCTTAGAAGGTGGCTTTCAGCTCCTGTCTCCCGTAAATCCAATGATACCTTTGCTGTTTAAACTGAAGTTAAACAATTTAAAATCTAGGACATAGCGAAGCCAGTGAGCAAAAGACAGGATAGCCGCTGTGAATCATGGATAATCTAAAAAATAGCACCTTGTACCTTGTATATATAACGACAATCACGCAAAAACCACCAGAGAATTGGAAATCCGCTCAAAAGTTGGTTTGTATCCCTTTTCAACACGTGTTACAGTGATAGAAGCTGCCTAAAAACGGCTGTAACGAATATATACACGGCATTTAGCGGGAAAGGAGTGCCCAAATTGCGGGAGAACCTTCATATGCAATCTTCTTTCACGTCCTTGAAATGGTTCAATTTCTTCGTATATGGAACCATGGTCCTGTTCACCAGCTTTTTTCAACTATACCTGCAGGATGTAGGGATGAACAAACTTGAGATCGGCAGTGTCATATCCCTGGGTGCGCTCGTTTCCATTTTCGCCAACCCGTTCTGGGGCATCTGGACAAACCGTTACCAGAACATTCGCCGAATCGTGCTGATTATGCTAACGGGAACACTGCTCTTATCCCAACTTGTCTTTCAAGCGAATACATATGAGATGATCTACATCGCCATTATCTTGTTCTTTTTCTTCCAAGGGCCGTTGTTTGCCCAGAGTAATACAATCATTCTGAATTATATAGACGGAACGAACTACCGCTTCCAGTCTTTCCGGCTGTGGGGCTCGCTGGGGTGGGCCGTCACAGCTATAGCTGTAGGTCCCATTATTGATCGAATGGGAGTATCCATATTATCCTATCTGTTCGCAGCACTGTTATGCGCTTCAATGATATCGCTACTGGTACTGCCCAAGCTGAATCATTCCATCGGGATGGCTCCGCTGCCGTTCAGAGGCTTTACCAAGCTTTTTGCTAATCCGTTCTTCCTATGCTTTATTCTCTTCGGGATTCTCGTTTCCATTCCGAACACGATGAATACGACGTTCATGTCGCTGTATATCACTGATTTGGGTGGTTCCAAAACCATGATCGGACTGGCTGTCTTCCTCTCGTCCATTTTGGAGGTAGGCGTATTCGTCCTGTGCGAACGATTCCTGAAACGTAAAATCTCGGTTCTGATCGGCTGTCTGACATTGGTCAGCGCCCTGTACGTGCTGCGATGGTGGCTGATGGCCGATGCAACGATGCCACTGGAGGTAGCCTTGATACAGATTCTGCACAGTGTTACCTTTGGTGGATTTTTCTATGTTGGTGCTCAGTTAACTCGTCTGCTTGTGCCCCGTCCATACCAATCTTCAGGACAAGCGCTCTACACCTTGACCTGGAGCGGAATCTCCGGGATTCTGGGCGGGATTCTCGGCGGATGGTTGTACCAGAATCTCGGAGCCCTCAGCATGTATCAAGGCAGCGTATTCCTAACCTTTATCGGAACGCTCGGCTTCGGGTTTATGTGGCTTTTCGTCATTCGCGGCCGCTATCAGCCTGTCTCTGAAGAACCAGCGTTGTTGGAGGAAGAAATAGAGTTATAATCAGCGTTCATATGCAAATAGGGGGAGTTCCGCAGCACTGTTCAGTGCCTGCAGAAACTCCCCTTTTGTATGTCTGGTCTTTGTATCTGTGATTCCAAATTGCTTATTTAGGCAGTTGGAACGAGCTTTTCAAGGATACTACCAGATTGAAGACCGGCTGACCCGGCGCTGAATATTTGCTGTCCACGTTGAAGTAGCCATGACGGAAGAATTGGAACTTGTCCTGCGGCACACTGTCCTTCAGGCCCGGCTCCACAAAGCCCTGCAGAATCTCCAGGGAGTTCGGGTTCAACTGATCCAGGAAGGTTGGTTCTGGCTTGTCCCCTGCTTCATCCAGACCTTCCACGTCCGCTGCTTGATCCGGCTCCTCTACTGCAATGAGCGGCTCCAAGAGGCGGAATTCTGCCGGAACGGCCTGACTTGCTTCGACCCAATGCAGCGTACCTTTGACCTTGCGACCTGTAAATCCGCTGCCGCTCTTCGTCTCTTGATCATAGGTACAATGCAGTTCAATAACCTCACCGTTCTCATCCTTGATAACCTCATTGCACTTGATGAAGTAAGCATGCTTCAAGCGCACCTCATTACCAGGGAACAGGCGGAAATATTTGCTTGGCGGGTTCTCCATGAAGTCATCGCGTTCGATGTAGATTTCACGAGAGAATGGAATTTGGCGAGAGCCCATTTCTTCATTCTCCGAATTATTCTCCGCCTCCAGCCATTCAATTTGGCCTTCTGGATAGTTCGTAATGACCACCTTAAGCGGACGAAGCACCGCCATTGTGCGCGGCACGCGCAGTTTAAGGTCCTCACGGATGAAATGCTCCAGCATCGGGTAATCCACCAAACCGTTGTTCTTGGAGATTCCGGTCTCGAACACAAAATTGCGGATCGCTTCAGGTGTATAACCACGGCGGCGCAGACCCGAAACCGTAGGCATACGCGGATCGTCCCAGCCATCGACATGGCCTTCATCAACCAGCAGTTTCAACTTACGCTTGCTCGTTACGGTCTGAGCGAGATTGAGGCGTCCAAATTCGTATTGATGCGGTACAGACGGCATTTCGCATTCCGCGATTACCCAATCGTAGAATGGACGTTGATCTTCGAACTCCAGAGAACACAGAGAATGCGTTACACCCTCGATGGCGTCTTCTAACGGATGGGCAAAGGCATACATCGGATAGATGCACCATTTGTCGCCAGTATTGTGGTGGTGAGCATGGGAAATTCGATAAATGACCGGATCACGAAGGTTAATGTTCGGCGATAGCATGTCGATCTTGGCACGAAGCACCTTCTCACCGTTCTGGAATTCTCCCGCACGCATGCGACGGAACAGGTCGAGGTTCTCTTCGATACTGCGTTCACGGTAAGGGCTGTTCTGTCCCGGCTGTGACAACGTTCCGCGCAGCTCACGGATCTGTTCAGCGCTGAGATCGTCCACATAGGCTTTGCCTTTGTTGATCAATAGTTCAGCGCGCGCATACATTTCCTCGAAATAATCGGAGGCAAAGCGCAGCTCTTCCCATTCATAGCCGAGCCACTTCACGTCCTCCTTAATGGAATTGACGAACTCAATATCCTCTTTGACGGGATTCGTGTCATCAAATCTCAGATTGGTCTTGCCACCGAACTCATCCGCAAGGGTAAAGTTGATCCAAATCGCCTTGGCATGTCCGATATGTAAATAGCCGTTCGGCTCCGGTGGAAACCGGGTGATCACTTCCTTGGCTTTACCCGAGCGGAGATCTTCAGTGATAACGTTCTTAATAAAATTGGAGGGGGTACTACGATTCTCCACAGATATCAACCTTTCGCTTCTGGAATGTTACTACTACCTTGTATGAACATGTTTCCTACTAATATACCCGTTACGCAGGGATTGTTCAATAAAAGGGGACAGGGTGCCAAGTGGTTTCTTCCGGCACCTATGAATCTTTTGACTTCACTCGTGGCGATAGAGTAGCATGAAAGCATAGAACCTTTTTACCTTAATTTACATCTATAAGGGGGATTCGCCTGTGAAAGTCATTAAGCTGCCCAAAGAGCAGCGGGAGCTTCTTGTAGAGAATATTCGCAACCACTTTGAGGCTGAGCGCGGTGAGACAATCGGTCACCTGGCCGCAGATAATCTGCTCGACTTCTTCCTGCAAGAATTGGGCCCTTCCATCTACAATGAAGCGCTCAAAGATTGCCGCAGCCTGGTAGGGCAGCGGATGCAGTCGCTGGAAGAAGACATTTATGCGCTGGAATGGAAACAGCGCAGATAGACAGATCAGGCCATGGGCTGCAGAGGAGGCTGCAACTTGTTTAATTACGTTATAGACGAAGAACTTATGCTGAAGCCGCTGGCGCCGGAGCACGCCCGCCCGATGTTCCAGCTCGTGGATCGCTCACGGGAGCGACTTAGACAGTGGCTACCGTGGGTAGACGGCGTCACGGAGCAGGCCCATATCGCCAGCTTTATCAAGAATGCCATAAAGCTGGGTAGTGACAACGGCGGCTTCTCAGCAGGACTATGGGTGCAAGGTGAACTGGCCGGCGTGATCGGCTACCACGAGATCGACTGGAATAATCGTTCCGTCGGCATCGGCTACTGGCTGGGCGAAGGCTACGAAGGCAAAGGATACATGACCAGTGCTGTGCGGGTCTTCGTCGACTACGCGCTGCTGGAGATGGAGCTGAACCGGATAGAAATCCGGTGTGCCAAAGGCAACGCCTCTAGCCGTGCCATTCCTGAGCGGCTAGGCTTCGTGCTGGAAGGTGTGATCCGCCAGGCAGAGCAGCTGCCGGACGGCTACGTGAATCACGCCGTGTACGGCCTGCTGCGTAGTGAGTGGCAGCTGCTGGGCTAGCCAATCAGCCGTAAGCAAGCAACCCGTTTCTCCTTGCACAATGGAGAACGGGTTGCTTTTTTAAGTGGAACCCGTCCCCGCTTCTTGGCCCTTGGTCAGCATAAGACCCATGAAGATCTCATCGACATAATGGCCGCCGAGATAAAATTCTTCCCGCAATCGTCCCTCTTCCTGAAATCCACAGGATCGGTAGAACGCCAGTGCCGCCTCATTGCTTGCAAGTACACGCAGGCGGAGCTTGCGAATTGCATAATCCCTGACATGTCTTTTGACCGCTTCCACCAGTTGGCGTCCAATACCGGCCCGCCGAAACTCCGGATGGACAGCAATATTAATCTCACAGACATGCCGGTGGCTCTCCATCTGGCTGGGACTGCCAAAGCCAACATACCCGCACAGTCTGCCATCCAGTACAGCCAATAGCTGCGATCCAGGCGGTGAATGCTGCAGATAATCCTTCCGCGAGCGCCATTTCAAAGGCCCCGGTGTCGTCTCCTCGGTCCAGACGAGATGATCCAGCGCAATCAGATCACTGGCATCCCTGATCTCCGAGGGCCTGATTATCAGCGTCCCGCTATCCATTCGTTGCATAAGCTTCTCCCCCTGCCCAACACTCTGGAATATATATCAGGTCAATGGCTCCCCATGCCAATGCCTAAGATGATACGGTTGCCTGATCCGCCGAGTCACGCCGGCGATTGATGTAGGCATGAATGATGAAGAACAGGGTGGACAGCACTGCCATGGCACACGCCAGCCAGGCGGTTGGCGACAATCCCCCACTGTCATACAGACTGCCCATGAAATAAGGGCCGATGACTCTGCCGATGGCTCCAATGCCTCCGCTCAGCCCCAGGTAGAACGGGGCACTGCGGTTCGCATGTTCGGTGATGAAAGCCGGCATGGCCGGAGAGATTAACATTTCACCGAACGTGGTCAATACCATGGCCAGAATAAGGCCGGGGTAATTCTGCACGCTCAGGATCACGGCATAGCCACTCAAATAGAGCAGTGCGCTGGCCGTCATTTGGGCCGTGGAATCTTTGGCCAGCCAGCGCTTCAGCAGGCTAATCACAGGCTGGGCAGCAAAGATCAGAATACCGTTCAGCGTCCACAGAAAGCCATAGGCCTTCTTAGGCCAGTCTTCCGAAATAATAAACGGTGATACACCTGTGTTCCAAATGGAGTTGCCGACCAGCAGGAACAGCGAAGCTACCGACATATAGAGGTAGATTCTTGTATTCCCCATCAGCAGCCAGCCAGACTGGCTGCGTTGCTGTTGTTTTTTATAATCGGCTCCCTCTGCTTCCGGTCCCGTTCCGACTCGCCGTAGATACATAAAGAAGAATACGGCGAACACGGCCGAGGTCACACCGTTCATCACAAAGCTCAGCATATAGGAGATATCGGCGAGAAAACCGCTTAAGGCCGTACCCAGCGCCACTCCTATATTATTGGCGACGTAGACTATGTTAAACAGCTCACCCCGCTGCTTGGCAAAGCGAAAGCCGATAAAGGCCTGAATCGCCGGGAGTGACAGCGAATTAAATAGCCCCACAAGTCCCATTACAATCATGAAAATCGTCCAACTCTGACTGGCTGCCGGAAGTGTGAACAACGCAAGGGCGTTCATGGCAAGCGCCCCGACGATCAGGCGGTTCACGCCAACTTTATGGTACAGGGAGCCACCCAGCAGTTGACCGGCAATCCCTCCCAGGGATTGAATCAGAATGACCAGACCGGCATCCTTCATGCTGCGGCCAAGCTCATCGAATACATACATAGTCACGAGCGGCCACATCAGCGCACTGCCTGTCGCATTGATCAAGCTGGCAATCAGAAATACTTTAACTTCTTTAGGATAAGCAGATAAAAACTTCATAACTAATGTACATCCTCTATAAGATTGGTGTGGTCAATTCCATCCAGTATCCTCCCATTAGCAGTTGTAGGGCAAGCCTGTACACTACCGCTTTGTCGCAGCATTGCAATATTATATCAAAGTGAGTAGAGCCAATGGAATGACCGCTCTCTCTTGTCTTGATTGATTCTGATTCACTCCTGTATTCCTGGGGTAATGAAGTCTAAGAAACACTCCCTATTAGAATCGCCGTGCGCTTCGATTTCGTTCCCCCGAGTCGGAAGTGCGGCGAATTTTTGTTATGTCACCGTACAAAAAAACACTCCCTAGAGACGCTGACCTGTCACTTAACTTCAGGACCTGCGAACCCTAGAGAATGTCTGTTCATCAACGCAGCCCCGTGGGTCTACGCATTAAGCATGCTTCTTCGCACTCGCAACAGACATGCCGTCCACCGCTTGCACCGCCGTAGGCACCTTACGCAAGTAAGCTGCCCAATATGCTGCCGCTACAAAGATAGCCCCGCCTGTGAGATTTCCCAGCCAGACTGGAATAAAGTTCATGAAGTACTCATACCAGGAGTAATGCCCTTCAAAGATCGCCGCCGGAATGAGAAACATATTGGCTACAACGTGCTGGAAGCCGATGGCGACGAACGCCATGGTCGGGAACCAGATGCCGAGGATTTTGCCGCTGAAGCTATCTGCCCCGTAGGAGAGCCATACCGCCAGAGCCACGAGCCAGTTACAGCCGATACCCGATACGAAAGCCGGGAGGAATCCAGCTTCAAGCTTATGTCCCGCCATATCCACCAGTTTCTCCAAATACACTCCGTCTGACGTCAGTCCGGCGACATGTCCGAAGAAATAGGCAACAAACAAGGCCCCCGCCAAGTTACTTAGCGTGATCAGCGTCAAGTTCTTGACGACATCCTTGAATGAAATCTTCTTAGCCATAAAGGCTAGCGGCACCGCCATCATATTGCCTGTCAGCAGTTCCGCTCCTGCCAGCAGCACAAGAATCAGACCTACCGGAAAGACGGCAGCCCCGATGAAATTCGCAATGGAGCCCCATTCTTTAGGCGCGGAGGCAATTACGCGGATATCCAGCAAAAACCCGAGAGCGATAAATGCACCGCCCAGGAAGCCAAGTATAAGGACGGTACTCAGCGGATTGTGCGCCTTCTTGATTCCGTTCTCCACCGTTACTTCAGCAATTTGCTGAGGTTTGTTATAAGCCATGGTTCGTATCCCCTTTTAATACTTTAAATTTGTTCCTTTATGCCATTGTAGCGTGTCGTATAACACATTAACGTGATAATAATCACTACTGTAAAAGACAAGTGAAAATTTTCACTGACATGTCATAATTACCGTTTGGACACGCAAAAAAACCGAAGCCAGGGTAATCTGGCTCCGGTCTGAATGACAATGATTTTATACTAACGCGGGTTCTTTTACAGCCAGTGTTTGCGGCAATGCCTGCAATCCGGCAGTATTCAGGAAGTTCCACGGCTTGTTGTAGTGTGGTTGGAAGAAGAAATCAATAAAGGCCAACTGATCCACCGTCATCTTATTCTGGATGCACACTGAGATCGTATTAATCGATTGCGTCAAATCCATTTTGGACATAATCTGCGCACCCAGTATACGGCGTGTCGCACGTTCAAACACGACCTTGAGCTGCACTTGCTCGAATGTCGGCATGAACTCCGGACGATAGTTATCCAAGATCATAACGCTATCGACTTCCATACCTTCACCCTTGGCAGCTTCCTCCGTCAGTCCCGTTCCGGCAATGTTATCTTCATAGATCTTGATGCCAGATGTCCCTTGCGTACCCATGTAAGGAATCGTTTGGGCAACAAGATTACGGGCCACCAGGGTACCCATCCGTACAGCGTTAGTCGCCAGTGGAATGTAGGCATTTTTACCAGTTGGGTTATAGTGAATTGCGCAGCTGTCGCCAGCGGCGAAGACATCCGGCGCACTGGTCTCCATGTAATTATTCACAACGATCGCGCCGTTCGGCAACATCTCAACCTGACCTTTCAACAGCTCCGTATTAGGACGGAAACCGATACAGAGAATCACCAGTTCGGTCTCATGCTCCCCTTTGCTTGTGATAACCTTCGTAACCTTACCATTATCGCCGACAAAAGAGCTGACCTTCTCACCAAGCGCCAAGGTAATGCCGTGATCCTTCAGAGACTGCTCGATGGGAGCAGTGAATTCCTCGTCCAGGTATTTGCTCAAAATTCGCTCTTCCCCGTCGATCAAGGTTACTTGCTTACCGTTCATCTGGAACGCCTCTACCAGTTCTACTCCGATATATCCAGCGCCAACGACCGTAATGCGGTTTACATGCTTGGCTCTTTCAATAATAGTGTTGGAATGGTTGTAGTTCTTCGAGAGCAGAATACCGTCCAAATCCATGCCATCCAGCTGTGGAACAATCGGCCAAGATCCTGTTGTCATGATCAGTTTGTCGTAGGTATCATCAAACTCCTGTCCATTCGCGAGGTTGCGGGCCCGGAGTGTCTTGGCTTTGGTATCCACCGCGATTACTTCATGACGCATATTCGTCTTCACCCCGAGCTCAGCGAGCTTCTCTGGCGAGGAATAGAACAGTCCTTGAGGGTCTTTAACAACACCCCCTACATAAAGGGCGATCCCGCAAGACAGGAACGAAATGTTGTCGTTACGTTCGTACACCGTAATCTCGGCGTCCGGATAAAGCTGGGCGGTATTAACGATGGCTGCGGTTCCGGCATGGGTACATCCAATGACTGCTACTTTCATGATTTCTTCCTCCTCCAATTTGAAAAGCTTATATATTATTTGTTTGTGATTTATTTCACTTTATGAACTGATTATATTGTGATTTTTATCACATTTCAAGTCTATTTCTGCAATTCCTCAAATTGTTCACAATTTTAAGTATTTTGTGTCTGCTCCCTGCTGAGTCGCGGATACCTTTAACTTCTCCATGACAGAGCGTCATTATGAACGTTAAGCCAAGCCTATAAATACATAAAGCCCCAAGCCTTACCGTCTATAAAGACAAGTAAAGCCCAGGGCTACAATTGAAGCTAACCTTATTCTAATCCATGTATCTCGCCACCCTCATCGACGTGCAGCCCTTCGGCTGCCGGTCGAGCTGGAAGACCTGGCATGGTTACGATGTTGCCGGTAATAACTACAGCAAAACCAGCACCTAGTGACAATGTAATGTCACGTACGCCCATGGTAAAGCCTACTGGTGCCCCAAGAAGCTTGGCCTGATCCGAGAAGGAATACGGCGTCTTGGCCATACATACTTGCAGCTCATTCAGACCCAACTGATTAATTACAGCCAAGCTGCGCTTGGCTGCGGGAGAGAAGGCAACCTCTGCACCGCGATAGATTTCACGCACAATAGTGGTGATTTTGTCCGCAATATCAAGGTTGTTCTCATACAACGGTTCGAAATTTGCACCGTCCTGTTCTAGCACCTGCAACAACTCGCTCGCCAGTTCCAGACCGCCGGCTCCGCCCTCGGCCCATACTTTGGATACAGCTGACGGCACATTCAGGCGTTGGCAGGCTGCCTGGATCGCCTCAATCTCGGCCGGACTATCGCCCTCGAAATGATTGATGGCCACAACAACGGGCACCCCGAACTTGCCCAGGTTCTCAATATGACGCTCCATATTAGGGATGCCGGCAAGCAAGGCTGTTTGATTCTCGGACCCGAGCTCACTCTTAGCAACACCGCCGTTGTACTTCAGGGACTTCACGGTAACCACTAGCACAGCTGCGGCAGGAGTTAATCCCGCTTGACGGCATTTAATGTCCATGAATTTCTCGGCTCCAAGATCCGCGCCAAAGCCCGCTTCCGTGACAACAAGATCACCCAGCTTCAACGCATAGCGAGTACCAATCACACTACTGCAACCATGGGCAATGTTCGCAAAAGGTCCACCATGTACGATAACCGGTGTACCTTCCAGCGTCTGCACCAGATTTGGCTTCACCGCTTCCTTCAATAGTGCAGCCATAGCCTCCACCGCACCCAGCTCTTGTGCTGTGACGGGCTGGCCGAGACGGTTATATCCTACAAGAATCCGGCCAATCCGCTTCTTAAGATCAGACAAATCATCACAAAGACAGAGCACGGCCATAATCTCCGAGGCTGTCGTGATCTGAAAACCAGCCTCCCGAACGGTACCGTTACCGTCCCCAAGACCAGTTACAATGCTCCGCAGACTGCGGTCATTCATATCCATAACGCGCTTCCATACGATCCGCTGGGGATCGATATCCAGCGCATTACCGTGGAAAATATGATTGTCGATCATCGCAGATAATAAATTATGCGCAGACGTTACCGCATGGATATCTCCTGTAAAGTGGAGGTTAATCTCGTCTGCCGGGACAATCTGTGCTTGGCCGCCACCAGTAGCTCCGCCCTTCATGCCCAGGCAAGGTCCCAGCGAAGGTTCGCGCAGCGCAGCCACTGTCTTTACCCCAGAAGCGTTCAGTGCCTGAGCGAGGCCAATCGTTGTCAGCGTCTTTCCTTCTCCGGCCGGTGTAGGATTGACCGCCGTCACCAGAACGAGCTTCCCGTCCGGACGGTGGCTAAGCTCCTCCCAGAGTGAAGACGCCAGCTTGCTCTTATATTTACCGTACAGCTCCAGATGTTGTTCACCAATTCCTACTTCTGCCGCTACTTCCGTAATCAATTTCATGCTGTGTACAGAACCCTCCTGCCGGTTATTATTCTGAATGATTTCCTGCCTTATGCGAATTCCTGTTATGTATCATTGCAATTAAAGGATACAAGGTCTAAGAAAAGCGTCAAGGATTATTTTCACACTTCATGATATGAATAGGCCCAAATATGCAAAACTCCCGGACAACAGCCAAAAGCCGTGTCCGGGAGAAGGTGTAAGCCCTAAATTTCTTGCTTATTCAAAATTATAACAAGGACTCGATGCTGTCCTTCATTGTTTCAGGCGATTCTTTTGGCTCAAAGCGAGCGGTCACATTGCCACTGCGGTCAACGAGGAATTTGGTGAAATTCCACTGGATGTCGCTGCTCTCGCCTTCACCCGGCTGCTGTTTCTTCAAATACTCGAAGAGCTGGCTGGCTTCTGGTCCGTTGACATCTACCTTGGCAAATACCGGGAAGGACACGCCATAGTTAATCTGGCAGAACTCCGCTGCTTCTTCGCTCGTTCCTGGCTCTTGTCCGGCAAACTGATTGCAGGGAAAGCCCAACACTACAAGGCCTTGTTCTCCGTACTGCTCGTACAGCTTTTGTAGTTCTCCATATTGCGGAGTCAGCCCGCATTTGCTGGCCGTGTTGGCAATCAGCAGCACCTTGCCTTCATATTCTGTGAACGGTACTTCCTTACCCGCAGGCGTAACCCCGGCAAAACTATAGATCGACATTGTGCTACCATCCCTTCAAAATTTAATAGTTTTCTCTATTCTACTCTTATTGCCGTCCGAATTCAAAAGTACGCTATATCTATCCTTTATCGTGCATACATCACTGTAGATTTGAAGATAATTAAAAACCGCCGAGCGGTCCATGGGGACTGTCCGGCGGCTAGACGTAGCCAATATATTAACGTTCGCAGAGTGGAATTTCCTCAAAGGTACCAGAGGCAGGCTGAATACGGAATGTCTTGATTTCAAATCCTTTCAGACTGACTTCCCTGCGGATGCCAAGTGTAGAAATACTGACGGTGGTGGAACCAGCGGAGCCAGTCGGCTCGAACAGCCTCAGTATATAGCCATCGCCTTGCTCCTCTTTTTTGAAGGCGCTAAGTTGAATACGGTCATCTTCCAGCACAATAAAGGAGTCCAGAAGTTCTCCCTCACCTGATGGGAAGAAAGACAATGCGTAAGGACGTTCGTTATGAACCAGCGCTTCCCGATCTACCCGGTCTCTCCGATCTGCAAGCTCCCCTGCATTCAGCCAGAAGGTATAGCTGCGTTCGCCCTGATCCATCCGCGGCTGGAAACGATCCTGTACCATAATTGGACGGTCCCCGATCGGATGTGCACAGTATCCTGCGCCGCGCAGTAGTGACAGACGAACCTCGCCCCGCCGGAAATCTCCGCCGTAGATCCCATTATTGATGCAAGTAACGGCCATATTCTGCGTCATATCCTCCACTGCAATCCACTTCTGGGCCACCGTCTCATTGCCTTCACGATCCAGCGGATTGATCCCGAAGGCTGTCTGGCCTAGGAAGTCTCCTTGCTCCAAAACCGTAGGGATGGACAGCTTGAGCATCTTGTCTTTCTCGTTCCAGTAGACACGCAGCTCGACTTCAATCTCTGTCCCCTGCTTAGGCAGCTTGTAGAGCTGACAAATGCGGGAATTGCCGTAAGTCAGAACCGATTCAATCACCGTGCGTACTGCACCATCTTCAATAACCCGTACCGCCGGAAGTGGATTTTTCACCCCAGAGAATACACGGTTCTCTTCTTCACTCATCAATTCAAACCTGCCCTCTACAGGGCCAAAAGCAATGGTGTCCATTCTCCATGGATCTTCATTGTCCTCAAGCACCAACGCAGCAAAAGCATTCTTGCGCAGGTATGATATACCCTTGACAGAGTATTCATCCATCCGACCAGTCGCGGCGTTAATAACCACGCGCAGATCTGCGGTTTCAAACCGGAAGACCCCATCCTGCTGTGTTAACTGGGGAAGCGGCTTCTCTTTTAACATTTTAATCCGGGTATCGAAGCGGTTCATCGAGGAAGGGGCAAGCTCGGCCTCAAAGACCACTCTTTTTCTCCAGTCCAGATTCAGGTTGCTGAGTTCCTTTTCCGGCTGACAAGGAAGCAATTGTCCGTCCCTGTATACTTGAGGCATAGAGAACTCTTCATTCCAGTTCTGGTCCTCCAGCATAAATTCGCATTCAAAAATGCCCTTCACCGGGAACGGATGTGGATTATAGATCAGGATCGGATATTCTTTCAGCGCCGCCTTGGGCTGTCCTGAAGCCATTGCGAAGAAAGCTCTCGCCTTCAAACGTGCCACAATCTCAAGCCCATGATCAATCTGCCGTAGCGAAGCTTCTTCTGCTGGCTGTATCGAAGTTCCCGGCAGAATATCGTGGAACTGGGCAGTCAGCAGATCACAAAGCGCTTCATGCAGCTCGCTCGCAGGATACGACAGCAAGCCCTGAAGCGCAGCCGTTGACAGCATTTTCTCCGTCATAAACAGTTCATTTTCCAGTTGGCGGTGCTTCTGCTTGATGCGGATCATCGAGGTATAACAACCCACAAATCGGGGATTGAGATCACCTGCAAAGGACGGCAGCTCTGTCGTCGCTCGCAAATCAGCGAAATACGCTTCTGGAGTGGAATGTATAATCTGGAAGTCCTTCCGCTCCGCCATCAACTCTCCGATTTGTGCCAGATCGATACGGGATGGCCCGCCGCCATGGTTGCCTACTCCCCAGAGAACAAGTCCTGTGTCACGGTCTCCGTGGTCGTTCAGCCACCGCTCGATTTTCTCACGGGTTTTGCCCATGTTGGTGTTATAGCCGCCTTCGATCTTATGAGCCATCACCTTAGAGCCATTAAAGCCTTCCCAGATAAAATCTCCCGCCGGAAGGGCATCCATCTCATCAGGGCGCATGAAGATATATGAATCATATCCCGCTTGCTCCAGAATCTGCACCAATCCCCGAGTATGTCCGAATGAATCAAAGTTGATTGCAGTTGTTGGTTCAGCATCGAATTTCTCCCGGAAATAGGCTTTACCGAGCAGAATCTGCCGAACGAATGACTCCCCGGAAATCATGTTGCAATCGGGCTGCAAATACCAACCGCCCATGATTCTCCACTTACCTTCCTTCACCAGCCGCTGGATACGCGCAAACAGCTTGGGTTCATACTCCTCAATCCATTTATAGAGAATCACTTCATTGTGATTAAAAATATAACCGTCGACTTCCTCGCAAAACTCCGCCGCTGCGCGAAAGGTTGATACAGCTGCCGCCGCCCCTTCTTCCCATTCCCATTGCCATACGGGGTCCAGGTGGGCATTGCTGAGCAAATGCAATTTTTTCATCTCTTGCCGCCTCCTTCAGTAAGGTCATTCGTCTCCCTTCCATTGTGAGGCTGCATGACGTCTGCGTACATTTCCAAAACACACGCATATTTGTCCGATTATGATATAATCATTTCAAAAATAGAAAGAAGCCTCAATCCAAAATGGAACTAAACGACTGGAAAAGCGCCCTTCCTCCTGTTTTCAATACCTTATGCCAAGAAATACAGGTGATGGATGTCATTATTGAATGGGTAGATATCATTTTTGAACAAATCGGCACCGCTAGTAAATGTCCGCCCCATGCCCACACCTGGTTTGAACTCAACTATGTGCTGACCGGGCGGCTGGATACGCACTTCGTCGGAGAATCCATCGGCGTTCAAGCCGACGAGTTCTTCCTTATTCCCCCGGGCATGGTCCATTCTCATACGTATACTAAGGGGAATCCGCACGAAGGTCTCTGTTTCCGCTGGCGGATTCGGCGTGCAGACGGAACAGAGGAGAATTTGCCTGGGGATTCCTTGTATGCACGGCTACTACGGCTACAAAAGTGGAAGCCTGGCTCCTACCGCGATGAAGCTGGCTTTGGAGCCATGCTGATGCATTTTCTACGTGAAGCCACTTTGCAGCGTTCGGAGCTTGGGCTTCAGCTCTTGCTCGTCGGACTGCTTGAGCAACTCTGCACCCTTCAGCAATCAATGGACGGACAGACGGGGTTAACCAAGACTTATCAGGACCCACTGGTGCGAAAAGTGGAGATTTATTTGGAGGACTATCAAGGCGGCCGCCTGAGCGTCACAGAGTTGGCTGCATCGCTGCATATGAGCTACGGACATTTATCCCGGCAGTACAAGAAGCTTACAGGGTATACCATTGTGGAACGGATGAATCAGATCAGGCTGGAAAAAGCATCCGAGCTGCTTCGCCTACCAGACGCCCTTGTCTCAGAATCAGCAGAGCAAGCCGGCTTCGCCGATCTCAGCTATTTCAGCAGAGCTTTTAAAAAACGCTATGGACAAAGCCCTCTGAGCTATCGAAACGAGCAGCTTAGGCTGTCGACAAAATCAGAGGAATGAAACCTCATCCTCACCAAGGTTACGCTTGCGTTGTAATTTGGAAGGAATCTCTCTTGGATCTCTCTTGGATCTCTCTTGAGTCTCTCCCGGCGGTAATAATCAAGAGATAAGTTCTCTAAACGATACAAAGGAGCTGTCCCAAAAGTGAGTTTTCTACGAGCTGCGACAGATTCACTTCATTTTCAAAACTATAAAGCTAATAGAGCAGCGATTCTCCTATTATTAGAGAATCGCTGCTGCTCTGCGTATTAGCAGAAGTGGTCCCAAGAGCCATTCTTGGCTTATGGAACACTCTTTTTCTCTCTAATGAATAATTGCCTTAGGCCTAGAAGGTCGAGGGGATCGGGAATAGAGGCAAAAATGTACCTTAATTTGTGTCTATACGTGTGATTTAGGTAATTAAGTGCAAAATTGTATGTTAATTCTCATCTCAGCTTGAAAAAGAGCCTTTTTCGTGAATATAAGGTACAATATTGCACTTATTTGGCGAATACAGCGGTTTCACCATTAATTAAGGTACAAAATTGCCTTTATTTCAAACCGCAGGGTAAGAGGCACCTGTTACGGGGTACGGGGTGCGGGGTACGGGGTACGGATACGCGTCACGCTTACGGATCACGGTTACAGTTATGATTACAGTTACAGTTACAGTTACAGTTACAGTTACAGTTGCAGTTGCAGTTACAGTTGCAGTTACAGTTGCAGTTACAGTTACAGTTACAGTTACTGTTACAGTTGCAGTTGCAGTTACTGTTACAGTTGCAGTTACTGTTACAGTTGCAGTTACTGTTACGGAGTACGGGATTTCTGTTGCGGGGTACGGGTTGTCACTTACGAGCCACCAGCCACGACGCAGAATCCACCGGCCTTCAGCCAGCCACCACCATCCATCTCATTAGGTCAGACCATGCAAAATAGGATGTCCATAAAGCCTATGGCTTACGGGACATCCCCTTTTATCATACTAAGTCTATGCTTATTGCGACACTGGAACCGCGTTATAGTATTCCTCTAACGTAACGCCACTCTGTACAATATCAGCCGCAATCTCTTTGCCAACATAACGAATATGCCATGGCTCATACATGTATCCGGTAATTTTCTCCTTGCCCTCCGGATAGCGGATGATATATCCATACTCCGCTGCATGTTCAGCCAGCCATTTGGCTTCCGGCGTTCCGGCAAAGCAGCTTTCAGCCGCACACTTCCCGTCACTGCTTGTCACATCAATAGCTAGTCCAGTCTGATGCTCGCTATGCCCCGGCACCGCACTGTATCTGCGAGCTTTCTCTTCTCCGTCGCGTTCCACATAACGGTTGAACAGACCAACCTGGGTGGACTGGGAACGGAACGCAGAGACACCGGCCAGATAAATGCCATCTTTCTCCGCACCGGCAAACAACTCTTCCAGTGCCGTAGCCGCTTCCTTGCGCATCATCCGTTTCTCGATTTTTTCCTTGAACGTAAACCGCACATTCGGATAAACGAGATCCTCCGGCTTATAATTATCCGGCAGTCCGTACTGCTTGTTCACCATTACTGTCATACTGTTCGGTTCAGAGGTGGAATTAGACGGACTCCCCGTTACCGGTGTTAAATGATCCCCACCAGGACCGCTGTTTCCGTCGTTACCAGGCTTGTCCGTGCCATTTTCACCGGAAACGGCCGATGGATCTGGGGAAGCCACAGGTTGACCCTGAAGGTCATCCTGCTGATTGGCTGCCGCCCCCTGTTCCTTTGAGGCTGAAGGAATCGTATATTTACCGATTCCCCAGCCGATAGCAACGACAATGATGAATAAGAACAGGATTCTTACTTTTTTGGACATGTTACTGCTTCTCCCTCCTAAGCCAGTGTTCTTCTCTATTAAGACCGGCTGACCACCGGAAATGTTTCATCAAGAAAAATCGGACGCACCATGACTTGTTAGATTCCAAAAAAATATTACCATAGTCGCCGGCGTAAACGCCAACTGCACTATGGTAACAAGGTCTACTTACGCCTGTCCATCGCCTTTATCTGGATGAGCCACGCCCGCCGCCTTTACGGCCGCCGGAACTATTACTACGGCCTCCGCTGCGTGAGCTATTACCGCCGTAGCCGCCTTGGCCTCCGCTGCGCGAGCCATTACCGCCGTAACCGCCTTGGCCTCCACTGCGCGAGCCATTACCGCCGTAACCGCCCTGGCCTCCGCTGCGCGAACCATTGCCGCCGTAGCCGCCTTGGCCTCCACTGCGCGAGCCATTGCCGCCGTAGCCGCCTTGGCCTCCACTGCGCGAGCTATTGCCGCCGTAGCCGCTCCGGCTTCCGCCACGCGAGCCACTGTCGCTATAGCCGCTCTGGCTTTCGCTGTGCGAGCTATTAGCGCTGTAGCCGCTACGCGGGCCATTGCCGCCTTGAGCGCTGCGGCCCGGGCGGGAGCTAGCTGACGGCTGATCCCAGACGGCAGCTTCCTTGGCACGTCCGCGGCCACCGCCGCCTTGAGCGCTGCGGCCCGGGCGGGAGCTAGCTGACGGCTGATCCCAGACGGCAGCTTCCTTGGCGCGTCCGCGGCCACCGCCGCCTTGACGCGCACCAGCCTCCGCACGCGGCGCTCCGCCGCTGCGGCCTGCACCACGGCTGCCGGTCTTCGGTCCGCGACCGGCCCGTGCCGCTTCGGGAGCTGCACCACGGCGGCTGCCCTGGCGGCTTCCGCCGCCCTGAGCGGCGGAGAATTCACCGACGCCGAACTCGTCTTTCTCGTAGCGGCGGCGATCAAGCCGCTGCGAGATGCCCTGCTCGATCATGTCAAGGCCTTGCTGGTCACGCGGCGAGGCGAAAGTAATCGCCAAGCCCTTGCCACCAGCACGGCCTGTCCGTCCGATCCGGTGGATGTAGCTGTCCACATCCAGCGGCATATCATAGTTGAAGACATGCGTTACGCCTTCAACATCAAGGCCACGGGCCGCTACGTCTGTAGCAACAAGGAGCTGCAGCTTGGCGTCACGGAATCTTTTCATTACCGCTTCACGCTTCGCTTGGGACAGATCACCATGCAGCTCATCGCATTCGTAACCGGCCTGCTGCAATGCCTCGTTCAACTTGGATACCCGGCGTTTGGTCCGGCAGAAAATCATAGCCAAGTACGGACGGTCCCGCTCGATCAAGGCTTGCAATGCTTCCTCCTTGTTCCGGTCAGAGCATTCCACGACTTGCTGACGGATATTGTCCAGTGGAATCGGTGAACCGCTCTTGATTACGATATCCAGCGGCTCTTTCATATAATTGGCTGCAAGACGCTTAATCGGATCTGGCATTGTTGCCGAGAACAACATTGTCTGGCGACGGTAAGGCACAGCCGTGATAATGGTCTCAACATCCTCCAGGAAGCCCATATGCAGCATTTGATCCGCCTCGTCCAGAACGAGCATTTTCACCCCGCTGAGATCCAGTGTTTCCCGGCGCAAATGGTCCAAGAGACGTCCCGGCGTTCCGATAATCAAGTGACGGCCGCCTTCCAGCTTGCGGAGTTGCTTCTCCACATCCTGGCCGCCGTATACAGCGAGGATTTTGACACCTGTGTGGCGCGCCAGCTTGCGCGCTTCTTCTGTAATTTGCAAAGCCAGCTCCCGTGTAGGAGCCAGGATTAGCGCCTGCGGATAAGCCCGCTCTACATAGATCTTGTCCAGAATCGGCAGCAGGAACGCAAGTGTCTTCCCTGTCCCTGTCTTAGCCCGCGCAATGACATCCAATCCCTGTACGACCGGCGGAATGGCTTCCTGCTGTACGGGGGTCGGTTGGACAATCCCTTGTCCTTGAAGAAGTCCAGTCAACACCTCTGAAACTCCCAAATCTTTAAATCCCGGCAAATTCTCCACCTCACTGTTTCTTCAAAATAATGATGCTTCTTAGCATTTCTTCGCTTCCTAAACTTCAGACCTTCCGCAACATCCCTATTCAAGTAGAAACGGCTTTGCCGTCCACTAAGGGACGGTATCCGTTTCAGCGAGAAATATAAGGATAATTTATAGTGTAGAACATATAAATTCTTATATTTCAAACAAAAAGCGGAAGAACTCCGTCACCGGAGCCCTTCCGTCCCAATGTATCCTTGATTACCAAGTGGAGTCGTCAAGGTTCGGTTTCTACAAGGGCAGCTAGTCACCGGACAGTTCAGACGGCACTCCATTGCTTTATATTCAACACTTTCGTCATGAGAATCCAGCTTGAGTCTAGAAAGTTCCTCTATATTGTACTTGATCCTCAGCCTTTTGTGGTGAAAATGGACAAGAATATTTCCTGCTTCATTAGTCAGCACTATTAATATACCCCAAATGGCTGTCTTTGCTTCAGCCAGCTAGAACCTGCCTGACTTGAAAATCGAGAACAGCAGCCACAGGAACATCAGCAGCGCCACTACCGCGCCAATCTCCACCGTAGGGAAATCCCACAGATGCGAAGGTTCGCCCCGCATCGCGGAGCCGATAATCAGCCCCACCATAATGATACTGAAGGCCAGCAGCACGATGCTGAAGGATAGGCGGTTGCCGATCCGGTCCAGCTTGCGCTGGATCGACTGCAATTCAGGCAGTCCAACCTCAACCTTCAGCTTGCCCGAGCTGACTAGCGCGGAGAGCTGACGCGCCTGTGTCGGCAGCTCGATCAGACTCTCGGCCAGGTCTGCTACCCCGTCCCACAGCTTGCGCTGAATCCGGCTGCCGGTAAAACGTTCCTTAGCCAGCCGCTTGCCGAAAGGCTCGGCCATCTGGACAATGCTGAAGGAGGGGTCAAGGTTCCCAACGACCCCCTCCATAGTCAGCATCGTCTTACCCAAGATCGCCAGATCCGGCGGAATCACCAGCCGGTGTTTGCGGGCAATGCCGAAAAGATCGTTCAGCGCCTTGCCGATACTGACCTGATTGAATGGAACATCATAATATTCATCCCTGAGGCGGTCGACATCGTTATGCAGTGCTACCCGGTCAGCATTCTCCGGTATCACGCCAAGCTTGAGGATCGCCCGCACCATCGCTTCTGTATTCTTGCGCATCAGGGCGATGATCAGTGCAGATAAATGCTCCCGCATCTGATCACTAAGGCGGCCCACCATCCCGAAGTCGATCAAGGCCAGCTTCCCGTTATCCATCAGCATCACGTTACCGGGATGCGGGTCAGCATGAAAGAAGCCGTGAATGAACACCTGACTCAGCATCGTCTCTACAAGCTGCTGTGCGATCTCCTTGAGCTTGACACCCTTGTCCAGCAACTCCTGGCGGCGGTTCAAAGTAATCCCTTCCACGTACTCCATGGTCAGCACCCTTGTTGAAGTATAATCCCAATAAATCTCCGGGATGTATATTCCCTCGCGTTGTCCTAGCTGACCCGCTATTTTCTCTGCATTGCGCCCTTCCTGGCTGTAGTCCAGTTCACCCAAGAGAGACCTGGAGAACTCATCCGCCATACGGCTCAGGCCGTACTGCTTGGCCCAGTCCATGCGCCGCTCCGCCAGAGCACACAAGTCGCGGAGGATCTCCAGGTCACGGCTCATCGTCCGCAGCACGCCAGGACGCTGGATTTTGACTGCAACCGTCACCCCATCATGCAGCACAGCACGGTGAACCTGACCGATGGAAGCAGCGGCAAGCGGTTTATATTCAAAGGATTGAAAAATCTCGTCCACATGCTGGTCCAATTCCTGCTCCACAATGGACCGGGCCGTGTCCGCCGAGAACGGCGGCACATGATCCTGGAGCTTCACCAGCTCCTGAATAATGGAATCGGGCAGCAGATCGGAGCGGGTGCTGGCGAGCTGACCCAACTTCACAAAAGTTGGCCCTAGATCCTCCAGCACCCGGCGAATCCGCTCCCCGAGGGTTAGGCTTTCATGAACCTCCTGCGTGACCAGACGGCGCGGGAGGGATAGAAGATGGTAGAGTCCCAGTTCCTCCACCATATAGCCAAAGCCATGACGCATAAGCGCCATGGCTATCGCCCGATAACGTCCAGCATGCCTGATGCGGACCGCCATTTAATCGTTATGCGTTTCCGGCAAAGTTCCCTGGGGCCGGGAAATGCCCTCCAGCTCCGCTACGCGGTGCTCCAGTCCGGCTATTTTGGCCTCAAGAGCCTCAATGTCCTTATGTGACGGTACCTTCAGGTCGGTCAGTACACGTTGTACCTGTTCTTGTATGGCTGACTTGAATACGCTACGCTCTTCCTCTCCCCGCTCGATGAGTCGATCAACTAGCGCCTTCGATTCGGAGGGCGCAAGCTCTCCGCGCTTCACAAGCTCCTCGACTGTCTTCTCAACTTTTTCCTTGCTGACTATGGTGAGGCCCACTCCTAAAGAGATCGCTTTTTTAAACAAATCACTCATGGCTCTTTCCTCCCAAAGATTGCATTTTGTTGTAAACAGAAGTCATGGTTAAAGTATACCCCACCGAGCAGACATTTCACAAAAGAACGACGCGACCTTTATTCTCTAGGACGTATGAGGAATGCGAGCGGCCCAAGTGGCAGCCTGCAAGATCAGCTCCCGGATGGCAGGATGCCGGAACGTAGGCTCATGATGGCCCGGCATCAGATAGACAACTCGTCCTTGACCATAGCGGTGACACCAAGCAGCAGGCAGCCATTCGCCATCTGCCTCATACTCCAGAAGCACAGTTTTCTCTGTGAAAGGATCAAATTCAAAACGATATGGCTCCTCAGCCAGTTCAAAATCTTCAATTCCCTCGGTAATATCATGCTGCTGCACGCGGAATTTCAAAGGACCATAAGGCGGATGAGTAGTGAATTTCCCGCCGATTAGCTGGGCCAGCTCATAGCGCTTTGCCAGCGATACGCCGGTATGCAGAACGATGAGCCCACCGCCACCGCTCACATAGCTTAGTAGCCCTGCCGTCTGCTGGGGAGACACCGTCTCGTTCCATAATTCATTATAAGCAATACATAAGTCATAGCCGGCCAAATGCTCGCTCAGCAACAGTTTCTTATTCTCTGAACATTGAACGGTCAGCAGTTCATGCAAAATTTCACCGATTTGTTGATCCACTCCCTGCAAGGGGTGGAAACGGGGATGGGTGTAGTCACCGAGTAACAGACATTTTCTCTTGTCCATAGGTGCACTCCTCCTTATTATTCGTCTGGTGTAATTGGTATGAGCTTCCTTTATTTTAAGGAAAAGCTCGCGGTATGTCCATCCAAAGCGGACTTTCCCCGCAGATTTGTCTTCCTGTTAAAAAAGCATTTCCGCCCTCCATTGCGGCGAAAATGCTCTCTAGATCAGCCTGCTTTACGGGCCTCCCGCCGCCCTTTATCTACTTAACGGCTCGTAGCTAGATAGCGGCCAAGCTCCACGAACATGCTGCCCATTCGTTCGTGTTCAGGCATAACGATCCGCGTAATCCCCTCTTCTTGAAGTGCGGCAGAGGTGATGCGTCCGACTGACACAGCGAGCACGTCATTTTCAAAAGCCTCCCGCAATTCCTCCAGCTTGTTCTTCTCCTTAGCCAATTGAGAGAGAAACCGAAATTGCGGCGCACTGGTAAAGGCCACGGCATCTACCTT
Source organism: Paenibacillus sp. GCM10012306 (assembly GCF_042649265.1). Lineage (NCBI taxonomy): Bacteria > Bacillati > Bacillota > Bacilli > Caryophanales > Paenibacillaceae > Paenibacillus > Paenibacillus sp. GCM10012306. Next base: position 292,632 of record NZ_JBHRYW010000004.1, on the reverse strand, counting down.
GCCGGTCACAATCTCCTCCAGCAGCCTCTCCAGTTCACCCGGCTCAGGGGGTGTATGACGATACGGCAAGATCTGCCGGGTTACGGCTCCCACGGTGTCCAGCCAGTCAGTCAGGACGGGTGCGGGGTCACCGTGCAGCTGCAACAGAACGTCCTTGCCCTGCAGATCCAGTCCTTCCATCCCCCGGATCAAACCCGTGCTGCTGCCATCATCGTCGCGAGCGACAGGAGTGAACCCTCTTTTCTTCAAAGCATTAACTGTTTTATAGCCCCGAGCAGCAATAAGAGAGCCTGACAAGACTTCCTGAAAGCGTTCCTCCAGCCCCATACTACCGGCCATGGTGAACAGGGCCTCCAGCCCAATGCCTGTAGTCAGAATCACCAGGTATGGGGGACTGGCAATCCAGCTCTCCAGGCCTTCTCGTAGTGCATCATCATCCAGAAATACGGTTCCCTGGGCAGGCCGCAGCAGCGCTGTTCCACCCATATTCTGTACCAGCTTGGTCATTTCCTCGGCCTTGCGCGCACCGGCGAGGGCGATGGTGAGACCTTTTAATTGCTCTGCCATGAAATCTGCTCTCTCCTTATCGTAACCCTGTTATTTTGCTTATCAGTATACTTGTAAACACCAGGAGATGGAAAGGAATTATTAGCTACTGTCGTTCCTCCAGCTTGAAGCGGCTCGCCAGCTTTTGTAGCTCTTCAGCCAGATGGCTGAGATCGGCGGACGATGAAGCGATCTCCTCTACAGAAGCCAGCTGCTCCTGTGCGGCAGCGGAGATCGTCTCTGTACTGGCAGCAGCCTCACCGGTGATCAAGCGAATCTCGGCAATCGCCTTCTCCATGCTGTCTGTTTCTGAGGTTAGTGTGCGGACAGCTTCATTCATGTCTTCGATTTTCTCGGCGGCACCCTTTACCGCTCTGCGGATACGCGAGAAGGATCGGCCAGTTGTATCGACCGCAAGAATTCCTTCTGACACACGCTCTTTGGCAGCTTCCATCGTGGTGGTGGCCTGCGCCACCTCCCCGTTGATGGAAGTAATCTGATCCGCAATTCGGGTCGCTGATCGCTCTGATTCCTCTGCCAGCTTGCGCACCTCTGCGGCAACAACCGCGAAGCCGCGGCCCTGCTCGCCCGCCCTTGCGGCCTCAATGGAAGCATTCAGCGCCAGCAAGTTGGTCTGACGGGCAATTCCCTTGATCACCCCTACAATCCCGGTGATCTGGTCGGTGCGGCTATTGAGTTTGTCAATCACACTGCCAAGCTCTTCCACCGTCTCATGGATACCATTGATTTTGTCCACGACACTGATGACCGAATCGCCACCTTCCGAGGCGGATAACGAGGTCTTATCCATCATCGCTGATACCTGCTCCATAACCCCCGAGATCTTCATCACTTCGTTGGCTGTGGCTGCCGTACTCTCCATGCCTTTATGTACACTATTGACCTGACGCTCCGTTCCCCCGGCCACCTCCTGAATGGCAATGGTCACATGCTCGATAGCCTTTGTGGTCTGCTCTGCACTCGCGGTCAATTCCTCCGCAGAGGAGGACAAGTTGTCCGTCATTTCTTGTACACCAACGATCATCCCCCGCAGATTGACCACCATGGACTGGAAGTTCTCAGCTAGTACGCCGATCTCATCCTTGCGGAAATCGCCGATATCCTTCGACAAGTCACCCTCGGCGATCACCTCTGTTGCCTTTCTCAATCGGCGAAGCGGCTGAAGTATGGAATGTACATTAATATAGATTAGCACCAGCGCCACCAAGACAGAGCCAGCGATAACCATCGCTGCAGTATTACGGATAGGTGCTGTTACACCGTCCACCTCGTTCATGCTGATCGTGCCTCCAATTCTCCAGCCCGTCAGCTCGTTGACCATAAAGATCATCTTCTTGTTACTATCCTTATACACGTAATCGAAGGAACCCTTCTCCTGTTCAAACATTTTCTTCACAAAATCAGCACCGGATTCGACTCCAATCGTCTCTGTAGGATGGACCAGATACTTCTTGCTGCTGTCCACGATTAAGATATAACCTTCCTTACCCACCTTGAGATTTGTCAGATCGCCCAGCTCAGCCAAATTCAGATTCAGGGCCACAACACCATCCCCGTTCTTCAGTACGGCGGAGATCGCAACGGCATTCTGCTTATCAGCCGATTGAAAAGCTGGAGAGATCACTACCCCCTTGCTGTCCTTCAACGCATTGACATAGGAATTCTCCTTGCGTGGATCATAGTCATTAGGCAGCTTGGTCTCGGAGGCATGCAGCGACTTGGCCCGGCTCGTCCCCACATAAATATCGAGCACATCGGAATGTAGCGCCGCATATTCCTGTAATCTGGCCCGGATGCCGGAGGATACCTCTCCGCTCGCTTCGCTGTTAATATCTTCCGCCTTCAGCTGTTCGGCAAAGTATTCAATATCCTTAATTTTAGACTTTATGTTGGCATTAATGATGGTGTTGACCGCACCTACGCTCTCCTGAGCGTTGTTGATCAATTGATCCTCCACTTCATGGCTGGCCGATTGATAAGTCTGCCAGCCAATGATCATGCTTGGCACCAGCAGCACAAGCATGTAGGTGGCAACGAGCTTCGTACGGATAGAAATAACCGTATTTTTGTTCATGAGATGTGATCACTCTCTCTTTCTTCTGGGTCTTAAGTAGGCCAGTCCTTCGATGTTAACAACAACTTTATGTATATAATTATAATTCAGCTTCCACAGTCTCTTTTCCTTCTCGATCCCTTTAATATTCTCATACATTTCTTGATAATCCTCATATAAAACCGAAAAAGACCGTTTCTTATGGAAGCGATCTTTTCTTATATCCAATGTAAATGGAGCATTAAAAAAACAAGGACGAAAGTCCCTGTTTTTTTAATTCATGTTTTTCCCTTTGCAAGTCGGGCAAATTCCGCCGAATACGACATGGGCATGCCCAATGGTATACCCTGTTTCGCTGGCGACTTCGTTGATCCACTCTTCCGGAACATGACTCATCACTTCATCCACCGCCCCACACACCTCGCATATAATATGCTGGTGATCATCCATCCGGGCATCATATCGGCTCGCCGACTCACCGAGCTTGAGCTCCTGAATCAGTTTCTTGTCGGATAGGTAACGAAGCGAGTTATACACTGTACCATAAGCAAGATTATGTCCCTGCTCTACCAGGCGGTTCATCACTTCCGCAGCAGTTGGGTGATCATGCGAATTCCGGACGATATCGTAAACGGCTTGTCGTTGAGAAGTCAGATTAAGGTTTCTCATTGCGATCATCCTCTTATTTATTTTTAGATCAAGTATAAATACTAAAGTGCATGCGGTCAATAACCATAGTCAGGACTCCTATATATTTTATATAGCCATTTCCGCAAAATTCGCTAAAATGGACTTATCCGTTCATTGAATTCATCCGATCTAGCCAATTCTCCAAGCAAGGGGCCTTTGAAAGATATGCTGATTGACCTACTTACCAGCTTGTTCACTAATTTCTGCATTCTCGTTACATTCGTCTTCCTCTCCGGCAGTCTTTCCAAGCGATACAACTTTCTGGGCCGTACAATGTCGCCTCAGGCAGGCATCGTCGCCGGATTGATATTCGGGCTCTTCGGCATGATTCTGATGAGTTACTCATTCCCTATTGGACCGAACACCTACGCGAATCTGCGACATCTGGCCATCATTATCGCTGGCGCTTATCTCGGCTGGCTTCCTGCTGCTGTCTGTTCTGTCCTGCTGGCCGTCAGCCGACTCCTCTTCTATGATATTACCTATAATTCTCTTTCTGCAGCCTTTTCCTTACTGCTCTGCGGCGTATGCTGCAGTTGGATCGCGCTTAAACCCTGGACCCGTCTGCGTAAAATGACCGTCAGTAATCTGCTTACTATGGGTCTCGTGTTTGCCCTGCTGCTTAACAATTTGGACAGTTTCCAAGCTGTCATGAAGGTCTTTCCAATAGAGCTTGCCGCCTCTCTTGCCACAGGTCTTATCATCTATTATGTTGCAGAGTATATCCAGCGCTCTAATGAATTGTTCAACCAGCTTGAGGTGCGGGCCACGACCGATTTTCTGACCGGACTGAATAACCGCCAGCAGTTCCAGCGGCATTTGGAGAGCGAATTGCTCCAGGCAGCGAAGCAGCGCGAGAGCTTGTCCCTGCTTTCGCTCGATATCGATCATTTCAAGACCATCAACGATACATATGGACATCCAGCAGGCGATCAGGTGCTGATCCAGCTTGCCCAGCGGCTGATCGAAGCAGCTCGTCCTCAGGATATTGTCTCCCGCAACGGTGGCGAGGAATTCTCAGTACTGCTGCCCGTCTGTTCGCTACATGAAGCAGAGAAAGCTGGGGAACGCATTCGCGCAGCTGTAGAGCAGGACTTGTTCTTGCTCCCGGATGGACAGCGGATTCCCGTTACCATCTCCGTCGGTGCGGCTTGCTGCCACCCTGATTATGATGAAGCTGTCAGTCGCCTGCTGACCCATCACGCGGACCAAGCGCTCTACCGTGCCAAAAATTCAGGGCGAAACAAGGTCTGCTCCGAATCACCTTATTCTCACGAGAATGAAGCCTATGAGAGGCAGCTTATTTAATCATGCCAGAGTATTTGATATCCACATCCACCATCGTTTTAAATTCCAGCTTTGGATAAATAGCCTTCCATTCCTTCATCTCAGTGTCATTGTTAAAATGTCTTGAAGCGTAGCGCAATCCCCAGCCAAAAGGGTCCAGCCCGCTTCGTTGAATTTTGACCAGAAGCTTCTCAATCCCCTCCTTCAACTCCTCTCCACCAGCCTTGGAGATCTGCAGAAGGTCCTGATGAGTAACCATATCCTGAGAGCTATTCTCTTCGAGAATACCCACGATCTTTAACTTGTATTTAATGAAAGGCGTTCCCTGCTCAGGCGTATGAATTCGATAGCTTGCTGAGGAACTCTCCGTATAGTATTGGTACATCCCCCCTTTGTAATGAGCGGGAAGATTGGTCCGGAGCTCCCGGCGTGTCAGCAGATTAAAAAGCCGAGTCTCATCCGGCGAAAGTGTCATCCGGATTTTCTGCTTATCAAGCAGGGCAATTTTGTTAATCAGAAATTGCTCTTTTCCTCTAGACTCAACAATCGGAAGAGTGGGATCTATTCCCTCCTCATAGACGTTTTTCATCAGCTGGTAGGAGTACACGCTAGCGATAAATGGCGACTCCGTCCCTTCCCCGCTCATCGCCATGATCAGTGAATTAGAGGGAATATGCTCCGACTGAGGCTTTATACTTAGCACCTTCAGCGCCTCTGGTCTACCTACACCAAAGTTCAGGATCAGCTGGATATCCCTGCGCCGTACAGCCCAGTCCAGGACATGGCGGATATCTTTTTCCGCAAGCTTCTCTCCCATAATGATGGATTTGCAATGCACGTAATCCAATTCCTTCTCCACTCTGGATTTCATTAAGCGGAGCGCTTCTGAGATGCTGTAGGATTCTTCCGTCAATATCTGCATTTTCTCATCTATCTTGGTAATATCGCCTTGCGGTACGGCCAGCTTCAGACTAACCTTGAGGTTGCCTTCTTTCTCTCCAGGGTCCACCCCCATGGCAACGACGAATATTCGCCGATCGATATCTTTGAAATCACAGCCGGCCGTTAGTAGCAACAGAATGGCTATTAGCAACAAACCGGTTTTCTTCACAGATCCCGCCTCCTGGCCTTCCGCATTTTTATAGCGCAGTAGAACAGTGTAGCTATCATCGACATTTCTCCGAGCCAGCGAATCTGCAGAAACCACTCAGCCAGTTGATTAAGCTCATACTGATCCATATACATCAGCAGCAGAGTAGCTGCGCAGAATACCCCTAGAATGATCCCTTCTTTCCATAGCTTCGCTCTAGACGAATTTTTGTCTGCGAATGGCATAATACTTTTGAACAGCTCCAGCCCCACATGCCAGTGTACGATCACACTCATGATAGATAGGGTCATATAGGCAATATAAAAAATAAACAACATCCGTTCAATCAAAAACGTCTCGATCCGAATGCTGTCTGCAGTTGAGAACCAAGTGTATACATGACGTTCGACTCCGATCGTTCCAAAATATCCGATGGGTACCAGAAACGTCACTAATAGCACTATCAAGCCCTCCACAGCGATGAGCCAGACATGTCTTAGCTTAATTTTGTGAAATAGCCGGTTGAAAATGGCCAAATTGATGTAGCCACTAAATAGAAAAGTACCGGCAGCCACACTCTTGATATCCGGCTTATGCCAGATAAACGTCATAATCTGAAACACAGAGTCCCAACTAAAATTAGGGTTGATCAATGCTTTTACACTCGCATACAGAATTAGAGGCAAGGTAATGCCCAAGATCACCTCGAGCCCGTACAATAAGGACAGCCCATCTGCCCGGCAGCAAAGACAAACCAGAATTAAAAACCCAATAACTACCGGGTAAGCCCCAGTGTCGGGGCTGATGAATCGCAAGGTGATGTCCACGAATGAGAGCAATGTGATCACCCCGGCTGTATACCATAACACCGCGTAGATTAAGAGCATCGGCGTCGTCACAAGTTTGGGCATAAGCGAATTGAAGATTTCGGGAATTCCCTTGCCAGGGAACTTGTCCATCAATTTGGTAAACACATAGACAAACATGGTGCCGATCGGCACCGCAATCAGGATCGACATCAACGCTCCGTCAAAACGTCTGTCCATCAGCTCTCTTGGCACAAAGTTAATAATGTTGATCAGACTGTTCATCAGAAAAAGACAGTAGAAATAACGGCTTTTAACCATCAGTGCCCCCGCCTTTCTTGAATTTGCGGAAGTTGATGTTGTCCATGAAGAACAGCCGGAAATACGGCTGGCCAAAACTCCGCTGGCTGCATAGATAAATAATTAAACCTACCAGACAAGCTACAACACCGACCAAGCCTAGAAGAGCGGCGGCAATTACGAAGAAATATTTTAGTACACGGACAGAGAAGCTCATCATATTCAGTGGAATTAAAAAGTTGGAGATGGCGACTGCCGAGACTAGAATGATCATAATGTTGCCGACCAGACCGGCTTGGGTTGCCGCCTGACCTAGAATCAAACCGCCAACCGTGGTCGCCGTCGGACCAATCGCCTTGGGAAGCCTGATACTCGCTTCTGTCAGGAATTCCATCATGATGAGCATAATCAGTACTTCCACAAAAGAAGGATATGGCACGGTGGCACGGCTACCTGCAACAAGCAGCGCAATCTGCACCCGGATAATCTCCGGGTTGTACGAGGTGAACGCAACATACAGAGCCGGCAGCCACAGCGTCATCGCCACCCCGATGACCCGCAGAAACTTCAGGAATCTTCCGACAAAGGGAAACTGGATTTTGTCATCCATTGCCGTATAGAAATCATTGAAGATGGAGGGCAGAACAATGGCATAGCCTGTAGTATCCATCATCAGCGCCACTTTGCCTTCGGAGAGGTTAAATACAACGCGGTCCGGCCGCTCCGTTACAATAGTCTTGGGAAAAATCCGCAGCTTGTCGCTGCTTAAATACTTTTCAAGCTCGCCTGTGGCCTGCAGAATATCCACTCTCAGGGTCTGAAGCTTTTCTTTGACTTCAGCCAGCACATCATGATTCACACGGCTCTCATCATATAGAATTGCCGTCTTGGTCCGTGACAGATTGCCAATCAGCATCGATTCCATTTTTAGTTGCGAGGATTGATAGCGTCGCCGCACCATATTCAGATTGATTGCCAGATTCTCGGTGAATCCGTCGGACGGTCCCTGGGTCACACTCTCTGTGATGGTCTCCGACACAGCGCTGTTCTCGGACTTTAGAACATCAAAGAAATAGAGCTGCTCCAGGACACCAACAGCAGCATAGCCGCTCAGTAGAAGCTCCAGTGCCCGCTCACCCGTCGTTGCCTCTTCGGTGCCTGGATAGGTACGAATGTAATCCTTATAAGCTTCGGTATCCTCCATCTCATAGAATGGAGCAATCACACTATGGCTGACCTTATCTGAATCTGTAATGCTCTTGATAAAGACTAGCCGGGCATCACCGGCAGGCGCAAGCAGCCGCTTGTCCTCCAGATCTGCGATATTATCCAGCTTTCCAGTGATCCATTCCAAGGAAGCCGCGTGCTTCTGAGGTTGTTCAGACACTCTAAATCCCTCCCCTCTCTGGTTGCATTTTATGAAAGACGTGCCCTTATTTTGGCATCATCGTCCGCAAATCATGCACTAACCTCTGAACTGAAGTTTCTTTTGCCCAGGTTATGGTAATAATTGAACAACGTAATGCAAAAGTATGGAGGGATCAGAGCATGAAGCCAGAGAATCGGCTTACGGCCAATTTGCCGCAATTTCCCGAATCGTTATGGCGGGATACTGTCGATATGCCGGCCTTTCCGCGACTGAACGGGAATCACCAGACGGACGTCGCGGTGGTAGGAGGGGGAATCACGGGCATTACGACAGCCTACCTGCTCTCCAAAGCCGGCTATAAGGTGACCCTGCTAGAAGCAGGGACCATCCTTAATGGAACCACCGGATTCACCAGCGCCAAAATCACTGCCCAACACGGTTTGATCTACCACGATCTCTTGAAACACTTTGGAGAGGAGCAGGCCCGGCTCTACTATAAATCGAACAACGAGGCCATGGAATGGATGATCCGTACCGCGCAAGACCTGCACCTGTCCTGCCAAATGACACGAGATGATGCCATTCTGTATGCCGATGCCGGAGATGACAAGACACGGGAGCAGCTTGAGCAGGAATTCGCCGCTTATCAGACCTTGGGGTTGCCGGGAAAATGGCTGGATAAAGTATCTCTCCCCCTGCGGGCAGAAGGGGCCATTACCTTGCCAGGACAAGCTCGCTTTCACCCCCTGCAATATTTGCTGGGGCTACTTCAGGCATTTCTTGAAAACGGCGGTATAGTGTACGAACACACAACCATTGCTGAAAATGTAGAGAACAGCGGCAAGCTCACGCTTTTCACCGAGCAGGATCAGCATGCCATTACCTGCAGTCACGCCGTCTCCGCTTCCCACTTCCCGTTCTATGACGGTGGGGCGCTCTACTTCACGCGCCTGCATGCCGAGCGCTCCTACTGCCTGGCCATTCAGCCTGAAATGGAGTTTGAAGGCGGCATGTATCTGAGCGCCGGGCAGCCAACCCGCTCCTTGCGAACCGTGGAATGGGATGGCAAGAAGCTAGTGATCGTCGGCGGGGAGAATCATAAGACAGGCCAAGGTATTTGCACCTTTGGACACTATGAGAACCTTGAGAGGTTCGGTGGACAATTGCTGGGAATTAAGCTAATGCCATACCGCTGGTCGACCCAGGACCTGGTCACGCTCGACAGAGTTCCTTATATCGGCAAGGTCTCCGCCGAAGAAGAAATCTACATCGCCACCGGCTTCGGCAAATGGGGGATGACCAGCGGCACCTTGGCAGCACAAGTGATTGCGGATCAAATTCAGCGCAAGGATAACCCCTACACAGCGCTGTACAATCCTTCACGCTTCAAAGCAAATCCCAGCATCAAGAACTTCATCGTGCAGAACGCCAATGTCGCCAAGGAGTTTGTTTCAGGCAAGGTCGAGATTGTCCATAAGAAGACCAGTGAACTCAAGCGGGACGAGGGGGCGGTTGTATTTCATGATGGAAAGCGCGTCGGCGCGTACAGAGACCTTGAAGGCAACCTTCATCTGGTCGACCGAACATGTACGCATCTGGGCTGCGAATGTGAGTGGAATAATGGAGAACGAACCTGGGATTGCCCCTGCCACGGCTCCCGCTTCTCCTATGATGGTGCCGTGCTGGAAGGACCGGCCACACTCCCGCTGGACACCATCAGTCCGGAGATCCCCTGAGCATCGGATACCTAAGACAAGCACAGCGCCGCTACCTACTGGGGCGGCGTGCTTGTCTTTGCCCACTCAGGTATAATTAAAGTGGAAGTTGTTATCGATACTTTAAAAGGACGTGAAGCGAAGTTATGGATCTGAGAGGAAAAAGCGTTGTGATTACCGGGGCAGGTAAAGGAATCGGGAAAGCACTGGCCCTTGCACTAGCCAAAGAAGGAGCTAACCTGGGCCTAATCTCCAGAACATCGGGAGATTTGGAAGCTTTGAAATCAGCATTGACGGAAGTCTACGACGTCAAGGTTAGCATTGCCGTTGCCGACATTTCAGTACAGGAAGAAGCCGAACGCGCTGTGGTTTCGCTCCAGAATGACCTTGGGGCTTTCGATGCCCTTATCAATAACGCCGGGGTCGCCCAGTTCGGTACTTTTCTGGAGATGGATCCTGCGGACTGGAAACGCCACATTGAGATCAATCTCTTCGGTGTTTACTATGTTACCAGAGCAGCATTGCCAGCTATGATCGAGCGCAGCAGCGGTAATATCATCAACATCTCTTCCACAGCGGGTGAACGCGGATTTGCTACAGGCTCTGCCTACTGTTCCTCCAAGTTCGCACTGATGGGTATGACCGAATCGCTGGCTCAAGAGGTGCGCAAACACAATATCCGCGTGACCGCGCTGACACCAAGTACAGTCAACACGCCACTGGCTGAGAATGCAGGCCTGAAGATTGGCGACGAGGATCGTATGATGCAGCCAGAGGACGTAGCAGAACTGACTATTGCAGCCCTGAAGCTGCCGGATCGTGTCTTCCTCAAGACCGCCGGTATTTGGACCACGAACCCGCAATAAATCATCTACTGCTCATATTCTTTTATTCATACTGCCTTAGGGAGGTAATTGCATGCTAGTAGTTACGAATACGATTAAAGTCAAGGAAGGCCATGGGGCCGCTATGGCCCAGCGTTTTGCAGGTTCAGGCGGTGTTCAGGATATGCCGGGCTTTGTGCGCATGGAAGTATGGCATGGCAGTGCCAAGGAAGGCGTGGAGGAATTAAAGATCAGTACCGTGTGGGAGAATGAAGAGGGCTTCAAGAGCTGGACCTCCAGCGAATCCTTCAAGCAATCTCACCGCGGTGCCGGCGGCAGCGACGTCATTCTGGGCGCCTCGCTCGACAAGTACGAGCTGCTGATTAGCCGTACGCCTGGGAACTAGCACAGCTGAGAACTAGTACACATTAGCCTTTGAAGCTAGTTTTTGATTTGTTGAAAAAGATTGTTCAGAACTATCCCCAGTTCTACAATCATAAGTGTTTCCAAGTGGAACAAAGCAGCCTGACTCCTCTTTAACCTAGGACTCAGGCTGCTTTGTTATTGCATTTGGAGAGCTACATAAGGCGGAATAAGATGAACCTAATGTCCGAATGAAAGTCTCGGTCGTCACTACGATGGATTGTTGGGCTGCCAATCGCTATTGTCTCTAGATTTCTTCTATTTAACCGCTTGTAGCAGTTAAGATTCGGATAGCAGCTCTTGCTTTATTAACCCTTGTAGCGGTTGAGATCGAGAAGCAGTTCATATATATACATGAGCTTTTCTCTGGAGACCTTTCAGTTGAGCGCCTCACTCCTACAGGCCCTAACTTCCCCTCCGCTCCTCCCCACCTTGTATTGAGTAGAAAAGAGAAGTACGCACATCACTTCCAAAGACGATATAACGGCATTTTTGCACCTTAAATAGGCTGCAGCTAAGCATCGAGTTCAATTAGAGGCAATTTTGTACCTTAATTCTTCCAAAATGCCCCCTCCAGTGGATTTTTCAAAAAAATAAGGTACATTAATGCCTCTATATCCCTATTTCAGCTAAAAATGAGGAAATTAAGGTGCAAAAACGCACTTAGTTGGGAGTGTATAGCTTTATTTCGCTGTTTCCCTTTGTAAACTGATAAGGCGACCTCTGCTAATGCTTATTTCTTCGATAAAACATACTCCTTCAAGTCTTTAAACTCATCTTTGTTTTCTTTTGCCCACTGTATTTCATCAGCTGCTGTAAAGGACTTTGCTTGAGAACTTGGAATAAGAGACCCCACCACCGGGAAAAGTTCCGTCTTCCCAGACTCTACCTGATCAATAATAAATGGCACTGCTGGTACACCTAGCTTTGTTAACAAAGCTAGCTTCTGATCTTCAGGCAACTCAGAATTTGCAATTTTTTCAACTTCCTCAGGAAGAGTACTTAGTTTTAGTTTCCATTTCGCAGAAAAAATATCTCCTGAAGCCCAAGTCGTACTCTGATCTTCTTTAAGATTAACCTTCGAGATTTCCTCAATGGCCGCTGCAAAGATGTAAGCGAAAAGACTACTTCCTTCACTCTCATCAATTTTCTTTTCCAATACCGGGATAGCATCCGTACCAAGATTTACAATATTCGCATACTCCACACTATTTTTAAGGTAATCATAAGGATTACTACTCATGGCAAGCTCAGCTTTATTAGCGACTTCAGTTTGTAACTGTTTTGCCAAACCATTAAGATTCTCATCAATTTGTTTCTCAACAGATGCATCGGCACGCATTGCATAAATAGAGGCCGTAACAGTAAAACCGAGAGCGAAAATGCCGACAAGTAATTTTTTATTCATTCTTATCACCTCAATGATTTAATGATCTTATTACTTGCAGTTCCGATCGGCGAAGCTGTTCTAAACGCATCATTTATTCTGGCTTCATAGGTGAACCTCTCTCTTACTCCCCAACCTCAGACTGCATCTCCGCCACTTCCACATGCTTGCCCGGCCAGAAAGCCACCCGACCGAATAACAAGGTAATGGCCGGTACGAGGAACGGGCGTACTACAAAGGTATCCAGCAGAACACCGAGGGCTGTGATAATACCAAATTGCACAAGCACTTGAATCGGCAGCGTAGCCAGCACAGCAAAGGTCCCGGCTAAGATGAGACCGGCAGAAGTAATGACGGAGCCTGTCTCGTTAACACCTTCCGCAATCGCCTGTTTCAAGGGCATAACCTTGCGTTTTTTCCATATGTTCGAGATCATAAAGATGTTATAGTCCTCGCCAAGTGCCACCAGAAATACAAAGGAATAGAGTGGAATCGCTCCCTGAATGGCCTCTGCGCCCAGGACATAGTGAATAATGATCCAGCCCAGTCCAAGCGCCGAGAAGAAGGATAGAATTACGGTCCCCACCAGATAGATGGTAGCGATGATTGAGCGTAAATACAGGAGCAACAGCAATGTGATCATTCCGATGACTACTGGAATAATGAGATCCATATCCCGCTCGCCAGTGGCTCTATTGTCATACTGTGTTGCTGTTTGGCCGCTAATCCAAACTTTTCCTTCAGGATTCTCCACCCCCACATCCACAAGCGCCTGCTCTCCCGTCGCCTGAAGCGCCGGAATATGGCTCATGGCCTCAAGGGAGTAGGGATTACTCTTGAATTCAATATCGAAGCCCAGAATCTCCTTATTGACTGCGCCTTGCTGAGGATCAGAAACCTTACTCACATAAGAGAGTGCGCCCAGGACAACTTTAAGATCTTCGCCCTCCGCCTTGCCTTGAGTATCAATCATCAGTTTGGCCGGAGCCAGCTCGCCAGGCGAGAACTGTGTGCCAATAAGATCAAATCCCTGACGTGACTCCATATTCTTCGGAAAAGAAGACAGGATATCATACGTGAACTTAATTCCGCTGGAGAAGGAAGCCAGTACACCAAGCAGCAGTACAGTTACGCCTACAATGGCCCATGGACGGGCAACCACCAGCTCGCCGATGCCTTTTTTGCGGGACATTCGTGGCTGTGGTAGCGGCTTGCCCTTGGCCTTTGCCCGCTCTGCTTCCATTTGCGGTGTACGCGGAATGAATGGATAGAACGAAGCCCGGCCAAAAATCGATAGCAGTGCCGGAACTAGTGTCAGACTAGCGATTCCCATAATAAAGATCGCCAGACTGAAAGGAACCGCAAAGCGGTGGTACGCCCCGAACTTCGCCAGCAACAGCGCAAACAGTGCCAGCACTACGGTGAAGCCGCTCATGGCGATTGCCCCGGAAGAATCCGTAACCGCATAGAGCAGTGCACGCCCCTTACTATCCTCTGTCTTCAGCAATTGACGGAACCGCGAAATGAGGAAGAGGCAATAATCTGTGCCTGCTCCGAATAGCAGGACGGTCATAATCGAGATGGCTTGCGAGTCTACAGTAATCCAGCCGTCCTGCGCCATTTTACCCAGTAGCGGTCCCGTAACCCCATAAGCGAAGCCCACCGCAACCAGCGGAATGAATGCCAGAATCGGCGAACGATAGATTAGTAGCAGAAAAATAAGTACAAGCAGAACAGTCGCAATAAGCAAGGATACATCGGCATTTTTGAACAAACTGCTGGCATCAATGGAGATACCTACAGGTCCGGTGACGCGCAGACTTAACTCGCTGTCCGCTGTATCGGCTGCTGTCAGATCACTGCCGGTTTCCGTGCGGATGATCTCCTTGAGCTCCGTGACCGCTTGTTTAAGCTGTCCACTATCTGCTGAAGAATCGAAGAGTACAGGCGTCACCAACGTGCTGCCGTCCTCCGAGAGCGAAGCTTGAAGCGCCTGTGGAGGAATTTTGCCTAGCGGGGGCACGAAATTTTGATACGACACCGGCTGCTGCTCCAATGTATTGTAGATTGCCCCGATATGTACCAGATCCTCCGAAGACATTCCGCCTTCTCGGTGCCACACCAATAAAGCTGGAACACCGCTGCCGCCAGGGAATTCTCTTCCTGCCACAGCTTCCGCGCGAACCGATTGCGCATTCTCTGGCAGATTGGGGGCATTGTTTACCACCTGTGAATTCACAGCAGGCCATAGCATGTTAAGGAGGCCGACTACTGCAATCCACACGAGAAGCGTGATCCACTTAGTTTTGCTGCCCGTAATCCATTTTCCGTAGCCTGACATCTATTTCATCCTCTCTGCAGAGCCTGCGGAACATGAAATGAACCGCGGGTCATTTTTATATTCATATCATACACGCAGACCTATCTAAAAACCATCCGTGATTTCACGCATTCAGAGCCTCTTGTAAAATGAAAAACCGCGCAATTGCGCGGTTTAAATTACGAATCAAGCTGCATTTCGTGCAGCTTGTACACGGCCTGGACAGCATGAGTCATTCCATGTCCTGAAAGATAAATACCCCTCGCCACCGCACATTACGCACGGCGGCAAGGGGTATTTTAAGGCCACTAACCGTTATTACACTTCTTGCTGTCAACCTCAGATAACTTCCGGAACAGGGTCCTCAGAGAACTGACTGTTGTAAAGATCAGCATAGAAGCCATTTTGCGCCATCAGCTCTTCATGGTTGCCTTTCTCAATGACACTTCCCTTGTTCATAACCAAAATCAGGTCCGCATCACGAATTGTAGACAGGCGGTGGGCGATGACAAAGCTTGTTCTACCTTCCATCAGCGTGTTCATCGCCTTCTGGATCTGCACTTCTGTCCGAGTGTCGACGCTACTTGTAGCCTCATCTAGAATGAGGATGGACGGATCAGCCAGGATAGCGCGGGCAATGGTCAGAAGCTGCTTCTGCCCTTGCGAGATGTTAGAGGCTTCTTCGTTCAGCACCGTATTGTAGCCCAGCGGCAGTGTGCGGATAAAGTGGTCCGCATGTGCTGCCTTGGCCGCACGCACCACATCGGCTTCACTGGCACCCTCACGTCCGTAGGCAATATTGTCACGGATCGTACCATTGAAGAGCCACGTATCTTGAAGCACCATCCCGAATTTGCTGCGCAGATCACTGCGCTTCATATCCGTAATATCAACACCGTCGATGAGGATTTGGCCGCCGTTCAGCTCATAGAAGCGCATCAGCAGATTGATCATCGTGGTCTTGCCGGCACCGGTCGGTCCTACAATTGCGATCGTCTGGCCCGGATTGACCTCAATATTCATATCCTCAATGAGGATAGCATCCTCTTTATATCCAAACTTCACATGACGGAATTCCACCGCGCCTTCTTCCACAGCTCCGTGTTTCACAGCAGCCGATTTCTCCGGAACTTCCTCTTCTTCATCTAACAGCTCGAATACCCGCTCTGCGGAGGCAACTGTCGACTGAATGATGTTAGCAATGTTCGCGGTTTGTGTGATCGGCATAGTGAATTGTCGTGAATACTGGATAAAGGCCTGGATATCCCCGACTTCGATCATCTTTTTGGTGACAAAAATACCGCCGACTACGCAGACAAGCACATAACCTAGGTTCCCGATAAAAGTCATCAGCGGCATAATCATGCCTGACATGAACTGGGCGCGCCAGCCGGAATTGTAGAGATCGTCGTTAATCGTGTTAAACTGACGAAGCGATTCCTTTTCACGGCCGAAGGCTTTGATAATACGGTGACCGGTGTACATTTCTTCTACGTGTCCGTTCAACTGCCCAAGTGATTTTTGCTGGCCAATAAAATAGGTTTGCGAGCGTTTCGTGATCCCCATTATGGCAATGAAGCTAAGCGGCAGTGTCACCACTGTAATCAGGGTCAGCCAAGGACTGATCGTCAGCATCATGATAATAACACCAATAATAGTAACAATAGATGTTATCAGTTGTGTTAAGCTCTGCTGCAAGGTGGTACTGATGTTGTCTACATCATTGGTAGCCCGGCTGAGAATCTCCCCATGGGTTCTGGAGTCAAAATATTTCAGCGGCAGCCGTTCCAATTTGAGATTGATCTGCTCACGCATATCATAGACAACCTTCTGGGCCACACCAGCCATGATATATTGCTGCAAATAGCTGAACAGGGCACTGAACAGATAAAGACCACCCAGAATCAGCAGGATATCGTTAATATAGCCAAAATCAATAAAGGCCCCTTCTACGCCCATCAACTTCCCATAGGCGCCTTCGAACAGCTTGGTCGTTGCTTTACCCATAATCTTCGGGCTTAGAATACTAAATACCGTACTGGCAATCGCCATAATAAAGATAACAATCAACTGCACCTGGCGTGGGCGCAGGTAGCGAATCAGACGGCGGAGTGTACCCTTGAAGTCCTTGGCCTTCTCCGCTGGCAGCATCATTCCAGGACCGCCAGGACCGCCAGGTCCCCGTCCTCTTCCACCGCCCGGAAGTTTCATCTGGCTGTTCTTCTCACTCATGCTATTTCCTCCTCTGACAACTGCGAGGACACAATCTCGCGGTACACTTCACTGTTCTCCAGCAGTTCCTTGTGCGTTCCCGTACCAGCGATTCTGCCTTCATCCAGCACAATAATCCGATCCGCATCCATTACTGTGCTGACCCGCTGAGCCACAATAAGCACGGTGGATTCTGTCGTCTCCCCTTTGAGAGCGGCGCGCAGATTGGCATCTGTCTTGAAATCAAGCGCCGAGAAGCTGTCATCGAAGAGGTATACTTCTGGTCTTCTGACCAGTGCACGGGCAATAGACAGACGCTGCTTTTGACCCCCAGAGACGTTATTCCCGCCCTGAGCAATTTCCGAATCGAATCCATCCTTCATGCCCGATACAAAATCGAAGGCTTGTGCCACTTTGGCTGCATGGATAATTTCTTCATCGGTCGCATCCTCTTTACCGTAACGGATATTCTCCTTGATCGTGCCAGTGAACAGCACTGCTTTCTGTGGAATGTAGCCGATCTTGCTGCGCAGCTCTTCTTGAGTCATTTCACGAACATCGACGCCATCCACTCGTACGGCACCTTCAGCCACATCATAGAATCTAGGGAGCAAGCTCAGCATTGTGGATTTACCAGACCCGGTACCCCCAATAATCGCCGTGACTTCACCCGGCCGGGCACTGAAGCTGATCCCAGACAACGCAGGCTGTTCTGCACCCGGGTAGGAGAAGCTAACGTTCTCGAATTCCACGTATCCGCGCAACCCATCGCGGCCATCACGCTTAGTCAATACAGCAGTGTTGTCAAGCTCACTTGCCGACGGATCCAGAATTTCCGGCTTCATATCCAATACCTCGTTGATCCGTACAGCCGATGCGGAAGCACGGGGAATCAACACGAACATCATCGAAACCATAATCAGCGAGAACATAATCTGCATGGCGTATTGAATGAAGGCCATCAACGAACCAACTTTCAGGTCACCGTCACCAATACGGATGCCTCCATAATACAGAATAGCAATCATGGAAAAGTTCATAACAATCATCATGAGCGGCATCAGTCCAGCCATGATCTTGTTAACCTTAATGGCCGTTTCGGTCAGATCACGGTTAGCTTCCGAGAACCTTTTGTTCTCATGGTTAATTCGGTTGAACGAGCGAATAACACGGATACCTGTCAGATGTTCTCTCAGCACAAGGTTGAGCTTATCCAGCTTGACCTGTATTGCTTTAAACAACGGCAAGCCCTTCATACCTATCAGGAAAATCGCACCCACAAGCAATGGAATGACGACTACAAAAATCAATGACAACTTGGCATCCTCGGAGACCGCCATAATGATCCCGCCGATCATCATCATCGGTGCCGCGATCATCATCCGCAGCATCATTGTCAAGACGGTCTGTACTTGTGTAATATCATTAGTCGTACGGGTAATCAGTGATGCTGTACCCACCTTGTCAAACTCGTGGAGCGTAAAGTTTTCTACATGATTGAACATTAGCGCTCGCGTATTTTTGCCGAAACCTGCAGCAATCTTGGCTGAGAAATAACTGGCAATGATTGAACACAGCGCTCCGCCGGCAGCCACCAGTAGCATGAACCCGCCGACTCTCCAGATATAGCTGCGGTCGCCTTGCACAATCCCTTTATCTACGATGTCAGACATCAGTGTAGGGAGATACAAATCACCCATGGATTGCAAAAATACAAGGATCAGTACACCGATAACCGCCAGCCTAAAGGGCTTTAGTTGTCTTAGTAATTTAATCAAGATTCTCATCTCCGTTCATTGGTAACCGATCGAAATCAGGTCGGGGACTGCTAAGGGCATACGCATGGACTTTCAACAGCAGATCACACAGCTGGTTGCTCTCGTCTTCACCCAAGTACTCCACCAGCTTAACAAGCTCTTCATTCATATAAGCATGCACTCTTCGCGTGACCTTTTTTCCCTGTTCTGTTAATTGAATGCGAACAGCCCTCCGGTCCTCGGAATCAGCCTGCCGCTCCACCATTCCTCTAGCTTCCAGACTATTAACCAACTGAGTAACCGTAGGAGCAGCCCATCCGAGAATGCGTCCGATCTCCGAGACCTTCAGTCCCTGTTCGTTGGAATGCCGGTGTTTGCGAATGCATATCATCAAAGTCATCTCACTCGGCTTATTGCCCTCGACCGTATGCTGCCATTGGACTTTGTGCAACATGCGCAATGCAACGAAAAGCCTATTCGCGACTGTATTTTCTCCATTTATCCCAATCTTTATCACCTCGCAAATTAATTAGGTTAGCTAATAATTAAACTATTTATTAATTAGGTAACCTAAATTATATTTACGGCAAAACACTTTGTCAAATATTGAACACGTTATCATTTTCACGAAATCCAAAACACTCATGGCCTTGCTTCTTGCACTAAAAAGAACCCTTCGTTCTGCTGTTTAAAGCAGCTTCGAAGGGTATTAAAAAAGATGACCCCTAAGATACCGGGCATCATCTTCTGTCATTACAGCGCGCCACCAAAGTTATCTTGGGAGTCATTACTGTTCTGCTGGTATAAAAGTAATATTACAATGCAGCATACTGCCGCGTTCTGTGATCATAAAAGGTCAAAAAGTGGTTACATCCCTGAATGTTCCTACGGATTAATACCCCACCCCGTGCTCCAGTGTGGTAAACGTTCCTCCGTTACCTCCTTTGCCTGCCGGTGTTCCAATGATAATAAAACTAAACAACGCTAAAACGGCGGTCATCGTCAGCAGCGATTTTTTCATTTTGTCTCACCTCCTTCATAAGATCTGTGTACAGTTGCTTCTGCCTGTCGCTGGCATATTCCCTGTTAATCTCGAAGAGAGTGACACAATTGATGAAGCCTTTCTCATTATTCAGTCTGGCAGACAGCTGGAGACATTCGATAATATGGTCGATTCCCCGTGGGTACTCCTGATGGTTGATAAGGTATATGGCTATCTGATAGTTGAGCCGGAATAGCCTGTCTACATTGATGGGGTCTTGGAATTGGCCGAAGCGCAGCATTTCCCGTGAGAATTTGGTCAGTGCGGTATCGGCAGAAAAGCCGAACTGGTTCGCCGATTCCATGATCGTGATTAGGCCAGGCAGAATTTCGCCCGGATGATCGGCTAGGAAGGAAATATAAGATGGAAGGATGGAAATGTTGCCGTCCAGCATCTCCAGCGTGAAGCTGTTGGCTTCGGAGAAGAGCTTGAAGTCCTCAACCGCTTTGTGACCTTCTTCATCCAAAATCTCAAACCAGCTCAGGTCCGCATATCCGGCCGTATACCGCTTGGCTTCTTCATATCGCCCCTGCTTGGTCAGCGCAGCCGCCTTCAACAAATAGCCATGGCCGTAATACACCACGAGTGGCCGCTCCGTATCCATCATTTCCCGGCGCTTGCCAGCATTCTTACGCACTTCATCCCGGTACAGTCCATTGGCCAGCGCACGAAGTTCGTCCGCATATTTCTCCACATCCCGCCAGCGGTGCAGCGTAAAGCAGACGTTGGCCAGCTTCAGCAAGCCATCCAGCTGCATCGCCTCTGGCAGACGTCCCCGAAACGGCTCGAATGTGATCACCGCCCTGAACTTCTCCTCCATATCAACTACAGACTGCATGGATTTGAAAATGCGATATTGACTGATAGCCAGACGCTCCGAGTAACTGTCCTGCTCATTCTCGGCTACAATTTTATAGAAAATGACAGATTCACTGATCTTTCCATGATTGAAAAGCTTCTCTGCGACTGAATAAATCAAGTCAATCTGTTTCGGATACTCAAGAATTCTGCTCAGAAGCTCATCAATACAAGGCTGCTTGCCGATCTCAGCGCATCGGATCAGGAACGGCTCGGCTCTGCGACGGGAAACCTTGTCCTCATAAAAACATTCATCAATATAAAGCGGATATAGCCAACCGTCAGGAAACCCGAAAGCCCGAGTAATGGCGTCCATTTGCCCTAAAGAGATAGGCTTTGGGGGATTCCCATGCAATATAGCACTGAGACTGCCGCGGTTCAGGCCCGAAACTTTCGCAAAAGAAGCGAGATTATGACCCGAACGGGATAGATTCTTCTCAATTTCTGAGCGTATAGTTGTAAATTTCGCCTCCACCCGGCACCTCCTGTGATGATATATATAGCAACTCCTAATTATTTACATAATTATAGGATAACTGTTCAGAAAGCACAACAAAAAGAGGAGCTGTTCTCTCCCCTAATTCTACCATCTATATGATTATGGATGCAAAAGACTAACGAACTATTGCAACGCGGTCTGGCTTCTCAACGGCGAAGTCCTAGAATTTTTGGCAGATGGGCCATTTGCCGCCTTTCGGCTGCGCAGACTCTCCATCA
This sequence comes from Paenibacillus sp. GCM10012306, assembly GCF_042649265.1. Lineage (NCBI taxonomy): Bacteria > Bacillati > Bacillota > Bacilli > Caryophanales > Paenibacillaceae > Paenibacillus > Paenibacillus sp. GCM10012306. The sequence continues at coordinate 271,216 of NZ_JBHRYW010000004.1, read as the reverse complement.
TTTTGTTCTGGGCCAGCAAAATATAACCGTCCAGCCGTTCGCTCAACTCTACTACAGCACGATCACTCAGACTACGCTGCTCGGCAACCTCATGCAGTTGGCATCTCAAGCTTTCAATCGTAATCAGCAGCTCGTCTTCTCTTATATCTCTCCTATGAATGTTACGGGAGGAAGCATCGTAAAGGCTCACGATTCTCTCACCTTCTCTCTATCAACTTCTTCCCTATCATATAGCATGATGCCAAAAAACATATTTTCAAAAAAAAGAAAAATTTGTCGATGATTCAACAAAACGGGAGACTAATGACCTAGGAAGATTCCCTTAGCAAAAGAAATCCATTCCCGCGCCGCAAAAGATAGGTAGCGATCCCGGCGCCAGATAATGCCCAGCTGCCAAGGAATGACCGGGGCTGTAAGAGGAATCACAGCGATCCGTGAGCGGTCGATGTCACGGCAGATCGTCTCTGGCAGCAGCGCAATTCCGAGCCCCGCCCCTACCATTCCACTGATCAGATCCCACTGTGAGCTCTCGTATACCACCTTAGGTTGAAAGCCTACTTTGACGCATTCTGTAATAATCCGGTCATGCAGCATAAAATCCTCACGGAACAGGATAAACTCTTCTTCTGCCAGTTCCGCCAGCTTCACACATTCCTGTCCAGCCAGGCGGTGCCCTGCCGGAACCAGCAGCTCCAGCTTCTCCTCCAGAATTGAGAAGAATTGAAACTTGCCCTGATCCACAGGCAGCACAATGACACCGATATCCAGCAGCCCCGTCTCCACATCATTCTCCACTTTCTTGGCACCATCCTCATGCAGGCGGATCGTCACCCCCGGGTATCGATGATGAAACTCGCCGATAACGGCGGGGAAGAAGCTTGCACCTACCATTGGCGGCAGCCCCATCTGAATATGGCCCTGCTTCAGCTCGCGCAAGCTGTCCAGCTCAGAGGACAGGCTGGTGAATGAATCAACAATATTCTGCGCCTTGGTCAGCAGAATCTCACCCGCATCGGTCAGCCGTATACTTTTGCCTTCCCGATAGAACAGGTCGGCGCCCAGTTCAGTCTCCAGATTTCTGATCATTTTGCTAATCGTGGGCTGTGAGATATATAGCGATTTGGCCGCCTGGGAAAAGCTGTTCAGTCTGGCGATTTGAACGAAATATTGCAGCTGCCGGATGTCCATGGTTCAGCCTCCTATATATAGACGAAAGGAATGTCAGCTATTCTATCTATTCATTTTACCTATGAAAATAAATAATGTAAACTTTCATTACGATGAAAGGAGCGGAGCTCTTATGAAAAAAACGATCTCAGGATTGCTGCAAATAGGCGGCCTTACTATATTCTCTCTGCTGATCAACTCACTGGCTTCATGGTTGCATTTTCCCATCCCCGGTAGCATTCTGGGCATGGTTATCTTATTCCTTCTGCTTGAATTCGGCGTCGTACGCTTGAACTGGGTGGAGGTCGGAGCCTCCTGGCTGCTGGCTGAGCTGCTCCTGTTCTTCATTCCTTCCGCGATCGGCGTCATGAAATATACAGATATGCTGGAGACCGATGGGCTGCGGGTGCTGGCAGTCGTAGTAGTCGGCACATTCGCAGTCATGACCTGCTCCGGTCTGCTCACAGGAGCTATATCCAAGGCAAAGGAGCATAAACCCTCATGATGACCGGATTGTTATTCCTTACGCTGACCATAGGACTTTATCTCCTTGCCAAGCGCGCCTATAAGTTCCACAGCAAAGTATATCTATCTCCGCTTATCATCACGCCTCTGCTGATTGTTGGCATTCTGTTGATGACAGGCATCCCTTATGAATCTTACAATGCGGGAGGCAAGTGGCTGACTAACCTGCTGCAGCCGGCAACCATTGCGTTTGCTATCCCTTTGCATAAGAACTTCAAGGTACTCAAAAAACACGCCGCCGAAATTGCGGCAGGCGTGCTCTCAGGTACGATAATAGCGGTGATCTCCTCCATGCTGCTTGCCAAATGGCTGCATCTTAGCAGCGATCTGGCTACCAGCCTGGTCCCGCGATCGGTTACTACTCCGATCGCCATGAGTATCTCGCAGCGTATTGGGGGTGTACCCAGTATCACGGCAGTCTTCGTTATCCTGACCGGGATACTCGGCACCATGATGGGGCCTTCAGTGCTGCGTCTCTTCCGCATTGACAATGAAATTGCGCGCGGCGTATCGCTGGGAACCGCAGCGCACGGTACAGGTACCTCCAAGGCCTTCGAGCTTAGCTCGCTGACCGGTACCATCTCCAGCATCGCGATGATTCTGACGGCGCTACTGACTATCGGCATTGCGCCGCCACTGCTCGCGGTGTTCCTCCACTAAGGCCGTCCCGGCTTGGGCCAAAGCACATAGCTCCGAAGAAGTCCCCGGAGCTACGTGCTTTTTTTCTATGATCTCACTATGATTTCGATTCTACTTCACTTTATAGTTTAACAGGTAGTCCAGTTTGTGCCGACTCGTAAGCCGCACAGGTCACCTTGAGTGTCTTGTAACCGTCTTCGTAGTCGCTGAGAATCCGGGAGCGATCGCCAGTGCGTACAGCATGCAGGAATGCTTCACTCTCGGCGGCATAGGGATTACCACTGTTCGCATACTCTGTGCTGTCTCCGGTGCGAACGGTCAGCAGACGATCAAGATTCCAGTCCAGCAACCCTTGTTCATTGTAGAAAGTCAGATTGACCCGGCCGATATCTCCAGGGAGCACGCAAGTGTTGGAAATATTGGCAATGATACCACTGGCAAGCCTTAACGTCACCGTACCGATATCGGCAACTGTAACGTTCTCATGCTTCTCATGCATAATACGATTGCCATACAAGCCGTATACTTCTTCTACCTCACCGCCCAGATAGCGTAGCAAATCTACGATATGCGTCGTCTGCTCCGTGAACTGTCCACCGGACTGCTCCTGGTTGCGCCACCAAGCTACTCCTGGCATACCGCCCATCCACTGACCGACAACCATCCCGATTTTATCCCCGGTCAACGTTTCCTTCAGCCTTTGGATATTATCCTGATAACGGAAGTGGTAACCCACTGAGGTCAACAGATTGCGCTCCTTAATCTCCTGAAGCAGACTGGCCGGGATTTCGGTACTGTGGCTCAGCGGTTTCTCGATAAAAAAGGGAATGTCTCGGCGAATCAACGCACGCTCAATGTCACCATGCGACTGTGGGGGAACGCATATATAAGCAGCATCCAGCTTATGAGCTTCTAACATCTCCGTAATATCGCCATAGCCCTCAGCATCATAATGACGGGCCATCTCCTCCGCCTTCTCCTTGCTGCTACCGCATACCGCTACTAGACGAACATCCTCCATGCCAGCTAGTAAATCCGCGTGAACCTTACCAAACCAGCCTGTACCAATCAATCCGATGTTAAGTGTCATGATCTGCCTCCTGTGAGTCTGAAATGTATGCCCTTTCATAGATTATACGATGTTATTGCCAGATAAGGTAGTCCCGCCACTCTTCGGGGAGCAACCTATGATACGGCTGCTGCGTAAAACGGTCGTCCGCCAGCACAATTATGCCATGGTCGTTCTCGGTGCGGATCAGCCTTCCTCCAGCCTGCAACACCTTGCACATTCCCGGATAGACATAGGCATAGTCAAAGCCATTTTTACCCTGGCGATTGAAGTAGGAGCGTAGCAAATTACGTTCCAGCCCCAGCTGCGGCAGCCCTACTCCAACCACCATGACCCCGTTTAACCGGTCTCCAGGCAGATCCACTCCCTCCGAGAAAATACCGCCCAACACGGCAAATCCAAGAAGTGTCTGGCTTGTGTCTGGACGGAACGCTGCGAGGAAATCTTCGCGTGCTTCCTCACTCATGCCGGAGTCCTGTACCAAGGTAGGCACTTCCGGATGGCGCTCGCTAAATAAATCATATACATTTTGCAAGTATACATAGGAAGGGAAGAAGACCAAGTAATTCCCCGGTCTGCTGCACATTCTGTGCAAGGCCTCGCTCAATGGCGGCAGAGAGGCCTCCCGATCATGATAGCGCGTTGACAGCGGGAGTAGAGAGACCTCCCATTGCTCCTTCTGAAAAGGAGAAGACACGGTCAAGCTGTAGTCCTCTTCTGTGGCACCGATCATATCTCTGTAATACGACATCGGCGCCAGGGTGGCCGAGAACAGAATTTGGCTGCGATAGCCCTTGGACATCTGCCGCAGCAGATAGGAAGGGTCCAGGTTAAAGAGCTTCAGATACACATCACTGCGACGGTTCTCGGCATAGGTCACATAGCGCTCGTCATAGGTCTTGAAGGTGCGAAGCATCCCTTGTACAGCATAGAAGGTCTCCAGCAGACTGGCTTCTCCTTCCTCTGGAACGGCAGCCAGCATGATCGACGGATGGATTAATTCCAGTTCCGCCTCTGCGGTGAAGGTCTCCAGCAGACCCGGCAGCTCTTCAGGGAAGTCGTTCCACCAGCCCTGTCCCTCTGCGTTGCACAACTTACGTATCGTAATGAAGAACGTGTTCACCGACTTGGCAGCAGCGCTTAAGCTGGGATTGCTCACCTTGTACTGCCGCTGCAGTCCCAGGAACGGAGCTTTCTGCAACGCTGCTGAGAACATCTCCCTTCCCCGGTCCACCAAGTTATGGGCTTCATCGACGAGTAGAACTGTATCCTTCTTTCGTTCCTCGGCCAGCCTTTTCAGGCTAATTCGGGGATCATAGATGTAGTTATAGTCACAAATCACAGCATCACAAGCATAAGCGGCATCTAGTGAGAACTCGAAGGGGCAGACCCCGTGCTTCTTGGCATAACTGGCGATAACCTCGCGCGTCATCAGTATTTCCTGCCCCAGCATGTCCAACAGCGCCCCATTGATCCGGTCGTAGTATCCTTCGGCGAACGGGCAATGCTCACTACTACACAGCCCCTCCTCCCGGAAGCATGCTTTATCCTTGGCGGTCAGTGTTATGACATGCAGAATTAGGCCCCTGGCCGACAGGAGCGCCAGCGCCTCCTGGGCGGCCATACGGGTAATTGTCTTGGCGGTCAGATAGAAGAATCCTTTGGCCCGCCCTTCACCAATGGCCTTAATCACCGGGAACAGGGTGGACATCGTCTTGCCGATTCCCGTCGGCGCCTGGGCGAAGAGATTGACGCCTTCCGAGACCGCCTTGTACACGGCGCCAGCGAAATGCCGCTGCCCCTTCCGATAGGCAGGGAAGGGGAAACCCAATTCGCGAATGCTCTGCTCCTTGGCGATATCATGCCGAAGCAGCATTTCAGCATAGGGTGCATAGCGGGCCACTGTATCAGCGGCAAAGTCCGCCAATTCCTCCATGCTGACACTCCGCTGCAGGCTCCGCTCCTCCTCTCCCCCTCGGCGAACATAGGTAAGCCGAACTTCCATGGAAGTAAGCTCTTGCTCAAGCGCGATCATATAGGCGTACATCAATGCCTGCGCCCAGTGGACCTCACGACCTTCACCCAGCAAGTCCAGCGGCTCCCCCGTGGACTTGATTTCCTCAACCACCAGTGAGCCTTCTTCCGACAGCAGAAGACCATCACAGCGGCCGTCTACCACCAGCAGCAATTCCTTATATGGAATCTCTGTTTTCAAATAGACTTCCTTCTGGTCGCCTTCCTTGTACCGCTTCTGAATCTTCTGATGAATACGCGTTCCTTCCGCCATCGAAGCCGCACTACGGAATCCCGGCTCAAGGCTCCCGCTGCGGAATACATACTCCACAAGCGTTCTGACGGATATGGATATCCTATGCTTCATACTTCCACCTCTTTTCCGGTCCCTTACTGTCAACCTAGCGCATTCCGTTCGTCGTTTTTGTCTTTTATTCGCTGTATAAAGTCATCTGGCGGCAGGAACAGCAGGGGCTGCTGCACTGTCACCCACTTCCGCTTTACATTGCGCTAATGCTGGCACGCAGTGTTTTTGACATTTACTATGCAGGGGGAGATAATAAAATTTGTTAATATGGAATTCCTTTGTCCTTACGCCGCTTCCTCTCTTCCGGGAAGAAGTGTGTCATCACGTAGAAAGAAGGCGGAGCTGTGTCATCCAATACCTTGAAACGGTGGATCATCAAACCCTTTGTGTTCTTCACCATTATTTTCGTTCTGAAGAGCTTTCTAGCCTGGGGCGTTATCTTTGGTGATGTTCTTTCCTGGAAGTCCCTAATTACGGAGATTCCTTTTGTGTGGGCACTTTTTTGCATTATTGAACGTTTTGCTTCCAAACGCAAATTAGGATATTACATGACGGTGAACCTGCTGGTGACCGCCATCTTTTTTGCTGCCATTATGTATTTCAAATACTATGGAGTTATTGTCACCTATCATGCTGCCGAGCAGGTGAATCAGGTCACGGCTGTCCGCAAAAGCGTATTTTCACTGATGGACCCTTATTATCTCCTGATCTTCACTGATGTCATCGTACTCGGCTTCTACTTCTTCTTCAACAAGAATGGACGGAATTACAAGAAGACGAAGATCAACCGTGGTAGCGGAACAGCGAAATTCAGTATTTTATTTGCAGTGTCGCTAGCACTGTGCCTGTTCAATATTTTGCCTAACAAGGCCAGTATGAATGAAATCAAGAAAGCACAGGAGATGGGGATTCTCAATTATGAGGCCTACACCATCTTTGCCAAAGACAAAACAGAACTTGTGAGTGCTAGTGATATCACGCAGGATGCTGTGAACACGCTAAAAGGGGTCCGCGCAGAAGACCGCTCAGCCCTGCAAGGCGTTGCCAAGGGTAAGAATCTGATCATTATCCAGATGGAATCGTTCCAGAACTTCTTGCTTGGACTCAAACTCGATGGCAAGGAAGTCACGCCAAATCTGAACCGTCTGATGGAGAACAGTCTGTATTTCCCGAATTTTTATCAAATGGTGGGTCAGGGCAACACCTCGGATGCCGAGTTTGTCGTGAATACGTCCTTCTACATTCCTCCCCGCGGCGCAGCCACGATGTCGTATGTAGACAAGAAACTGCCGAGTCTGCCGCGCCTGCTTCAGTCCAATGGCTACCAGACAGCCACCTTCCATACGAATGATGTGGAATTCTGGAACCGCGGAGAATTGTATAGTTCCCTGGGCTGGGAGCATTATTATGATCGCCAATTCTTCGGTGATGAGGACTCATTCTTCTTCGGGGCATCCGATGAAGTGCTATACCGTAAGACAGCGGATAAATTAAAGGAAATGGATATGGCGGATCAGCCATTCTATTCTCAGATCATATCAATGTCTGCCCATCATCCGTTCACCATTCCGGCCGAGAAATACCGGATGAAGCTGCCTGAGCGTTATGAAGGCACCTTCGTCGGTGATTATATCCGGTCCCAGAACTATGCAGATGAGGCGTTCGGCCAATTTGTGGCAGAGCTAAAAGCAAACGGCGTCTGGGATAACAGCCTGATTATGATCTACGGCGACCATATGGGGCTGCCCATCTACTCGCTGGATCATGACGACAAGGCACTGATGCAAGAAATCTACGACCATGATTACGGCTATGCTAATATGATGAACATCCCGTTGATTATACATGGCGGAGGCATCACAAATCCTCAGGTACTGGATCAGGTTGGCGGGGAGGTTGACATCATGCCGACAGCCGCCGCGCTGCTCGGTGTCTCTATGGAGAACAATCTGCATTTCGGCCAGGACCTGCTCAGTCAGCCTGTCAATCTGCTGCCGCAGCGTTATTATCTACCATCAGGATCGTTCATTGCCAGCTCCGGCCTGCTAATCCCGGGCAGTAGCTTTGAGGACAATACACAATATCCGATCGCCACAGGTGGCAAAACGCCTGCCGCGACGGAGGAGGAATATAACCGGGCGCTGCGGCTGCTGCAGCTCTCGGACAGCTATGTAACCCAATTGCCGCTTAAGGCAGAAGACACTAAATAGAGCAACCACAAGAAGAAACGGCCACGCCCCTAAATATGGAGTGTGGCCGTTTTTGTATGGTTGAAGGCGTAGTCTGTTCAGCGCTCCTGCTTGTCCAGTATTTCATAGTACTTGGCAAAGGCTTTAAGCTCTTCCGGTTCCAGTATGGCCAAATGCTCAGCCAGCAGTACCTTGGAGCGGTATTGTGCTTCCTTCAGCGATTCCTCACCTTTGGCCGTGATGGTGACCACAACTGCCCTGCGGTCCTGCTCATCCGGCACCCGGGCGATGAAGCCCAGCAGCTCCAGGCGATCCAGCATCACCGTTACGGCGCTGGATTTCACCTCCATTTTCTCAGCTAACTGGATCACACGTGATTTCTTCTCATGGGCAATCATATTGAGCAGGCCTAATTGAGGAAAAGTCAGGCCAATTTCCTTATGCAAAGACATTTGGGACACAATTTTTCGCTGCACCCTCCACATGGATATCCCGATGCCTTCAATCACCGGATCTATTTGTTTCGACATTCCTTCAGCTCCCAATCACTTTGTCCTGAAACCAGCGTACCATTTTAACACTCCCGGATTCAATGACTCTGAGGTAATATTTTGCTGATTTAGACATAGAGTTGTCACAACTATTCTTCAAACAAGCAATTTTCGACACAAGCATGCTGAGTTTGTTGCGCTATAATCGTAGCAGTTCGCATGGAGAAGGTGACTCTTTGCAAACAATTAGTCATAATTGGTGGGGAAGAAGAATGAAATTGGCAACAAAATTAACCTGGATGATGTTCAGTGTGCTGCTACTTGTGGGCTCATCCATCGGATTCTTCGGATATCGTGCCGCTTACAACCAAGTGGACGAGGCCGCCGGGGTTGAATTGGTAGGCTGCGCCAATATTACAACCGGCTTGGTGAATCCAGAAGACATCTCCGCACTTGCTGCGGGAGATTCAAGCAAGCTTGCTAAGATAGAAGAGCGCATAGGCTGGATCACTGCTCACAAGCCTATTTTCAAAGAAGCCTTCATCCTGTCGCTGGATGGCAAAGTTCTAGCCGCTGATAGCAACTTCCAGAAGCGCGGCTATAAAGCAGGCGATACGTTTTATTTTAGCGACGAAGACAAGTTAATGATCAACAAAATGCAGCATTCCACATATTCCAAAGTTTATACATACGATGGAACCTCCCTCAAAACCGGTTACGGTCCTATCTACCAGGATCACGATCCTGCCAAACCCATTATCGCCTTAATGGCTATTAATTTTGACGGCTCAATTATTCAGGAAAGAACGCTGGATGTGGTTGTACAGCCTTTTATTATCGGCGCAGCCATTTTTGTGATGGCCATTGTAGTCGCTTATCTGCTTATCCGCCGCATGGTCAGCCCGTTAACCCGGTTGTCTCGTTCCGTCAATCTCGTAGCCCAAGGTGATCTAACACAGGACCCTATTGTTCTCGGTAGTAAAGATGAGGTCGGAACTTTGGCCCGTGACTTCAATGCCATGACTGGCAGTCTTCGCTTACTGATCACAGAGGTGAATGATACGTCGCATCAGGTGGCTTCCTCCTCTGGAGAGTTGTCGGCCAGCGCTCAGGAGACCAACCGGGCCGGGGAACATAGTGTGGGAATTACCCTTGAGCTTGCCGATGGGGCGAATGCCCAGCTCCAGAATCTCGAAGACAGTTACAAGGCCGTACAGAACATGTCGAACTTCATTTCGGAGATTGCTGCTATGGCAGGTGGCGCGCTTGATCTTGCCAATGAAAATGCTGAGAAGGCCCGAACGGGCAGAGAGTCGATGGATTCCACCACAGAACAGCTGATGACCATGAGCGGCAGCATCAGCATGCTCTCAGGCATGATCAATCTTCTATCAAGCAACTCCAAGGAAATCGAGAGCATTGTTACCGTCATCTCCAGCATTGCCGAGGAGACCCATCTGCTCTCACTGAATGCAGCCATCGAAGCTGCACGGGCTGATGAGGAAGGTCGGGGCTTCGCCGTTGTCGCCCAGTCCGTCCGCAAGTTAGCAGAACGATCTTCTCATTCCGCTACCCAGATTAGCGATCTCATCAAAAAGACCGTGAGCCAGATGGAAAAGGCGACGGAGATGATGTTCTACTCCACACAAGAAATGGAACAGAGTAGCGAAATGATCGACCGGGCCGGGGCTTCTTTTAGCGAAATTGAGATGTCGGCAACCGGTATGGCAGAGCAAAACCGACAAATCTCTACCGTAGTGAGCCAACTCGCCGAGTTAGCCTCCGGACTGGTCACGACCATTCAGCATATCGTTCAGGTATCCAACCAAACTGCGGCAGGGGCGGAAAGCCTGTCGGCCTCATCCCAGCAGCAGCTTGCCGCGATGGAAGAGGTAGAGGCAGCTGCAACCATACTGTCCTCAATGGCCGACAAGCTAAGGTTTTTGGTGGAGCAGTTCAAGATTTGAAACAGTAGCAGCCATAGGTCTTAAGTAGAACACCTTTCAATGCAGCAAAGCAGGCCGAGGAACGCCCCGGCCTGCTTTTTGGTATAACAGAATTATGTAGCCGTAGACAAGTTGTCTCTTGTTCGGCATGATTCCACAAGTTATGTATATCGGTCATGAAAACAAATGGTTACATGTAATTTCGTTATACGGCAGCATTCTCGATAAACCACTGCCCCAACTCATTTACAGGCATCGGCCGGCCATAATAATATCCTTGCATCACTCTGCAGCCCAGCGATTGCAGCAGCTCGATCTGCTCGGTCGTTTCTACGCCTTCAGCAACGACATCCATATTCAGGTTACTGGCAATGGCAATAATATTGCTGATAATCGCCTTCTTCGAATTCATCTTGCTCTTGCGGATAAACACCTGATCAATCTTGAGCGTATTAACCGGAATCTCGTCCAGATTGCCGAGTGAAGAAAAGCCTGTACCGAAATCATCCAGCGAGACCCGTACGCCCAGCTGCCGAAGCTTGGATAATTGGGCTACAGTCTCCTCCATGTTGTTCATAGCGATAGATTCCGTAATCTCCAGTTCCAGAAAATGCGGCTCCAGCCCCGATTGCGCCAGCGCTTCTTCCACAACCTCATACAGCCCGCCCCCTTCAAACATCCGTGCCGACATATTGACAGAGACGGCGACGCTCGCCACTTCCTCCTTGTGCCAGAGCCTGTTCTGTTTGCATACATCATGCAGCATCCAATAGGTGATCGGCACGATCAACCCGGTCTCCTCCGCTATCGGAATAAATTCCGACGGAGAGATGATTCCATGGTCGGGATGTCTCCACCGCAGCAAGGCTTCAAGCCCAACGGTTACATTCAACAGCGAATCCCATTTAGGCTGATATACGACCATGAATTCGGAACGAGCCAGCGCCTTACGCAGATCCTTCTCCAGCGACATCCGCCGCAGCTGGTGACGATTCATCTCCTGATCGAAAATGCTGAATTTATTCTTGCCGGAATCCTTGGAGGTATATAGCGCAGTATCTGCGGCCTTCATCAAGGACGACCGGTCAGTGCCATGTAGAGGAGTTAAGCTAATCCCGAGACTTGCTGTCACGTACAGTTCATTACCCTGGATGCTATAAAAATGCTTGAGCTCCTGTAGAATGCGCTCGGCTATTTCCTCTGCTTCTCGCACGGAACACTGAGGCAGGGCGATCAGGAATTCGTCCCCGCCCAGCCGAAACACCTTCCCCAAGGTACCGACACAGTCCTCCAGTCTTCTGGCAACCTCCTGCAGCAGCATGTCGCCGATATCATGACCTAGTGTATCGTTGATCGATTTGAAGCGGTCCAGATCTACAAAGAATACAGCCCCGGATGTTCCACCGAAGAAATCTTCAAGAAAGTAACGCTCCAGACCATGTCGGTTAGGCAATCCGGTCAGCGGATCATGATAAGCCATCCGTTCAAGGATATGCCGATCCAGAAAAACGGCACCTCCGGAGACTGCAAGCATCAGTACCGTTACAATCGATACGCCGCTCAATAGAATTACATCCGTATCCATCAGGAGGGAGGAGGAGCCGGCCCCTTTATAATATTCCCACCAGCTGGCTCTAAGGCTGAAATAATGCAGGCCTGTCACCGATAGTCCAATTAATATTGCTAAATAGAGTTTCCACTTATTGAAGTTAGGATGATCCTTGGACTTGCGGAGCAAATAGAGCCCCATGGAGGACATCAGCACAGCCGCCAGAATCGAGATGACCTGTGAGAGGATTGGACTCTGGCCCCCCTCCTCCAGCAGGATCGAAGACATCCCGATATCATGCATAGCGAAACTCCCCACGCCAAGCAGCAGGCCACCGACACCAGCTCGCCAAAGCTTGAGACGATGCGCTAGTACAATCCAGAACGCAGCATAACAGGATAACATACTCACCAGCAGGGACAGCAGCGATTTACCTGGCTGGTAGCTGACTTCAAATGGTAAACGGCCGGCCATAATGCCTATATAATGCATTGCCCATAGACCACTACCAAGAACACAGGATGCTGACAGCAACCACATATGCCGGATTCTGCCAGCAGAACGGGTAACCTGTGAAATCAAATTCAATGCAGCATAAACCGCGGCAGAGACCAGCGCGAAAGTTAGTAAAACGATCCAAATATTATAACGGATTCCCATTTGATCCATATGTCAACCTCTTCACCGGTATAGTAATTATCATCATCGCCATAGTGCGTTTCTCAAGAAGGATCAGTACACGTATATCGGATATATGGAAGAGTGCGTAAAGATTATAGGCTATCCCTGGAAAGCAACTTTAGGTGTAATTCTACCTTTTATTAACCTGAGTGTCTAAGTAAATACTGGAACTTGCCCCCTGTTTTAGGGTCCGTTAAAAAATGTCCATATTTGACATTGTGGAGGATTTCATCCTGCTCCCTTCAGGGAATATCCGGCGCCAGAGCAGATAATTACTGACAACCAGCAGCACAAGATATATATAGACACCGCCTGTCAGTAAGGTTGCCAAATAATGCACGCCCACCATGCCGAACAACAGGAATAGCATCAAGAAGCTGCTTCCCATGAATTCCTTCTGCTTGGCTGCCTCAAAGCGTTCTGAAAAAGGAAGCGATCGAGGCATCAGCAGGAAACACAGCACTGCATAAATAAACGTGGCAAACATTACAACCACAAGATCCGGCAGGATCCGAATCCCGTAGAGCATAGTGAACACCACTGCTTCTGCCAGGAAGAGGGGTACAAATAACCGGAGCAGGGCAGCCTTTAGCATGCCCCTGTATACTGTATGCTCCCCAGGCAACGGAATGACTTTGTAAATCCAGGCTCCCTTATAACTTCCTGAATACCGCAGCATCTGCACAACGGTCATCATCAGCGTGGCGCTAAAGTAAATCCACAGGTATGACTTTGAATTTGCGAAGCCTCTCCCTTGCCCTTGCCATGTCATATTTAACATGAAAATGAAAGGGAAGACGATGGAGAAGCCCAGCGTCGGATACACCTTTAGCTTAAAGTCTCGTTCTGTCTTCATCATGGACCAGGTGAAACGAAAGAACATGCCCTCTTCCCGGCTCCGGCACACCACAGAAGATAGCCATCCTGACAATCTCGCTGCTCCATGGCCACCGACCTCTTGCGCGGAAAGCTTTTGCAGGCTTTTCTCAAATTGGGGCATAAGTTTAATGTATGTAATGATCAGGAGGAGCGGAAGAATAATGGCCAAACCGGACAACACAGTAAAATGAATGCCTCTCCCTCCGCCAAATGCCAGCTCGAACGGGGCAGCAAACCAGACTGGAGGAATAAGATACTGCCACCATGCCGGTTTGAAGGACGCGCTAAACTCCGCCAGGTTAAACAGCCTTGAAATCAGTTGATAGCCAACCGTTATAGCAATCATCAGTACAATCTGCACATAGTTGATGATATCCTTCAATCTTTCTCCGTCGAAAAGCTTCAGGATCAGCAGGTACAACAGCCCTGTAATCACCAGGATGAAGCAGTTCATCAGCACAATGGCTGCACAGTATAAAAGAAAGAACAACGGCCCCTGCCGGAACAGTGAGACGATCAGCGTGGGCCCGGCAAGGCTTAACGTGAGCGTGAACAGATAGATCAGCACATGGATGTTCTTGGCCATATTCAGGGTACGGCGATTCACTGGTTTGGAGAAGAGAATGTTCTTGTCCCGAAGATCCAGTAGTACGGACGAAAAGTCGGAGACCAGTGTAGTGGTAATCATGAACATCACCACCCCCAGAACCAAACTCATTTGCAGCATGTAATGGCCGGATGAAATCATGAGCGGGATCAAGAACACGCCCATTAACAAGTAAACCCACTGCGGGCGAAACGGCGAACCCTCCTTCGGCTCAGCCGATCTTTGTGTAGCCGCAAGAACCGTGGGCGGCCTTCTCCCATCCATCGTTAGCTTCACTTGCAGAATGCTGCGCATAATGCCGTAATCAATGCCGATTCTGCAGAACAATCCCTCCAGCCGATCCAACAGCTTCAGTACCCGAAAATCATTCATGTGGAGCACCTTCTTGAATCACGGACACGAATTCACCCGCGATGTCCCGGTATTTGTCAAAGCCAGTTAACTGGTTAAAAATCTCTTCAAGCGAGCCTTCTCGGCTCTTGTCCTTCAGCTCCGCAAAACTGCCATCGGCCACAATGTCCCCTCCGGCAATAAGCACAATACGGCTGCTGATCTTCTCGACAACATCCATGATATGAGAAGAGTAGAAAATGGTCTTGCCCCGAGCAGCCAGTGAAGCGAAAATTTCCTTCACCACCATGACACTGTTGGCATCGAGACCGCTTAACGGCTCGTCGAGGAACAGAATATCCGGGTCATGCAGCATACTGGAGATCAGTAGTACCTTCTGCTTCATTCCTTTGGAGAAGGAAGAAATTCGCATGTCGTAAGCCTTCTCCAGACCAAGCAAAGCGGCCAATCGCTTGGCCTTGTCATCAGCATCGCTCCGCTGCATGCCGTACAGTTCGCCTATGAAACACAGATACTCCCGTGCCGTAAGGCTATCATATAATTCTGCAACTTCCGGCACATAGCCGATCCGCCTTTTATAAGCGTTGTCGCCATCAGCGATATCCTTCCCGAAGATCTCTACGGTTCCGTTATATCCCTCAACCAAACCGAGCATAATCTTAACCGTCGTGCTTTTGCCAGCACCGTTCGGACCGATATAACCAATAATCTGCCCCGGGTAGACTTCCAGATCAATCCCCCGGAGAACCATTCTGTCCGAGTAGTTCATCCACAAACCAGAGATCGAAATCACCGGCTTCTCTGCAACAGCCATCCCTTTCAGCTCCCTCCAAGTTAGCCTGTTGTACCAGGCTGATCCTCCGGCCGCTCTTGCCGAGGCCAGAGCAACCTTGATTAGCGCCATAATAAGCACCGCATCTTCCGGAGCAACCATACTCTTGCCTGTTGAAACTGTGTCCGTAAGAATATCCGGAAACTGACGGAGGTAATCCCTTATATTGGATTACATTACCTTATTCTAGCGGAAACCGTGCCCTCTTACTATCCTTAATGACACATTGTTCGGGAAAAAGATGACGCTTTGCACAAACTGCAATAATTTGGCACAATTCAAAAAGCAGCACCCTCGGAACCCTTCCGAAAGGTGCTGCTAGAATAAAATGAATGATATCAAACGAAATTCTGCAGGAGTATTGCTATTCCCAGAACTATAATGCGGGCAGCATTCATCAGGATGAAATTTATGACTGAAAGAATAAATGTGCTGGCCTTCTCCTGCTTCGCATGGAATGCTACGACATTGCGACGAAGCGGAATCAGGGTCAGGAGAATCAGCAGGACGAGCACCGGATGGACCTTAAGAAGCAATAGCACTACAAGGTCAAGATAAGAGACATAATATAGTAGCTTGAACAATAAAAGTGCACGGTCTTTACCGATATAGACAGGAAGAGTGTATCGACGGTTCTCGATATCCTCCTCAATGTCGCATATATTGTTCGCCAGCATAATGCCCGAAATCCCCAGAATGGCTGGTACAGAGAACCAGAAGAGGTAGATGACCTCTACAAGATTAATATGAAGATTAACCCAGCCTTCCTGAATCAGTAGCGAGACGACACTATTGTCGGTATGTATATAGGCCGAGATGAAAATAATGACGAAGCCCATGAATAACCCTGAGAACAGCTCACCCAGCGGCATCCGCGAGATCGGGATCGGTCCGAAGGAATACAGAACACCAATGAGGAACGACAATCCGCCCAGCAGGAAGACCAGCAGCCCTGTCTGTGATACCAGTGCAATTCCGCCCCCGGCAGCCAGCGCCAGCAGGATGATAATGGTCGTGACCACCGTGCGCTCTTTCAGCTTAAAATGAACGATGGCATTATGTGTCTCATAGCCGTATCCATCGGTTTTGGACGCTTTTTTGAAATCATAATAATTGTTAATCGCCGTCGTAGCCATATCAAAGCTCAGCAAAGAAATGAACATCAGTCCAAACCGCAGTACATAAAAATCCTCGAACCGGTACAAGGCATATAGCGTCCCCATTAGAAAAGGAATCATGCTGGCTGCCTTCGTCGGCAACTCTACAAACTTCAGAAAACTTTTTACATTCAAATCCATCACCCTTATCACTTAAATGAAACGTTCATAACATAGAGACATTATATCGTAAATTGTAAGTTGCCTGTCAGGAATCGACAGGAAATGAACAAAAAATCATTCCAGAGAAGCAGGGCAATATGATATGATAGGCAGGCCAATAACAGCGCCCTTTCCGGGTGCTGTTGTCATGAGCGAACACTTTTAAATAATGGAGGCATTAACTGTTATGTCAGCGCAACCGCAATCCCCCCAATCCGTCAAGATCATCACTGCCGATCCTGGTGCCATTGGCCTGTTCGGACTAGCTATCGTCACGCTGGTCGCATCTTCACAGAAGCTCGAGATTACCTCGGGTCTCAGCTATGTCATTCCCTGGGCTATTTTCCTGGGCGCCTTCGCCCAGCTATTTGCCAGCATTCAGGATGCCAAGCACAATAATACCTTCGGTATGACCGCCTTTGGAGCCTATGCTTTCTTCTGGTTCGGTATGGCTGCTAGCTGGCTGATCAAGCTCGGTGTATTCGGAACAACCCTGGCTGAAGCTGTGGATCCTAAGCAACTCGGATTTGTGTTCCTTGGATACCTGATCTTCACCCTCTTCATGACGATCGGTGCCGTGGAAGCCAATAAGGTCCTGCTGATCATCTTCATCCTGATCGACTTCCTGTTCCTGGGTCTGACGTTTGATTCTTTCGGGATTGCGGCTGAAGCCTTTCATAAGCTGGCTGCCTTTGCAGAGCTAGGTATCGCTATGGTCTCCTTCTATGGCTGTGGTGCATCGGTTCTGAACGCTCACTTTGGACGTTCGTTCCTGCCAATGGGCGCACCACTGCGTATTTTCAAAAAATAAGGATTCAATTCCTGTATCAAAAACAACGGATAAACGTACACATCTGCCATTCTGGGGGAGCACGTTTATCCTTTTTTTA
Organism: Paenibacillus sp. GCM10012306; assembly: GCF_042649265.1. Lineage (NCBI taxonomy): Bacteria > Bacillati > Bacillota > Bacilli > Caryophanales > Paenibacillaceae > Paenibacillus > Paenibacillus sp. GCM10012306. The sequence continues at coordinate 253,762 of NZ_JBHRYW010000004.1, read as the reverse complement.
TGCAGATGTGCTGTTCCTCACGGGTTTTCATAAGCTCCTGCTGGAGTGCGAACAAGTTGTGACAAAAGCATAGTTCTTGCTGGCCTAACCATACTAAGCTCATTCCAAGAGGATCACGGAGGGATGGCTGATGGGTAAAAAGATGAATCTGCTGATGTTCAGCGGGGACTATGACAAAGCAATGGCCGGATTGATTCTGGCGAATACTGCTCGGGATATCGAATGTGAGGTGACCATGTTCTTTGCGTTTTGGGGACTGTTCCTAGTGCGTGATCCGGAGAAGATGACACTGGAGGACAAAACTATTTACGAGAAGCTGATGGATGTCATGACTCCCAAAGGGCCGGAACAGCTGCCCCTGTCGCGGATGAATTTCAGCGGGCTGGGCCGGATGATGCTGGAGGAGATGATGGAAGCGCAGGGTGCGCCGAAGCTGATTCATTTTCTCAAGGGGGCACGTAAAAAGAACATCAAGTTCTACGCCTGCAAGCTTTCTGTGGAAATCATGGGCTTCAAGCCGGAGGAATTTCTGCCGGAAGTTGAGATTATTGATGCGGCAGCCTATTTGAAGGATGCGCTTGAGAGTGACATGCAGCTGTTCATATAGTTCATGGGCTTAGGCGTTAACCTATTCCCGGGGCGGGGCATATACTGAGGCCAAAGAAACTACAGGCTGGAGGGAATGTCCTTGCTGAATATCATCCCCACCTCTCCCCGGAAGACGCCGTCTTCGCTGCAAACTTATTTTGCATCCTTTCGGGAGCATATCATCGGAACAGGATTTACCCTTACGACGCCCTATGGCAGACAGCCTCTCTTGTACGCTGACTGGACCGCCAGCGGACGTCTCTATGAGCCCATTGAGCGCCGAATGCTGGAGACTTTCGGCCCTTATGTCAGTAACCCTCATACTGAATCTAACACTACTGGACTGACGATGACCCTGGCCTATACTGAGGCCCGGAATATTATTAAAGCCCATGTCCACGCTGGGCCACAGGATGTACTGCTCTTCTGCGGCAACGGCACCACTGGGGCAATTAACAAGCTCCAGCGCATTCTGGGTCTGAAAATGCCAGAATGGCTGGACGGTAGGCACCTTAGCCCCGAAGACCGCCCGGTCATCTTCGTCAGCCACATGGAGCATCATTCCAACCTCCTGCCCTGGCAGGAGAGTCTGGCTGATGTCGTTACCATTCCGCCGAGAGCGGACGGAAACATCGACCTCAATCAGCTTGAATACCTGCTGCGTATATATCGGCACCGGCGCCTGAAGATCGGCGCCTTCACGGCCTGCTCCAATGTGACAGGCATCCGCACGCCCTACCATAGGCTCGCCGCGGCCATGCATCGCCACGACGGGGTTTGCTTTGTTGATTTTGCCGCAAGTGCACCCTATGAGCCGATTGATATGCATCCGGCTTCACCGCTGGAGAAGCTCGATGCGATCTTCTTCTCCCCGCACAAATTCCTCGGCGGGCCCGGAAGCAGCGGCGTGCTGCTGTTCGACTCCGCCCTCTATAGCAGCCGCCTTCCTGATGAGCCCGGTGGTGGCACCGTTGTCTGGGTCGATGCCTGGGGCGGCCGCAGCTACATAGAGGATATAGAAACCCGTGAGGACGGTGGCACGCCTGGATTTCTGCAGGCCTTCCGCACTGCACTAGCTATTCACCTGAAGGAGGCTATGAACGGAGACGGTGAATACATACTGCTCAGGGAGAGGGAACTGTGCCAACAGCTACTGGCCGGACTACAAACCATACCCGGCTTAACCGTATTGGCTGGAGACCAGCAGGAGCGACTCGGGATTGTTTCCTTTACGATGCGTGATATCCACTATAACCTCGCAGTACAGCTACTGAACGATCGGTTTGGCATTCAGGCCCGTGGCGGCTGTTCTTGCGCAGGTCCCTATGGCCATCATCTGCTGGGGCTCGGTCCCAAGGTCTCCGCTGGTTTCATCAAGGCTATTCACAATGGGGATCAGTCACTCAAGCCAGGCTGGGTCCGGCTTTCGCTCCACCCCACCATGACGGATAAAGAAGTGGCGCGAATGGTCTCAGCCATTCGCGCCATCATACTGCATATTGAAGAGTGGAGACAGGATTACAGGTATAATCCCACGACCAATGGCTGGCAGCACATCACTACCGCCGCTCCGGCGACGAAGGATGCCGCCGGGTGGTTTACTTTGTGAGGGCCGTTTAACTTGCTGATCTCCCGCATAACGAAAATCTGGATTTCTGGTCAGCGAGGCGCCCTATTAGCAAAACATCCCACTATTGGGATTGCCCGTCCTTTACCATGTCCAGATCGGCGGCAGCCGCATTGGCGATAACCTGTGCAACATCCTTACAACCAGGAATTACACTTGTAACTGCAGAATGCTGAAGGCACCAACCCAAAGCCCATTGCGCCATCGGAATCCCCTCCGGCACTTCGTTCTCTGCAATCCTCGCAACTTCCAGCAGCTGCTTATGCCGCGTGTCCGCATTATGATTCGCCCGAACATCACCGGCCGGGAAGGCTGCATCCGGTTTATATTTGCCGCTAAGATAGCCACTGGCAAGCGGTACCCGTGCTAGCACACCCAGGTTATGCTTAGCGCATAGCGGGAAGACTTCTTCTTCGGGTCCGCGCTCCAGGCGATTGTACACGACTTGAATCGCTTCTGCTCCAACTGCCTGAGCAGAGGCTGTCTGGTGAACACCTTTGCCAGAGGCGCTGATGGAGATCCCTAAGTGGCGAATTTTGCCGGCCTGCACCTGTCTATCCAGCATGCTCCAGAGTTTATCGTTATCAAACTCGGCATCGGTTCCCGAATGGAACTGGTAGAGATCGATATACTCGGTGTGGAGCGATTTAAGCGAATCATCCAGTTGCTTCAGCACTTGATCGGCGCTCCAAAGCTGTTCCCGCTGAAGATGTCCCGTGAATCCGTGGCCGAACTTAGTCGCCACAATCCAGTCCTCGCGATTGCGACGAGCCAGATAGTTACCAATGAACCTCTCCGACAAATGGTCGCCGTAACATTCTGCCGTATCAATCAGATTGATACCAAGTTCTCCGGATTTGTCCAGCATGGAATCAACTTCGTTCTGGGTAAAATCCTTTCCCCATTCCCCGCCAAACTGCCAGGTCCCAATTCCGATCACAGACACATTGAGTCCCGTGCTTCCAAGCTTACGGTATTTCATAACGGCACCTCTTCCTTTCATATCTGGAGTTTAATTTAAACTTAGATCTTCACTACTTGTCCTCTATGTTACTTTCTGTTCAATCTCTTTGCCACTGCTGCCATCAATTGCTGTTCTGGTAAAATAGCTTTCGATGGCTTTGACGCCCCAGAAAGACAACGCTATAAAGAGCAGTACATACAGTCCTTCCGCAGGATGATGAATAAATCGCTCCAGATCATTGCCGATATAAGAGACGGCAAACACCATAATGGCTTTGCCCGCGATCAAGGCGAGCAGATAGGAACGCAGCCGCATTCCGGCAAGTCCTGCAGCCATATTAATGACGACGAATGGCCCAACGGGAAACAAACTAAGCAGAAACACATAGCTGAAGCCCCGTTGGCGTACCCAAGTCATGCTCTTCGCCACCTTTGGGCGCAAAGCCCATTTGCGCAGATAAGGGTGAGAAGCGATTTTGCGGACAATCAGAAAGGTCGTTACACAGCCCGCGACCAGACCAATCCACGAATACAGAAAGCCTAGCCACAAGCCATACACTGCACCGTTCAAACCGACGATAGCAATGGTAGGCAGGGGCGGCACAAATGATTTCATAAAAGTTAACGCAATGCCCGGAAAAGGTCCGAACGAACGATATTGTTCCAGCATGTGCCGCAGATTATCCTCTGTCAGCCATGAAGCGATATCCAGATAGTACATAACGGGCCGCTCTCCTCATCCATCCTGTAATAGTAGCTCCATGCCACCTCAGGTTAATCATCTAATTATACAATACATTAGGACAAATTGACGTCGTGAATTCGGCATGGACACCTTCATCTTACACCCATAGCTCTGTTATAATCTGGGTTAATTGATGGGAAGGAGACCGATCATGTATATTCAATCGAGTTCCATACACTTACGGACAACCACTGAGCAGGACCTTGACTTCGTGCTGGCCGCTGAACAGGCGGAGGACAACCGCAGATATATTGGCCAATGGAAGCGGGAGCAGCATAAGGCGGCGCTTGCTGAAGAGGATGTACTTCATTTCATCATACTGGATGCCAATGGAGAACGGGCCGGATATGTTATTCTGACAGGAATGCACGACCCCAATCTAACCGTTTGCATCATGCGCCTTGTCATTGTGGCCAAAGGGCACGGATATGGACCTGAAGCACTGCGACTGTTGATCGATTGGATATTTAACCATACGGAGACGCACCGGCTATGGCTGGACGTCAGGGATGAGAACACGCGGGCGCAGCGTATTTACCATCGCCAGGGATTCAGACTGGAAGGGACTCTGCGAGAATGCATCAAGGTCGGCGACACCTTTGAATCACTGCGGATCATGTCCATCCTACGGCCCGAGTATGAAGGACGGGCCTAGGTCCGGCCATTAAAATACCCTACGGTCCTTAACCTGCCGTTGATGTATTGTCTGTTTGCGAAAGAGTATTTTTAGTTTATATAGAAGTTACATTGTATTTTAAGAACATCCAGAGAAAGCAGCCAAGGAGGAGAACACCTTTGATCAAAATAGGGCTGACGGGCTTCGGCGACCATGAAGAATTGTACGGTAAAATCAAACCGGCCGAGCGATTGTCTACGTACAGCGCCCATTTTTCCATCGTAGAAATCGATAGTTCCTTCTACGCGGTTCAGCCAGTCAGAAATTATATGAAATGGGTCAACCAGACACCAGACGGATTTCAGTTCATCGTGAAGGCCTATCAGGGGATGACTGGCCATTTACGCGATAAAAAGAATTACTTTGATACAAAAGACGCCATGTTCGCCGCTTTCCACGAATCGATCCAGCCTGTTATCCAATCCGGCAAGTTGGCCATGACCCTGTTCCAATTCCCACCCTGGTTCGACTGCACGAAGGAGAATGTGGATATGCTGCGCGATATCAGAGCTCGGATGAAAGAGGTGCCCTGCGCTCTGGAATTTCGCCATGAGAGCTGGTACAGCCCGGCGTTCCGCGATAAGACGCTGCATTTCATGGCGCGTGAGGGTTGGATTCATACCGTAGTGGATGAACCACAGGCCGGGGCTGGCTCGATTCCAATTGTAGCCGTAGCGACTTCCCCGGATATCACTTATGTGCGGCTGCACGGCCGCAATATCTCCGGCTGGCATCAAAGCAGCCACCCCGATTGGCGTAAACTGCGCTATCTATACCGGTATGACCGGGAGGAACTCATTGAGTGGAAGGAACGTCTGCAACAGCTGGAGAAGAACTGTCGTAAGCTCTACGTAGTCTTCAACAACAATTCCGGCGGCGATGCTACAGACAACGCCAAGGAGCTTCAGGACATGCTCGGCATAGACGGTGGCCTGGCTCCGCGCCAGCTAGATCTGTTTCAATGACTTGAAAAAAGATCATGACATCTGCAAGAAACTGGTATTCCCTCCCTTTAAAAAGTGAAGAATAACAGAAGAAGCCTAAAGAGAGATCTGAAAGTTGCTAACAGCAGCGAAGGAGGCAGATGGATGCAGAGAAATCATACGATGATGCAGTTTTTCGAGTGGCATGTCACCGCCGACGGGAAGCACTGGAAACATCTCGCGGAAATGGCGCCAGGGCTGAGAAGCACCGGTATTGACGCCATATGGATTCCGCCCGTGACCAAGGCCGTCTCCGCAGAAGACACCGGATATGGTGTCTATGACCTCTATGATCTGGGTGAATATGACCAAAAAGGTACAGTACGCACCAAATATGGTACCAAGCAAGAGCTGATCGACGCCATTGCCGAGTGCCAAAAAAACGCCATCGCTGTATATGTGGATCTGGTCATGAACCATAAAGCCGGTGCGGATGAGACTGAGGTATTCAAGGTAGTCGAGGTCGATCCCCATGACCGAACGAAAGAAATTTCGCAGCCGTTCGAAATCGAGGGATGGACCAAGTTCACTTTTCCGGGACGCGGAGAGGAGCATTCTCCCTTCAAGTGGAATTTCGACCATTTCAATGGCACAGACTTCAATGCCAAGGAAGGCCGCTCCGGCGTATTTCGTATTGTAGGTGAGAACAAGACCTGGAATAAGAATGTGGATGATGAATTCGGCAACTATGATTATCTGATGTTCGCGAATATTGATTACAGTCATCCCGAAGTCAGAAAGGAAATGCTCCGGTGGGGAGGGTGGCTGGTGGATACACTGCAATGCAGCGGCTATCGTCTCGACGCCATCAAGCACATTAACCATGAATTCATAAAGGAATTTGCAGCGGAAATGGTACACAAGCGCGGGGAGGATTTCTACCTTGTAGGGGAATTCTGGAATCCCGACCTTGCCTCCTGCCGCGAATTTCTGGACACGGTGGATTATCGGATTGATCTCTTTGACGTATCGTTGCATTACAAGCTGTACTCTGCAGCCCTTGGCGGACGGGATTTTGATCTCCGCACCATTTTTAATGATACATTGGTGCAGAGCCATCCCGGCAATGCCGTCACCTTCGTCGACAACCATGACTCCCAGCCCCATGAGGCGCTGGAATCATGGGTCGGTGACTGGTTCAAGCAGATTGCCTATGCCCTCATTCTGCTGCGCCGCGACGGGTACCCGGTCGTCTTCTACGGCGACTATTACGGAATCGGCGGCCCAGCCCCGATCGAAGGCAAAAAAGCCGCGATCGACCCGTTGCTATATGCTCGCTACCACAAGGCTTACGGGGAGCAGAAGGATTATTTTGACCACCCCAATACGATCGGCTGGGTACGTCTTGGTGTGAAGGAGATTGCAGGCTCCGGCTGTGCAGTTGTGATCTCCAATGGAGACAAGGGTGAGAAGCGGATGCTGGTAGGCAAGCACCGAGCTGGTGAGGTATGGGTGGATTTCACCGGTACCCACAAGGAATCGCTTACCATTGGACAGGACGGCTGGGCCGTCTTTCCCGTGAGTGGCGGAAGCGTCTCCGTCTGGGCCCTTCCCGGCGAGGCGAATGAAGAATAGGGCAGACAATATCAATCACATATTTGGCAGCAAATAAAAGAACCCATCTCTCCACGTAATGGTGAGAATGGGTTCTTTATGTATATCTAGTCCAGAAAATCTACTCCTCCGTCTCCGGATGCTTGGATACGAGCCGCACGAGATCCACTGTCAGAATCGGTAGTTGCAGGGAAGCCGGGTACGCAAGATAACGAGGTTCCCACTCCGGACCAAACTTCTCCTTGTAGCGGCGTAGACCGGAGAAGCCGTACCAATGGCCCCCCTTCTTGAAGACCAGACGGGCGAGCTTCTCTTCTCGAAGCGCACCAGCATTCTGACCGACACTGGAGAGAGGGGCATTGCCAAGATTGAATCTTCGATAGCCCTGCTCCTTGGCCCATTCCATCAATGTGATGAATAGATAATCCATTGTCCCGTTCGGCGCCTGTTTCCGGTGACGCATCAGATCGATGGAGAGTGTCATACCCCCGTCATACCCCGGAACAAGGGTGGCAAAGGCCACCACCTCCCCGGAAGCCCCTCTCAGCAGTGCAATCGGAGCAAGCTGCAGATAGGATTCCTTGAACCAGCCGAGCGAATACCCTTTTTCCGTCCGTCCGCCCAGCCACTCCCCCGAAATCGAGTGCAAATCTGTAATCAGGAGGGCAGAATGCGGCGGCTGCGATATTTCAAACTGGTATCCTTCCCGTTCAAAACGGTTGTTAACACTGCGCAGGTCGGCATTCTTGCGGCCACTGAGCGTGAACGTCTCCAATGGTACCATAGCTTCTTCCCCAAGTTTGAAGAAATGGTAGCCTTGCTCATGATACACCGGCAAGAACGCAGGCGTAGCCTGATAGAAGACAACAGACAGCCCATACTTGTCCGCCTCCTGCCGGAACTCGCTGATGGCGTTGTTAATAAGCTCCTTCGGTCCCAACGGATCACCAAGTACTACAAGCTTGTCACGCACCCGGGAATAAGGGAGCAGCACTTCCCCACCCTGTGCCCAATAGAAGCTTTTATCCCCTAGAAACAGCATATGGGTCAGGGAATTACCGGGCACCTTATTCAGAAACTGTGTGAGCCGGTCCATGTCCGCAGGGCCAGATAGCTCCTCTGAGCTGCGGTGGGGCCTGAGTGTGACGAACATCGTCAACAGGAGCCAGGAGAAGATAAGCCCGCTGGCAGCAGTAAAGGCAACATTACTGTGTCGTTGCAGCCACTCCGGATGAATGCCTGGCGGAAGATGCTTCAGAAAACCACGATGCACATGACTGCCGAGCAAATAATAGATCACGGCAATCACTGAAGTCAGCGCCAACCACCTAGCCGTACTCTGCCGGCTGACCGGTGCACTGACCCGGTAAAACCGCGCTCTAGAAATCCAAAGGATCACCCCAACCACCAGCAGGAAGATAGCCTCTTCGTAATCAAAACCTTTGGTAAACGCAAACAGCGCACCGCCCAAGAGCGAGAGGCTGGTCCAAGTATAGGCCCTGCGGATCCGCAGGGAGATGCCTCGCGACAACAGGATGAGCATAAAGCCAATCAAGACAGATAAATGATGCGATAGCCGCATGATCGGAAATGACAGCAGCTCTTCCGTGATCTCCAGCCGGTACAACAGTTCCGGCGTTGCTGCCGACAGCAGCAGAATGAGACCGCTGGCAAAGACCAGTTTGCCTAGCGCCCATACCCCAAGGTCGCTGAGGAAGGTGTACTGTCCCGGCCAGCGCCAGATTTTCTGCCACAGGTTCAGTGAGGGCTCCAGTCCCTGCGTTGCGCGTTCAAGCATCTTTCTGCCCTGCAGCCCGATTTCCAATGCGGCCAGCACGAGGCCGATCAGCCAAGGAATCAGATAATAGAACAAACGGAATATTACCAGCACCGCCATAGCCTGATCAGTCTGATACCCCATTTGGGTCAGCCCCAGAAGCGCGATAAGGTCGAACGCCCCGATCCCGCCGGGAGCCATACTGAGAATACCAGCGATGGCCGCAACCGTATAAATGCTGAAGATGGTCACAAAATGTACACCACCCAGCAGATGATGACCAATCGACCAGAATGTAATACCGGCAAACAGCCATTCGAGGAAAGATGCACCGACCGAACTGCCTACCGTGATCCACGGTGTTCGTCCCTGCCCACGGTTAATCCACTTCGCATACAGCGCCGACCGCTGTACGAATACAAAGAATGGCAGGTAAAGCGCCATACCCCAGACTGCGAACACCAGCCACCGGTGCTCATGCATCAGTCCCGCTGCGGGTAGAATACCAAAGATGTTGCCCCAGGATAACAGGGACAACCCTGTAATCATAAGTGGCGACAGGAAGACGATCGCCGGTGTCAGAACGGCCGAGGACACGCCGCTCTTCTTGTATAGCAAGGTCCGTAAGCCTACACCAGCCAGCCCGGCAAAGCCAATCAGGTTGTTGAATGTATTGGCAATCCATGCATAACGGAACGTGCTCCATACACTAACCTTCAGCTTGAAATGAGCACGAATCAAATAGTCATACGCACTCATTACCGCTACCGCAAGCAATGCAATGCCCATCATCTGAAAGATGGATGATGCCGGAACTCCCTTTAGCTCGCGGAGCGTGCGTCCCAAATGAACCTGTTTCAGTTCATGCTGTCCTTCCCAATATACAAGCGCAATAATCGCCAGCGGAAAAAGAGCGCGTACTGCCCGAATCCGGTAAATGGATATCAATAGCCTTACAATCTTGAACCGCTCCAGCGCCTCTTTCATTGAATGCATAACTCCACCTGCCCTTGCTGCTGCCACACGTTCCACCGGCAAAACCTGCCGCACTGTCCTTGGTTCGGACAGCAGTTCATGTGCAAGAATTTCAACTTGTCCATTATAACAATACGTAAACCGGCTGGCATGTAACAAACAGCACCAGTAGCCATCTGATTACCTCTAATCTATAAGACTGAATTTAAAGCCTATTCCCTGCAATATGAACTTTTTTATTTTACCAAAAACTAGTTCTGGTATCCCCTTTACCATCCATCCTATAGGAGCCTGCTTCCATAGTTTACTAAGAGCGTAACCAAAAAAGTACGCCTGTGCAACTTTATAGTGGAAACGCAGGTATTGATAGCTACGTAAAAAAGAAATAGGTGATGAATAGCACATAACGGAGGGAGCCGCATGAGAGAACTTTATTTCAGTGACAATTTCTTCAGTAAGGGAATTACTCCGATCATGGACGTATCCGGCCAGTTCGCCGGGGAACTCGACCTACACAGCGCATTTAGTACTGCAATATCGGTATACGGACCGGATAAAAACAAGCTTTTCCACGGTCGGTTCCCCTTCTTCTCTTCTAAGTGGGAAGTGTCGAATCACGAAGGAAATGTACTGGGCAGGCTACGTTCCAGATTCTCATTCGGTTCCAAAAAATACGAATACGATGCGGGAGCGAGAGGCATCTACAGTATTGTCTCCCCGATGTTTTCCAAACTCTATACCATTGAAAACAACTACGGCAGACAGTCTGCCACTTTCCAACAGGTAAACGGCTGGCTGCAATCGAGAGCTTATCGGCTGCTTGGTTCCAAGAAAAAAAGGACGAAGTCAGGTATAACCACCTGATTCCGTCCTCTTTCGCTGAAAGAGAGCCCCGTCCAATTGTTAAAGGCACCTTCCCCCATATTAGATTGCCTAGTTCCCAGGTAAGAAAACGAACTGGAGCTATGCCCCCTTGTCCAAATTCCCGGCTATATCGACCGTCTTACGCCGGCCGCCTCTTCGGTTAACCAGTGTTACACTCAGCAAGATAATGACCAAGCCGAGTATCGTGTTCAAATATACTTGTTCATGTAGAAATAACACACCCCAGACCACCCCGAAGACAGGCACTAGGAATGTTACACTGGCCGTTTTCACGGCGCCCACATTGTGGATCAGTCTAAAGTAGATTAGATATGCGATGGAGGTACACAAGATCGATAACCCAATAACCGAGTATACCGCCGCCGCTGTAGGCATCTGCCGGGGCATAAATATAATTGCGAGTGGCAAGAGCAGTACACTCGCTCCGAGCTGCTGTCCGATCGCAAGCGTCAACGGCTCTACCCCTTTCCCGGCGCGGGCAGCATACAAGCCCCCAAAACCATAAGACAACGCGGCGCCAAGGGAGAACAATACCGACATCAATACCTTGCCCTCCAGCGGCACCGGACTCCAGCCCACAAGGACAATGACACCAAGCACACCAATGATCAATCCTAGGCTCTTAGAACGTCCGGGCTTCTCTTGGTGCGTGCCCCAAGCTGCCAACGCTGTGAACATGGGCGTGGTGGCATTCAGTATGGCGGCCAGCGAAGCACTCAGATGCAGCTCAGCCATACAGATCAGCGTGAAGGGCAACGCCGCATTCAAACCACCCAGCACGAGAAATGGCTTCCAGTGTCGCCACAACCCCAGTTTACGCCGGGTCACCAGCGCATAGAGAAGCAGAGCGGCGGCAGCCATACTCACCCGCAGCTCCGTGGTGAAGACAGGACCAAACACAGGGGAAGCAATCCGCATGAACAAGAAGGATGCGCCCCAGATGAGAGCCAATAAAAGCAGCATTGAGAAATCTTTACGGCCCAATTTCAAAGCCCCTCCCTTCTAGATCACTCTTTTTAACGTAATCTTTATACTACTACAGGAGGGGTAGAATTCAACGATTTTTGTGCTTAAGCATCCGCAGCCTGAATCGCCTCGGCCAACCGGTCATTTAATTCCTGGGCATACTGAGCCGTCAATTCTGTCGTCCATCCGAAATATTTTTCCATATAGGCAATTACTTCATCCTTCCATTCCACTACCCAGGCTATATTGAAGAAAAGCGCACCCGTGCGGCGGATAAAAAAGTCCACCGGCTTCAGCGTCATTTCCTCTTCTATTGAATACAGAAGAGCAGCCAGCAAGGATACCGGCAGTCTTGCCGACTCTGCTTCAAGATCGTGCTTCTCCATTAACGCATAAACTTCGCCGATGTTAGAACCGTATCTCCGTACCAGTTGCTCCGCCTCAAGCGGCGATAGCCCCAGTCTCGTTCCTTCCGGAATACGTTCCTGCACAAAGTTCTTATATTGAATGGAGCCCCCGACATCACCGCCGGAGATCGGCATGTGCACAGTCTGGCATCCAGAAATAGCATTAAGTCCGGCAGCGCTCCGTTGCTTTGCGACCAAATCCACCACCGTCTCCGCCATTTTGCGGTAGCCGGTCAGCTTGCCTCCAGCCATAGAGATCAAACCTGAGGCCGAGACAAAAATTTCATCCTTGCGGGAAATCTCGGACGGGCTTTTACCCTCTTGATGTATCAGAGGACGCAATCCTGCCCAGCTGGATTCCACATCATCGTCCGTCAGCTTCATGCCGGGGAACATCTCATTGGCCGCCTGAAGGATATATACCCTATCAGCTTCAGTAACCAGCGGATTTATCAGATCGCCTTTATAATTTGTATCGGTCGTCCCAACATAAGTTTTGTTGTCCCGCGGGATCGCGAACATCATGCGCCCATCCGGAGTATCAAAGTAAATCGCCTGCTTCAGCGGAAAACGCCTCTGGTCGAACACCAGGTGAACGCCCTTGGATAAATGCAGCATTTTACCCTCTTTGGAATGGTCCTTCTCCCGCAGGGTATCTACCCAAGGTCCGGCGGCATTAATGATATGCTTCGCACGAAGCTCATAAGAACGTCCGCTGAACTGATCTAATACTTCAACACCCGCCAACTGCTTATTATCATAAATAAACTGTTCCACCTTGGCGTAGTTCACAGCCAGCGCCCCGTGCCTCACAGCCTCCTTCAATACTTCAATCGTCAGACGGGCATCGTCCGTCCGATACTCCACATAATAGCCCCCGCCCTTAAGACCTTGCTGCCTCAGCAGCGGCTCTTTGCTCAGTGTCTCCCCGGCACTCAGCATCGTTCGGCGCTCTCCCTTCTTGACACCGGCCAAATAGTCGTAGACTCGGAGTCCAAAGGATGTCGAGATTTTCCCGAAGGTACCCCCCTCGTAAATCGGCAGCAGCATCCATTCCGGCGTAGTGACATGAGGCCCATTCTCGTAAACAATCGCCCGCTCTTTGCCCACCTCTGCCACCACCCCAATCTCCAACTGCTTCAAATAGCGGAGTCCGCCATGTACAAGCTTGGTCGAGCGGCTAGAAGTACCCCCGGCAAAATCCTGCATCTCCAAAAGGACAGTCCGCAGGCCGCGGGTCTGTGCGTCCAAAGCAATTCCCGCACCTGTGATGCCTCCCCCGATCACCAATACATCCCATTCCTGTTCCGTCATTTGCTTCAGATATTGATCCCGTTTGCCTGCCGAAAAAGTTCCCATGTCTGTTTCCTCCCATACAAGTAGAAACGGCTTGCCGTCCTCTAAGAGGCGGCATCCGTTACAGCGAGAAATATAAGGATGATTTACACTGTAAAACATATAAATTCTTATATTTGCAAAAAAAAACCACAAACATGCCGGCTGCGATATCTTGCGCAGCGGCTGTTGTGGTTTCTCCAGTTCTCCAACCTATTGTATTAACTTGTTGAGGTAAGTATACCATGCCTACTTTTTAGTGAAAAGCCTGTGCGGCACGCACCGCTTTTTTCCATCCACTGTACAGAGCATCTGCTGCCCCTTCGTCCATCGTTCTGTCGAAGGCGCGCTGAATCTGCCATAAGGCAGAAATCTCATCTTGATCCTGCCAGAACCCTACAGCTAGCCCCGCGAGATACGCCGCTCCAAGCGCCGTGGTCTCGCTAATCACTGGCCGCTCTACCGTAACACCCAGCATATCGCTCTGGAACTGCATCAGGAAGTTATTTCGGGCCGCGCCACCTCCCACCCGCAGCTTCTTAAGCGAAATACCGGAATCCTCCTCCATGGCCGCAAGTACATCACGGGTCTGGTAAGCCAGCGATTCCAAAGTCGCACGGATCAAATGCTCCTTCGAGGTACCTCGTGTCAGGCCGAATACCGAACCCCGGACCTCACTGTCCCAATACGGCGTGCCCAGGCCAACAAAGGCAGGTACCACGTAGACGCCTTCTGTTGAATTCACCCGCGAAGCGTATTCTTCGCTAACTGCGGCATTCTTGATCATCCGCAGCCCGTCACGAAGCCACTGAATCGCCGATCCAGCGACAAAGATGCTGCCCTCCAGCGCGTACTCGACCTTCCCGTTCAATCCCCAGGCAATCGTGGTCAGCAATCCATTCCCTGAGGTAATCGCCTGCTCTCCGGTATGCATCAGCATAAACGCCCCGGTGCCGTATGTATTGTTCGCGGTCCCTTGCTCAAAGCAGGTCTGCCCGAATAATGCGGCCTGTTGGTCACCCGCAGCGCCCGAGATCGGTACAGCGGCATTGAAAAAATGCTGCCGGTTCGTATAGCCATAGACTTCGGAGGACGACCGGACTTCTGGCAGCATGGAGCGCGGAATATTCAGCAGCGCCAAGAGCTCCTCATCCCACTGCAACTCGTGGATGTTGTACATCAGCGTTCGTGATGCATTAGAGTAATCGGTAACATGAGTGCTTCCGTCGGTCAGTCGCCAGATTAACCAAGTGTCCATCGTCCCGAACAGCAGATCTCCGCGTTCTGCCTTCTCCCGCGCGCCCGGAACATGGTCCAGAATCCACTTTACCTTTGTGCCCGAGAAGTACGCGTCGAGACGCAGCCCCGTCTTCTGTTTGAAGACTTCTTCATGACCCTGAGCCTTGAGTTCTTCGCAAATCTCTGTTGTTTGTCTGGACTGCCAGACGATTGCATGATACGCCGGCATCCCTGTGGTTCGATCCCAAACTACAGTCGTCTCCCGCTGATTGGTGATCCCGATGGCGGCAACCTCTTCCGGAGAAATCGCCGTCTCGGTGAACAATGACGAGATGACCGCCAGAATGGAGATCCAGATCTCATTGGCATCATGCTCCACCCAGCCAGGTTGGGGAAAATGCTGCTTGAATTCCTGCTGGGCAATATGAATAATCGTACCTGTACGATCAAATAGAATGGCTCTTGAGCTGGTCGTGCCTTGGTCCAAGGCCAGAATATACTTTTTGTCCATGCTGCACCCCCAGATTCATTTTTTCTTCGCGTAATGCCGGCACAGATCCATTTGGGAAGTCGTCACAGCGGTTGCCCCTGCTGCCAATGCTTTCTCCACATCGTCCACCGTACGGATCAAGCCGCCAGCAAAAATCGGGATACCTGTACGCTCCCTCACTTCTGTGATGAGGCCCGGGATGACACCCGGAAGCACCTCAATATAATCGGGCTGTGTCCGTTCTAGCAGAGCATAGCTTTTGTCCAGAGCGCTGGAGTCCAGCAGAAATACCCGCTGAATGGCCAGCAAGCCGTTTTGCCTTGCTTTGAGGATCACATTGGCTCGGGTTGAGATCAAACCTGCAGGCTTGATGCTCTGGCATAGAAAATCTGCGGCGGCCTCATCATTCTTCAATCCCTCTACCAAATCCATATGCAGCAGCAGCTTTTTCCGGTGCGATTTTGCCAGATCAACAATGTCCTTCAGTTGCCCGATATGACTCTCGAGCAGCACAATATATTCGTAGGAGGATTGCAATAGCTTCTCCAGATGCTTCATCTTTCGGATAGCAGGTAAAACAGTCTGTCCCTCAATGGACATGGGCGCTGCCCCTTTCCTAGCATGAGTGTGTCGCTCTATCCGCTACTACCAATATAACATTTATTACAGCAGAAAGAGCAGATAACGCGCACGTCCATCGCCCTGCCGAGATTAGCAAATGGATATACTGTTTCTGCTCTCTATTACCCTTTGAATTCATTCAATACGCCGAACTTGTTTGAAAATGTAGTTGTCCGCTGTCGCTGTACACACGCAGCCCCAATAGGCTTATTGAAGCTTCAGCCAGTCCCTGGCCGCTTCCGCCTCTTCCACATTCAGACGGTGCCCCTGATTGCCCCAATACGTATTCACAACTGCACCTGCGCCCTGCAGCAGTTCTTCCAGCTCCCGGCTCTCATGCGCCGGAACCATGTGATCATTCATCGATGTTCCGATGAAGACCGGAAGACCGCTCATATCCGCCAGCTCAAGACCCCGCAACGGCACCATTGGGTGCAGCAGTACTGCGGCCCGGTAGGCCTTTCCATAGTGGAACAGCAGGCTTCCGGCAATATTGGCGCCATTGGAATAACCAACGACAACCACATTGTCGACTGAGAACCCGTACTTGACTGCCGCCTCGTCCAGGAACTGCTTAAGCTCCTGCGTGCGGAAGATCAGATCTTCTTCATCGAATACCCCTTCGGACAACCGCCGGAAGAAACGGGGCATCCCGTTCTCGAGCACATTGCCACGGATGCCGAGCACGGATGAACCTGGGGAGAGCAATTCTGCCAGCGGCAGCAAATCCTGCTCATCACCTCCGGTTCCGTGGAACATAACCATTACGGGCTGCGTCTCATCTGTCCCCTTACGAAATACATGTATCATCTTGGTCTCACTCCAATCTCTCGAATGTCAAACGGCTGCAAATTAGCTTCAATCGCTGCACGATGCGGCTCGTACCAGGCAGGGAGCATCAGCTTCTCACCTAGCGCGTCCGGGTCCTCGTCGCGGGCAAATCCAGGAGGGTCGGTCGCAATCTCAAACAGGATACCGCCTTCTTCACGGAAGTAAATAGCGTTGAAGTACTGGCGGTCCTGGACAGGCGTTGGCTGGTAGCCGTGGCTCTGCACAAGATGACTCCAGGCAAGCTGTTCGGCATCATCACTGGCCCGCCAGGCAATATGATGTACCGTTCCTGTGCCTCCCGAGCCATGCGGTACAGGCTCTGCCTTCAGATCAATAATATTGCCGATTTCCCCTGCTGCCCTGAAGCGGATATAACCGTCACCTTCCGCAATGACTTCCATACCCAGTGTACGGGACAGCGTATCCGCTGTCTTAGCTGGCTCTGTGCTGTACAGGACCGCCCCGCCAAAGCCCTTGATAGCGTGTTCAGCAGGAACACCGCCAAAGGACCAGGTGCTAAGCGGGCCCTCTTCACGCTCCACAAGCTCAATTCGCAGACCGTCGTAGTCAGCAAAGGACAAGTAGGATTCGGAGATTCGACTGACTTTGGTTACCGAGATCTGGTATGCTGCGAGTCGCTGCTCCCAGAAGTCCAGCGATCCGACCGGAATGGCATAGGTGGTTACACCAACCTGCCCGCCGCCAATTCTCCCCTTACGGCCCATCGACCAAGGAAAGAACGTAATAATCGTGCCGGGAGACCCGCTTTCGTTCCCGAAATAGAGGTGGTACACCTCAGGTGCATCGAAATTGATTGTTTTTTTCACCAGCCGCAGTCCGAGAATACCAGCATAAAAGTCAGCATTCCGCTGCACGTCGCCCACAAAAGCTGTAATATGATGAATACCTGCGCTTCGTAATGTCATATTGATCTACCCCTCTCTTAGTTAAACCACAGTGCGTCAAGTGAAATCGATCCGGCCCCGGTCAGAGCCACTCCGGCGGCAACTACCAGCAGGGTCAATGGAAACTCAATCCCGCCCGCCGTTGCCCAGAACCCGTTCGGCGCGTGAACCTTCACAATCGCTCCAAACATGGTGGCAATAATCAGCGCCGAAGCTAGCGGAGTCAGCAGCCCGAAGGTGAACAGCACTCCGCCAACCAGTTCCATCACTCCCGCCAGCACCGCCATGGCTACACCAGGCTTCATGCCGATGGACTCCATCCAACCTCCGGTTCCCTTGGGGCCATAACCTCCGAACCAGCCAAACAGCTTTTGGCTACCATGTCCGATGAAAGAAATCCCGATCACCAGTCTGAGCAACAATAAGCCTACGCTAACCATTTTTACCCCACTCCATTCTCTTTGATTTAATTATCTTAACATTAAGATATTAGGCAAAAAAATTAAGTCCTTCTTGTTTAGATCGATTTCTTTGCTCCTAACACTATTGTTACCGGCCTTTAGGCAAGGACAGCAGTTCATTGCCGCCCTATACGCCTTTGCCAAGTCTCTTCAGTAGTTCGGTTGCTTGTTCCTTCTCTTCCGTATTTAATCCGCCCATCAAACGATGCAGGGAAGAAACATGAAGCGGAAAGATATTATCGAATAGCTCCCGGCCTGCAGTTGTAATCTCAGCATAGGTTACCCGCCGATCGTCGCTGCACGGAACACGCTTCAGCAAGCCCTTATTCTCCAGCTTGTCGATATTGTACGTAATACTGCCGCTAGTCACCAGAATCTTCTCTCCGATCTGCTGCAGCGGAATGCGGGTTCTGTGATACAGTACTTCCAGAATCATAAATTCAGCGGAAGACAAGCCGTGACTCTTCATATCCTTCACTGCCAGATCCATTAAGGTCTTATAGGCTTTGGAGAGGACAACGAACAATTTCAGGGAAGATGCTTCATCCCGTTCCTGCTCTGCTCCGTTCGCATTTCCTTGTAAAGGCTCTTGTTCAATGCTCATGGGTTTCCACCTCCCCGTAATTACTTTATGAATGAATCAATTTCATAAATCCATAAGTGAGCGTCTAATCATCGATATCTAGTTGTACATGATTTGGGTATAACTAGATATCATACCTATTCGGATTGAAATCCGCATTATGAAATTGCTTCGAATGAAAGTGCATTTGTCTTTAAGTTAATTATCTTTAATTTAAGATAAATATATACCCCATCCTTACCATTGTCAACAATCTTCCGTGGGAATTTTGTCCGAATTGACCTGGCTCGCAAAACGGCGTATTCTTTGTCTTACGAATATCTAAAATGTAAGCCTCTTCATTTCTTAACAAATACCACTATATTACTTTTCGTTTTTAAGGAGGCCTACTCATGACATCTGCTACACCAAATGACGCCGCGGGGCAGGCTGAGCGGCGTGTACTGATCGTGACTGCGGTCGCGGCAGAACGCGACGCCATCCTGCGCGGACTGCAGGGCAGCAGTAGGTTCCACGTAGTGGCTGCGGGCGCGGGCACCGCAGCCGCTGCGGCGGGTACCGCCGCGGCCCTGGCAGCCGGCTCCTACGGCTGCGTGATCAACGCCGGGATCGGCGGCGGGTTCCCGGGGGTGGCCCCGGTAGGCTCGCTGGTGATTGCCAGCGAGCTGATTGCGGCCGACCTCGGGGCGGAGACGCCGGAGGGCTTCCGCAGTGCTGCCGAGCTTGGCTTCGGCAGCGTGACCGTGCCGGCGGATTCCGGCACGGTGGAGGTCGTTACGGCCGCGCTGAGAGCGGCCGGTCTTACCGTCAGCACAGGTCCTGTGCTGACGGTGTCCACGGCGACCGGCACGGCAGAGACGGCCGCCGCTCTTGCGGCGCGCCATCCCGGGGCGGCCGCCGAAGCCATGGAAGGCCACGGGGTTGCCGTGGCCGCACAGGCGCTGGGGCTCCCGGTGCTGGAGCTCCGCGCGATTTCGAACCCGGTCGGTCCCCGCGACCGGGCAGCTTGGGCCATCGGCGAAGCGATGGACGCGCTTGCGGCAGCAGCCGCTATCCTAAAGGAGGTGCTGTAATGAATAACGAGCTTAATATTGCATTTTCCCCTTGTCCAAATGATACCTTTGTATTTCATGCCTGGGCGCATGGGCTGGTGGCGGATGCCCCGGCACTGAATGTGATGTACGCCGATATCGACATTACAAACGGACTCGCTGCCGACGGCACTGGACCGGAAGTACTCAAAATCTCCTACGCCGCCCTGCCTTGGGTGTTGGAGAAATACCGCCTTCTGCCCTGTGGTGGCGCGCTGGGCCGCGGCTGCGGACCACTAGTGCTGACCGGCAACGGACCGCTCGCGGTAAGACGTCCGGCCGGACTCGCCGGACGCAGAATCGCTGTACCTAGTGAACGATCCACTGCCTATCTGCTGTTCCGCTTGTGGGCAGCCCAGCACGTTCCAGGTGGTGTGGGAGAGATCGTCGTCATGCCTTTCGATGAGATCATGCCTGCCGTGCGCGACGGAAAAATCGATGCCGGGCTGGTAATTCACGAAGCACGCTTCACCTATTCTTCCTATGGTCTTAATCTCTTGACCGACCTAGGCAGCTGGTGGGAAGAAGATACTGGACTTCCAATCCCGCTCGGAGCGATTGTCGCTCGCCGCGACCTGGATGCCGAAGCCATCTCCGGATGGATTCGCAGCTCCCTGCAATACGCCTGGGATCATCCGACGGAATCCCGCGATTACGTGCTGAGCCATGCTCAGGAGCTATCCCCGGAAGTGGCAAAGTCTCATATCGATCTCTACGTCAACGACTTTAGCATGAACCTCGGTGACAGTGGCTATGATGCCATCACATCTTTACTGACCCGAGCCGCTGCTGAAGGTCTTGTTCCGGCAATAGACCCCGAGTTGCTCCGGTAGCCTTCGACAGTTACGGTGAAACCCTCTACAACTAGGTTGCTCAGGTAGCACCCGAGGGCTATTGTGGACCTATACAACTATATTGTTCCCGGAATTACTCCAGTAACACCGGTAATCTACAGGACTGCCCTCTACAAACCATACCATCCCCGGTCATGCCATTTGGCACCGGGGATTCTTAATATGTAAGCCACCTAATAATGTGACTTTGCGAAATAAAACTGCTATTCTTGCATTGAATCAGGAAGGTGTATAGTAACTATAGACTCAGGAATAGATGAGCTCACTTTACCCCAAGGAGGAGAACCCTATGATTCCTGCCAGAAACAGCAAGGCCAATATCGACCGTTTTCTTGGCTTTCAGGAGGACTATGATCGCTACCGCCCTGAAGCCCCACAACTGGTAACTGAATTGCTTACCACTTACCTCGGGCATCGCCCCGCCCTTGTCGCAGATATTGGTTGTGGCACCGGACTGTCCACCTTTATCTGGAACCATGCCGCAGATGCCGTGCTGGGCGTTGAGCCAAATCCTGACATGCTGGGCAAAGCGCAGGAGAAGCTTGCAGAGATGTCGGATGCTGCAGCAATATCTTTTGTACAAGGCTATTCCAACCAATTGCCCTTCGCAACAGGCAGTGTAGACATTGTCACCTGCTCGCAGTCCTTTCACTGGATGGAGCCTGTGAGCACACTCCAGGAAGTCTCCCGTGTCCTGCGGGACGGAGGTGTGTTCGCTGCATATGACTGTGATTGGCCGCTAGCTCTGCAAGCCAATGTCGAAGTTCTCTATAACAACTTGATCGACAAGGCCAATGAGATATTGGACACGCTGGTACCAGCATCGGAAAGAGCACACAAGTGGGGTAAAGAGAGCCACCTGGACAGCATCAAGAACAGCGGATTGTTCTCCTTCGCTCGTGAAATCGTATTTCACAATAAGGAGACCTGTGATGCAGCGCGATATATCGGCCTGGCCCTCAGCCAGGGAGGCATCCAAACCGTGTGGAAGCTCGGCTCCAAGGATCTTGACAACTATATCACCGAATTCCAGACCGCGGTTGAGCAGCATTTTCAAGGCAGAACTCTGGATGTGTTGATCAGCTACCGGATGCGGCTGGGGGTTAAATAAAACATATTAGTGTTTTCGCGCTTAAAGCTCTACACAAACCTATATTCATTGTTCAAACAGGAAACGGGCTTAATCAGCGATCGTAAGATCCTCCGATCCTGCATCGTTACTATTCACCTGGCAACAACCGCTGAGTTTGGTTTTGAGTCCTCCTCCAAAATACACATTAACTAGACTGGTCAGAGAACGGAATTTACCCTATACTGACCAGTAAGAGACGAAGAACGTCCCGATCCCTTTAAGCAAGGGATTCGGGGCGTTTTTTTATGTTTATGAAAGGGTGAGAATAGTGGGATTTGAGGAAGCATTTCCTGATATTTTTGTAATGAAAAATGGTATAATAACAGCAATTATCCAACCCGGAGGTGTCCAGGATGCGATGGGATGAAATTAAGGAGCGTTTTCCCGATGAATGGGTCGTTCTTGAGGCAACTAAAGCATATTCAAAGGAAGGGCACCGTTATATTGAAGAGATGGACGTCATTGAATCCTTTGACGATTCTACTAAGGCATTGAAACGATATAGTGAGTTACACAAGGAGGCCCCCCACCGAGAGTATTGTTTCTTCCACACTTCCCGTCCTAGCGTGGTGGCGAAGGAAAGATATGTAGGAATACGAGGGTTAAGATGAACATTATAGAAAGATACGAACTCCCCTTTATTAGCCTCGTTGTAGCATTTCGGGGGACAGAAGTGCAGCTCGGAAAAGTACTCTTGGATACTGGATCTGCCAGCACACTACTGAACGCCGATATTGTAAGAGACATAGGAATGGTACCCGAAGAAAACGACGTAGTTGATATTATTCGAGGTGTGGGCGGGGTCGAGTATGTTTACACTAAAACTCTAGATTCCTTAACGCTCGGCGATACGGCACTTAATAATTTTCAAGTTGAAATCGGAAATATGGACTATGGCATGGAAATCGACGGCATACTCGGTTTTAATTTCTTAAAACAAGCCGGTGCCATCCTTAATCTCAGGCTAATGAAAATAAAAATAACAGGTTGCTAACTACACTCAAACCTCTTAACCCTGCTCCCCAATCCAAAGAAGCGCCCAACCGCGGTACTCCGCAGTTGGGCGCTTCTTTTGTCCATCAGCCTTCTCGTAAGAGGACTGATGATTACTTTAGTTCACCATCCCCATATACGGACGGTGATTATTTCTTGTTCATCTTGAACTTCAAGAACAACTCGTTATAATGGGCGAGCATTTTTTTGCCCAGGTTGTCGTAGACCTCCAGGTGGTCTGTGATTTCGGGCGGCGGGTAGAAGCGAGTGTCCTCGGAAACATCCGGCGGCAGCAGCTTCAGCGCCGGAGCGTTCGGCGTGGAGTAGCCGACGTACTCGGCATTTTTTGCCGCTACATCAGGACGCAGCATGAAGTTGATGAACTTGTGCGCACCTTCCACATTGCCCGCTGTACGCGGAATGACCATATTGTCGAACCATTTGTTCGACCCTTCCTTCGGCACAACGAAGTCCAGCTTGTCATTGTCGCCCATAATCTCCGAGGCGTCGCCTGACCAGACGATACCTACTGCGGCTTCTTCGTTCGCCAGCAGCATTTTGATCTCGTCCCCGACGATGGCCTTCACGTTCGGCGACAGCTTGTTTAGCTTGGTCAGCGCTTCCTGCAAGTGTTCCTCGTTGGTATCGTTAACGGAGTAGTGCAGGCTGTTCAGCGCCATGCCCATGACCTCACGTGCCCCATCCACGAGGAAAATGTTATTCTTCAGACGGCTGTCCCACAGGGAATCCCAGCTGCTGAAATCCATCCCCTTCGTCATCTCCGGGTTGAAGATAATCCCGACTGTTCCCCAGAAATAGGGAACGGAATAAAGATTATCCGGATCAAACGACAGATTCATGAACCGTGGATCGATATTAACGAGATTCGGGATTTTACTGTGATCCAGTGGCAGCAGTAGGTTCTCTTCCTTCATCTTCGAAATGGCATAATCCGAAGGAATCACGACATCAAAGGTCGTTCCCCCCTGCTCTACCTTGGTCAGCATCGCTTCGTTGGAATCAAAGGTCTGGTAAATGACCGTAATCCCGGTCTCTTTCTCGAACTCCTTCAGCATGGCGGGATCAACATAATCGCCCCAGTTGTAGATGGTCAGCGTGTTTTTTCCCGTGTAGCCCTGGTTGGAGTTCATCCATGACCCCAGATACATCAAGCCAAAAGCGACGATGACAATGGCGAGAAAAGCATTAACCAACTGTTTCATCTAGGCACCCCCGCTTCTGACACCGATTCTGCAACCGGAGCGGCTGTGCGGTTCTTGCGAGTTGTCAGGAAGTAATAACCGACCACAAGCAGAATGGTGAAGAGGAAAATCAAGGTCGAGAGCGCATTGATAGACAACGATACGCCCTGTCTCGCTCTGGAATAAATCTCAACCGACAAGGTCGAGTATCCATTACCGGTCACAAAGAAGGTAACCGCAAAATCATCCAGCGAGTAGGTTAGCGCCATGAAGAATCCACTAAAAATACCCGGCTTGATGATCGGCAGAATGACCTTGGTCAGTACATCCCGGCGGCTGGCACCCAGATCGCGGGCCGCATCGGTCAATGTAGGGCTCATTTCCTGCAAATGCGGCAGAATCATCAGCACCGCAATCGGGATACTGAAGGCCACGTGCGAGAGCAGCACGGACATGAAGCCCAGCTTGATCCCGACAATCGTGAACAAGATCAGAAACGAAGCCCCGATGATGACGTCTGGGCTCACGATGAGTACATTGTTCAACGACAACAGGGTGTTCTTCGCCCGGCGGCTACGGATGCGATAGATGGCCAGCGCACCAATCGTCGCAATCAACGTGGCAATCGCCGAAGACAGCAGCGCAATGACCAGTGTATTGATCACGATAATGATCAGCCGGGTATCCTGAATCACCTCACGGTAATATTCCAGGGTGAAGCCTTCGAACTTGTGCATCGTCCCCCCGCTGTTGAACGAGTAGTACATCAGATAAACAATCGGTGCATACAGCACAGCGAACACTAAAACGAGATACAGATTCGAGAATCCGTTTCTTTTCCTCATCTCTGCACCCCTTTCCGTGCGCCGCCCCACAGAATCATGAACAGCGCCATAATCGCAATCAGAAATACGGCTACTGTGGAGCCCATGCCCCAATCCTGTGTAACCAAAAAGTGCTGCTCAATCGCGGTACCGAGCGTAATGACCCGGCTACCGGCGATGAGGCGCGTAATCATAAACAGAGATAGCGCCGGGATGAATACCGCCATACAGCCAGAACGCACACCCGAAATCGTCAGTGGAAAGACCACCCGCCGGAAGGTTGTCCAGCCGGACGCTCCCAGATCACGCGCGGCATCGAGCAGAGACAGATTAAGCTCCTCTAGCGCACTGAAGATCGGCAGAATCATGAACGGAATAAAGATGTAGACCGACACGAACACAAAGCTGAAGCCCGTGAACAAAATTTGCTGCTCACCGATCCCAAGCACATCGAACAGGTTATTGATCGGTCCGAAGGTGCCGAAGATCCCGATGAAAGCATATGTTTTCAGCAGCAGATTAATCCAGGTCGGCAAAATAATCAGCAGCAGCCACAGCTGCTTATGCTTCGTTCTCGTCAGCAGATAAGCCGCCGGATAGGCGACCAGCAGCGAGAATAGTGTGATCAGAAACGCGTACCAGAAGGAGGTCAGCGTCATTTTCAAATATACAGGTGTAAAGAAATTCACGTAATTGTCCAGCGTCAAATGACCGTCCAGATCAAACAGAGAATAGTAGATGACTAGCAATACCGGAGCAATAACAAACAAGGCAATCCACAAATAATAAGGGATGAGATAGAACGACCGGCCCTTATTGTTCATGACTCTCCACCTCGCCGTAAGCTTCCAGACGTCTGTCGAACTCTTCCTCCGTTTCCCCGAATCGCATAACATGAATCGCTTCAGGATCGAAATAAAGGCCAATTTCACTGCCGACAGTAGCTTGACGTGTGGAATGGACCAGCCATTCATGCCCGGACTCGTCATAACAGCTGATCTCATAATGCACACCCCGGAACAGCTGGGAATCGACGCGCACGCGCAGCTTGCCTTGCTCCAGAGTCGTAATTTCCAAGTCTTCTGGGCGAATGACGATCTCTACGGACTCATTTGGGCGTAGCCCAGCATCGACACACTCAAAATGGCGCCCGTTGATCTCCACCAGGTAATCTTCGATCATAACCGCCGGAACAATATTGGATTCGCCAATGAAGTCAGCCACGAAACGGTTAATCGGTTCATCATAAATATCGTGCGGTGTGCCGCTCTGCTCGATTTTGCCCTTGTTCATGACAAAGATCCAGTCCGACATCGCCAGTGCTTCTTCCTGATCGTGCGTGACGAAGATAAACGTGATCCCCAGTCGCTGCTGCATCTCTCGCAAAATGTACTGCATCTCCGTCCGCAACTTCAAATCCAGCGCCGACAAGGGCTCGTCCAGCAGCAAGACCTGTGGCTCGTTGACGATGGCACGGGCGATGGCTACGCGCTGCCGCTGACCGCCGGACATTTCGTTAATGGCCCGCTGTTCGTAGCCTGCAAGGTTCACAAAGCCCAGCGCCTCCTGTACCTTTTGCGTGATGACATCTTTCTTCATCTTCTTGATGCGCAGACCAAACGCCACATTCTCGAACACATTCAGGTGCGGGAACAAAGCATAGTCCTGAAATACTGTGTTGACCTGCCGCTCGTTGGCAGGAATGTGGTTAATCACCTGGCCGTTCAGTATGATCGAGCCGCTTGTCGCCTCTGCAAAGCCTGCAATCAGCCGCAGAATCGTCGTTTTACCGCAACCGGACGGACCCAGCAATGTATAAAATTTGCCCCGCTCAATCTCGAAACTGACCTCTTTGAGCACAGCCTCTTCATCGTCGTATTGCTTCGTTACCTTCTCAAAAGAAATAATAGTGCCTTCCTGGGTAGCTATAGCTAACAACCTCCCTGCCTTTAGTAATACAATCCTATTTTACCCGCTTCCTGCGGGGAACAATCGATATCGGCATGCCCAGTGCGGATAAGCGACAATTCCTCCTTTCGTTCGACACTCCATATAGGTATAGCATAATAGATAGCTTCCCCTTATGCGATAGCTTAGATTGTTAACATCCCCCAGAAACTTAACAACTTCGTAAAACTTATCAGGATTTTCGTCAAAAATGAGGTGATATAATGAAAACGGATGAAAGTTAATTGATGTTTTCCTATTTTTGCGAAAGAAGATGAAGAACATGAACGAGGGGTTACTGGACCGCCTTGAGAAATTTGGTTTTTCCCTATATATGATACGTGTGACGCTAGCTGCATCGCTCTCTTGGGTGGTGGTGCACAGTCTTTATAGCAATCATTATCTGTACTTTGCTCCGCTAGCTGCCATTCTGATTACCCAAGGTACTGTTAAGGGCTCTGTAGAAAAAGGAATCTACCGGCTCCTCGGCATCATTCTTGGCGGGATCGTCGCTCTGATCGTCGGTAAGTTCTTTGACATAAGCGGGCTCTCTATCCTGCTTATGCTGCTCATCGGCATTGGCATCGCCACCGCCTGCCGCGTGAATATTCAGGCCGTGACCCAAGTAGGCGTCACCTCTGTTATGGCCCTTTCCTTCTATCAAAACGATTATGTAGTCTCTAGAATATTCGAAACCTTCATCGGCGTACTGATTGCCGTCCTCATCAATATGATTATCGTTCCGCCGAAGGGGTTCGTCAAGGTAAAAGCCTTGGCACTTGAAGGAAGCCTGCTGCTCGCAGATGCACTGAGAGGACTTGCCGCCGGAGAACAAAGTACGGAGAAGGGCAAAGCCGTATCGAAACAAGCCGGGGAGCTGCTGACACGAAGCCGCAAGCAACAGAAAGAGATTCACTACACACTATCCCATTACCAATGCCGTAATGAATTGCACAAGCTGAGCACAGCTACTACTCATCTGAAAACCGTTCATGCCTATGTGAAGGAAATTGCCGATGAGATTGCTCTGCTTCCACCGCATTATGCAGCTGCAGAAGGGCTGGCTGGTTCGCTGGAAGCCACCGCGGATTGCATCGCACTGTACGGAACGAAGACCCTGTCCGATATCGAGTGCACCCGTTCCCTCCCAGACGCCCTGCGCCATGCACGGGAATTACAGCTCTCTTGCTTCTCAGAGCTTCAGAGACATTGCCCTCTGACAGCCATGCGCGATCTCGGTGCAGTGTTCTCCCACTTGAACCGGGTGCTGGAAGAGGTGGAGCGGGCGGAATATGCCACCTGTTCAGTTGTACCGCATGAGGCCAAGACCAATATCGCACAAGGTATTCATTACATGAAAAAAGGACTCTCCCAAAAGCTATAAACGGGAGCGTCCTTTTATTTTACTAAAACCATCTTACGCGTTATAATTAAGGAAATGTGGAATATATAGGTACTTCTGTGGACTATTTGATCCCATGAGAGACGTCCCGGGCCATCCGGCTTAGACGCCTCTCTTTTACATGTGGACGGTCTGGGTGAATTTATTTATTTTATATTGTCAATTCGTTACTTTAGCACTAAAATTAAAAGGATTTAATGCCGACAATTTTATATATACGACGTACCGGCGCCTTCTTTTTTTGTCGATTTTAGTCGATTAAAGTGCCTGATGCTGAGTATACATCATTGATCCATTTTTAAAGGCAAACTATTCGAAAGGGTAGGACGCAAAGCAATGGGCCTAAGAATGCACAAGCTGCATTTATGGTTGCCAGGCTGCCAATTAGACGCCTGCATGGCGGATATCCCTAGCGGATATCGCATCTTAACCCGGTGCTCTCTATGTACAGATGCCTTTGATTATACAAAGAAGCGAGGTAACAGAATGTCGCAACACCCTAATCGAAATGACGTAAAAGAATTTGCCCGGCCATTGCCGATAGAGCCCTCCGAACAAATCTTGAATAGTGCTCCACAATCTCTACCACTGGACGACACGAACAATAAGGACGGCATCATCATTATTCAAAATAATCAATTTTTCATCACCTCACCTTTATCTGGCGGCAAACCTGCTGTCATCTCTCCCGTTCCTCCCGTTGTCCTTAGGAAGAACCGGCAGATCATTACTGCCCCTACCGAAGTATTGTCATCCGACCGCCTGGAGTGGGAGATTGAAGAGCCCGCACCGTATGAGATTACAGTCTCCGAAGACAAGTTATCGGCTTTCCTTACCCTGCGACGGTTGGAACAGTACGCCTGGCGCCTGAAGGATTGTGCAGCCACGAATAACATTGCGGTTAGTGCGGAGCAGGACAAGAAAGCCCTGCTGTCTACAGTCCGCATCGAACAGGTCCTTGCCGACTTTGACAAAAAATCCATCTCCCAGAATCTCAATATTCCAGCGATTTACGAGGCATTGAACCACCCTACCGGACGGCCTGTCCGTGTAGCGGAAGGTACCGCGCCCAAACCCGCGATCAATGCAAGAATCGAGATCCCTTTTTCCGAGGAAGCCCTGACCGCAGAAATCTTCCATAGAAACGTGAGTGGACAGGAAGAGCAGAATTACCCGGACATCCCAGAAGTCCAAGAGGGCGACATCGTAGCTATCAAGCATCCACCCATCGAAGGGGTTCCCGGATATGATGTGTATGGACATCTGCTGCCTGCTGCCCCACCTGAGGATTTCCAGCTTATAGCCAAGGAGCATACACAGCTTATATCCGGTCTGAAGGTCATGGCGCTTCGTACAGGCAGACCCCGCCTGACAGGAGTGAAGGGCAGAACCTTTGACATTGCCGCAGCGCACAGGGTTCTGGGGAATGTCAATCCTGAGACCGGCCACATCGTATTCCCGGGGGACGTTGCTGTTCACGGCGATGTGGAAGAGCAGATGATTATTGAAGCGATTGGAAATGTCTATATTTACGGAAACGTGAAGAATGCGACCATCGTTGCAACCGGGAGTATTTGGATACATGGCGATGTGGTGGAGAGCAGACTGTATTCGGGATATCATGGAGTTTTGAATAACCGACTCTACCATCTGTCAAAACAGATCCTAGAGGAAGGCAATCTGCTACGGAAGGCAGCCAAGGTGTTGGCCAAAAAGTTAGAAAACCGCCAACAGCCTGTGAATTACGGCCAGGTCATTCAGCTTTTGCTTGATACCAAATATAAACGATTTGCGATTCTGATCCCCGAGCTTCTGCATGTTCTCTCCGATATCAAGCATTCCTACCCTCAGGATATAAAACAGTTGAAACGATTGCTCGAGGTCTTTTTGCAGCCGGATCAATTTATCGGGATGTTGAATGATGCGGTTGTGGAATCCTTCCTGAAGCTGCTAAAGGATATGTACAACGGCATTACGGTTATGCTGGAGAGCAAAGTCCGAATTGATCTGCCCTATAGCGACAATAGCATCATTCAATCTGGTGGCAACATCACCATTTATGGGAAGGGTACTCGGCAAAGCAATCTGCAGTCCGATGGAGACATTGCCTACACAAGCCGCAATGCGGTCTGCGAGGACTCCAATTTAGAGGCCACAGGTGCCATCACCGCGCAGACGGTTGGCGGGACAAGTGAAACCAACTCCGTCCTGAAGGCCGGAAAGAGACTTGTTCTGCACAAAATGAGCGGCGGCAGAATCAGTGTTGGCGGCTACTCAGAAGAGGTTACCGGATTGCTGGAGAACGCCGTGATCACACCACAGACGCTACAGCGCCGACAATAAATGAAATAAAAAGAAAAGGAGGTCCCTTGCAGCATTGTCAGCAGGGATCTCCTTTTACTATTCAATATAAGGCATATGGTCTTGATCAGTTAGCCGACAGTTTGGCCGAACGCCTGAACTTCACATTCACCAGGACAATACTACACACAATTAGCAGCAGTCCGATGACTAGGTTAAGCGTGATTTGTTCTTTAAGGAAAATTACACTGGTGCCAATCGAGATTAACGGAATCAAGAAGGTGAACGAACCTACCTTGCCCGCCTCCCCTTCATTAATCAGCTTGAAGTACACGACCCAGCCTATCGCGATCACAAAAATCGAAATGAACAAGGTATCGGCAATAAAAGCACCATTCCACACAATATCTCCCCAACGTTCAGTCACGGACCCCGAAACCGTCAGGATCAGTCCGCCGATCGTAATCTGCATGGCGGTCATCCATAGCGTATCTACACGGGCAGACCGCAGCTTCATATAGATCGTGCCAAATGCCCAGCTTAACGCACTGGCAAGGGCGAGAAGAATGCCCCAAGGGGAAATGCTGCCTGTAAATCCGCCGACGCTCAGGGAGGCTACTCCGATGAAACCCAGCATCAGTCCGGCAATTTTGAGTGCATACATGCTCTCCCCCAGCCACATCCAGGAGAAGATTCCTAGCAGGACTGGCTGCAAAAAAACAATCGAAGAGAACAGACCGGCCGGCACATATTGTAGCCCAATGGTCTGAAAGCCATAGTAGAAGACAATGCTGAGAATGGCAGAGACAAGATAGATCGGCCACAGCTCTTTAAAGCGCAGGCTCTTCCATCTGGGTAGAGCGAGCAGTATGAGCAGCACACCGCCAATCAGCGTGCGAATCCCTGCGAACAGCAAGGGTGGCGCGTAGGCCAGTGCAATCTTGGACAAGGGCCAGTTAACGCCCCAAACAATAACAAGAAATAAGAGCAGCAGTATATTTTTCTTCTGCATAGATGTAGGTTTCATCTCCTTGAATCGGCTTCATGTCAAATGATACAATAATCATACTCATAATAGAAATAAATATTAATCATAAGGGGCATATCAAAAATGATATGAACAACAATCAGATTCGCTTATTCGTTAAAATCGCCGAAAGCGGCAGCTTCACTAAAGCCGGATTAGAGCTAAACATGACCCAGCCCGCTGTCAGCCGGGCCATTTCAACGCTGGAAGAAGAGCTAGATGTGAAGCTCCTGCTCCGTGACCGGCGCAACGGTCTGGCGCTTACCGATGTAGGAAAGCGTGTCCTTGTTCTCTTTCGTGAAATTCTGGCCGGCTTCGACAAAGTTAATCAGGAGATCGCTCTGGAGAAGGGCCTCGAGAAAGGCCGAATCCGCATTGGCGCTTTTCCCGTGGCTGCCGCTTATTTTTTCCCAAAGATTATCCGTTCAATCGCCTTACAATATCCCGGTGTGGAGATTGAAATGTACGAAGGCTCTGTCACTGAGGTTAAGGACTGGCTGGATTCCCGCTTTATTGATGTCGGATTGATCCTGCCTCCCATTGGAGATTTTGAGACCTTCCCCCTCTTCCGTGAGCAATTGTTCGGTGTGGTGCAGGAGGATAACCCGCTTGGCAAACAAAAAATTATTCATGTAAGTGATCTTCAGGAGGAAACTCTGCTAATCTGCAGAGCTGGTTACGAACCGCCGGTAGAGGACCTGTTCCGCCGCAGCGGCAGCACACTGAACCCCAAGTATGTGGTGAGCAATTTCGCCACCGCATTGAACATGGTCAAGGAAGGATTGGCCGTTAGCATTATGTCCGAGCTGTCGCTAATCTCAATACCCTCGGGCGTAATCGTACGAGAGCTGTCCCCGGATGCCTACCGCGACATCCATATCGCCGTCCAATCGCTGGAGGATTCATCTATTGCGGTGAAGCTCTTCATCGAGACGGCGCTGCAATTATTCACCAATAAAAATATGGAGTGAAGGCTATGAACTATCATCGACTTGGAAACAGTGGACTTCAGGTATCTGCACTCGGTTTAGGAACGAATGCCTTCGGCAAACGGGCTGACGAGGGTACTTCCATCGAAATTGTCCATGCAGCCCTGGACGGAGGTATTAACTTCATTGATACTGCCAATATCTATGCTGGAACAGAGTCGGAGCGGATTATCGGCCAGGCCCTGAAAGACAGGCGCCACCATGCGGTACTCGCTACCAAGGCAGGACTAATCCGCAGTGAGGGCCCGAACGGAAGCGGATCCTCCCGCCATCATCTAATGCAAGAGCTGGAAGGTAGTCTGCGCCGCTTGAAAACAGATTATGTTGATCTGTACCAGATTCATACCTTTGATCCCTATACTCCACTGGAAGAGACCCTGCGTACGCTGGACGATATGGTCTCCTCAGGCAAAGTCCGCTATATCGGTGCCTCCAACTATGCCGCCTGGGAGCTGATGAAGGCTCTTGGCATCAGCGAAGCACACCGCTTCACCAGATATGTCTCCATTCAGTGCAGTTACTCGCTGGCTGACCGGACACCGGAGAATGAGCTGCTACCACTCTGCCTCGATCAAGGCCTCGGTATCATTCCATACTTCCCACTTGCCGGGGGTATCCTGACCGGCAAATATAAATCGGTCAGCGATGTCCCGCAAGGCTCACGGGTCGAGACCGATCCAAGCTTCTCCCGCTTCCTCAGCAAGGAGCGGATCGCGCTTGGCGAGACCGTAAGCCAATTGGCGGCAGCGCTAGATACTACGCCTACCGCCTTGTCTCTCGCCTGGCTGATGAATAGGCCGGCTGTCTCCAGCGTCATCGTAGGCGCTACCCGTGTGGATCAGCTGCAGGAGAATCTCACAAGCACCACGCTGGCGCTTGATGCAGAGACACTCCGTAAGCTGGAGGAAGCTAGTAACGCCTTTCGTTACGGCGAACCATTCGCCTACTACCGCTTGTCATAAGCATCATAAAGCTGAAAAACAGCAAGTCCCTGATTTCGGGACTTGCTGTTTTTCAATTTATTCAAGGACGCGTCGGCTTTGGCTCTCCCGTCACTGCTGCAACTGGGGTTCTTGATCCTCTACCAATCCATAATTGGACACCAATCATTAGAACAATCACGACCATAAGCCCCATCAAGGCCAACCGGAACTCACCCGTCCAGTCATAAATCCGACCGATCAGAAGCGGACCCGCAGCACCTAGAATATAACCACCGCCCTGGTTCATGGCTGACCAGGAACTGACTTCCTCAGGCCGCTGTGCCTCAATAATCGGCAGCATCAGCGCTAGTGGGAACAAGCCCCCTGCTCCAATCCCGAGCAGGATTGCACTCAGGAATGGCGATACTGCACTGATTAGCGTAATGATCCCAACCAGTTCGAACAAGCTGCACAGCACCAGCCAGAAGGTGCGCCGTTTATATTTAGCTACCATAATCGGAATGATAATACTGACCGGGATCTGAATTAAAGTAAACAGGGTTAGCAGATTACCCGCCTCATGTCTGGTATACCCCATGGATGATACAATCGGGGCCAGCCAGGCCGTCAACGAATAGAAGATACTGGCCATCATTCCGAAGAATACGGTTAACAGCCAAGCTCGTTTATTAGTCAGCGGCAGCGTAAAATCGGCGTTGTTATTAACCGGCACAGGCTTCGAGGCGACCTTCCACCAGACAAGAATGGCGGCAATCGCCAGGACTGCCCATATGGCCAATGATTTCTGCCATGATTCGCCCAGTAAGGTATACAGAGGGACTGATAATCCTGCCGCCAGTGAAGCTCCGAACACCAGCGAGGCGGAGTAGACGCTGACCAGCGCGGAACCGCTGGGAAAATGAGCTTTAATAAAACCTGACAAGAGCGGTCCGGCAATCCCGATCCCGATGCCTGACAGGAACGCTGTCAGAATCAGGATCCCGGAGGAGCTCGTTACTGCCCGGGCGGCTGTAGCCGCACCAATCAGGATCATGGAGTACAGAATGGCTCGCTCCATACCGATTTTGCGACTGATCTTAACAGCAAGAGGAGCAAAGACGCCCATACATAATACAGGTAACGTGGTCAGCAGACTAGCAGATAACCCGCTCATCCCGAGATCACCCTGGATATTGCTCAGCAGCGGAGCCACAGACGTAATGACCGGGCGCATATTTAAAGAGGCCAGAAACAACGCGGCCAGTAAAAGCACGATTGGCATGTGGATCATCTCCTGTTCAAAGTAGTATCATTTCTGCTTCCTGAGTATACGACCCTGCATAAGAATTGTTCAATACTATTGTTTGTATTATTATCATAGAAAATAACTATGATTGGTAAGGAGCAGAGCATGGAGACACGACATCTGCATTATTTTCTTGCGTTATGCGAAGAACTGCATTTCACCAGGGCTGCAGAACAGCTCGGCATCAGTCAGCCAACCTTAAGCCAGCAGATTCGGGTGCTGGAAGGTGAATTAAATATGCCCCTTTTTGACCGTATTGGTAAAAAAATCGCACTTACGGAAGCCGGGGTTCTGCTCAAAGCCTATGCCTCCCGGATGATCCAGGATGAGCAGAACGCCAAAAATGCCATCAACGAGCTTCGTTCCGACAGCCGTGGAACAATCCGGCTGGGTCTGCTTCCCTCTGACCTCGATTATCGCCTTACACCGCTCCTCGTACAATTTCACCAGGAGTTTCCCAATATACGACTACAGGTATACGCCACCACTCTGATTCGGCAAGAGGTGCTGGATAACAAGCTGGATATCGGGATCAGCCTCAAAGGCCCGCGAGACCCTATGCTGGTCGAAGAGGATCTAGGCATCGAGCTGTACCAGTTGATCATTCGCAAAGATCATCCCTATGCTGACCGCAAATCTATTGAATTATCCGAGCTGCCTGATCTTCCTCTGGTCATGTATCCGCGAGGCTTGCTTGGTCGGGAGCTGGTGGAGGATTGCTTCCGGGAAGCAGGGCTGGAGATCACGCCCCTCATGGAGACCGGATCAGCTACCTCTGTACTCCAACTGGTCAAAGCGGGGATTGGAG
This sequence comes from Paenibacillus sp. GCM10012306, assembly GCF_042649265.1. Taxonomy (NCBI): domain Bacteria; kingdom Bacillati; phylum Bacillota; class Bacilli; order Caryophanales; family Paenibacillaceae; genus Paenibacillus; species Paenibacillus sp. GCM10012306. The sequence continues at coordinate 218,352 of NZ_JBHRYW010000004.1, read as the reverse complement.
GCACGATCCAGCCTGCCAGTCTGCTCAATCATCTGGAGGACCGCAGCTTCTGCTCCATTCCGATTATTAATCATCCTCCACAACGTGAATTGAGACTAATCTACCGGAGTGACCGATTCATCAGTCATGCCACGGGCATTTTCATCGAGCGACTTAGAGAATTTCTGATTAGTGACCTTACCGAAGTGAAAACAGAATCTGATGCTTAGGGATAATAGCTGGACTATATAGTGAGATTGGCTCAGACAATAGCACTGAATAGTTGTTATGAATAGTCAGGAAGGCCTTACGATTATAGACACAAAGCCCCCTCCAAGTTAGTATTAACAAATATATAATGGAATCAGGAGATCAATGAAATGCCGACAATTAAAGATGTGGCACTGAAGGCTGGTGTTTCAGTGACAACCGTATCCAGAGTGCTGAACAACAGAGGTTATCTCAGTGAAGAACTGAAGAAAAAGGTCTATGATACCATGGAGGAGCTGAACTATCGGCCCAATGAATTGGCCCGTTCATTAAGCCGCTCCAAGTCTAACATTATTGGCCTCATTATTCCCTTTGTCTCGCACCCGTTTTTCGGTGAATTGACAAGCCATATTGAAGAACATGCCTACCGGAATGGGTATAAGCTTCTGCTCTGCAACTCTCAATTGGACAAACTCAAGGAGTTCGAATATATCGACATGCTGCGCTCCAGCCGTGTGGATGGCATTATTATGGGGAGCCATACGCTAGAAGTGGAGGCTTACCGCCAGATTCATCTGCCGCTGGTCACCTTTGACCGGCAGATATCACCAGAGATCCCTTACGTCTGTTCCGATAACTACCGGGGGGGAGTACTGGCAACGAGCTTACTGGCTGACAAAGGCTGCCGGAAACTGGCCCACATTGGCGTACATCCGCACCTTAATCTGTTGTCCCACCAGAGATATGTCGCTTTTCGGGACGTTGCGGAGCAACGCGGGATATGGCATACCTCGCTGCACACAGATGTTAATGGCTATAAACTGGAGGAATACGATGCTTTGCTGGAGCGACTATTCTTGGAACACCCGGATATCGACGGAATTTTTGCCAGCAGCGATATTCTGGCGGCGTATGCCCTCAAGGCTTGCCAGAACAGTGGTAGACGGGTTCCGGAGGATGTCCGCATCATCGGCTATGACGGCATAGCCCAGCGGAAGCTGCAAACGCCGCTGATCTCCACTATCCGCCAACCGATTGAAGAGATTAGCAAACGCGCGGTCGAACTGATTATCGAGCAAATGCAAGGCAAGGCTGTCGCCTCCGAGCATATCCTGCCGGTAGAGCTGGAGGAAGGCGCCACTACATAACAGCGGATTCGCTATGGTGAGACCGCTACATGAATAAGGAGGTCACAACGATGACTTTGAACGCTGTTCCATGTATACAGGTGCTGCTGCAAGAAGTGCCGCAGACCTTTCGAAGTCTCACCCATGCCGAGGCGTTAGAACCACTAGCACCTGGCAAATGGTCCCGGCTGCAGATTCTAGGACATCTGTGCGATTCAGCTATCAATAATGTATCGAGGTTCATCCGGATTTCGTACGAGCCACAGCCCCTGGTGGTTTTTGCCTATGAACAAAATCATTGGGTAGATGCGCAGCGTTACAACCAGGCCTCCGTAGAAGAGGTGCTGAGTCTCTGGATTAGCTTGAATCAATCTATATTACGGGTAATCTCGGATCTGAAGCCCGCTCAGTTATCGTTGTCCTGTAAGTTACCTAACGGGGACAACGTCACCCTACAGTGGCTGGTAGAAGACTATCTGAATCATATAGTGCACCACCTGAAACAAATATTCCCGGATATTGATTTCCTTTAAAACTCACAAGGCCCCCGTCACGCTTCCATCGTAGGAAGCAGGACGAGGGCCTTTTTTCATTCTCTCATAGCGTTATCTTATCGCAGTGCTTACCCTTTTACCGATCCACCCATGAGACCTCTGACAAAATATTTTTGTAGCAGGAAGAAGATCGCCAGTGGCATCAGCATAGAGATGAATGCGGCCGAAGTAAGCAGATGCCAATCGTTGCCGCGCGAGCCGACAAGGTCGGCGATCTTCATGGACATGACCTGCACGGATGGTTGGCTGCCGATAAAGATCAGCGACACCAGATAATCATTCCACACCCACAGGAACTGGAAGATGCCGATTGAAGCCAGAGCCGGAACGGACAATGGCAGAATCAGTCTGCTGAAAATCGTAAAATGACTAGCCCCGTCTATAAAGGCTGACTCAAACAGGTCCTTAGGCAGCTGGCTAATAAAGTTGTACATAAAGTAAGTCACCAGCGGCAGTCCAAACGCAGTATGCGCCAGCCAGATGCCCAGGTAGCTCCCGTTCAGACCAAGCGCAGTGTAATCCTTCAGCACTGGAATAAGTGCTACTTGAATCGGGATCACCAGCATGGCAATAATGGTGACGAACAGCGTCTTGCGCCCCGGGAACCGCAGCCAGGCGAAAGCGTACGCGGCAAAGGAGGCAATCAGCACCGGAATCACTGTGGCCGGCACGGCAATCGTGAGCGTATTCCAAAACGCCTGTGACAGACCAGAGCCTTTTTGCACCTTTTCACTGCCATCGGCTTCCTTCAGCTTGTATTCCTTACCGGACAGCACATTCTTATAGTTCTCGAGTGTCAGATCTGGCGTGGTCTTCCAGCCTTGCTCCTGGATGTTCAGGGTACGTGCCCGGCGGTTCTCCCACATTAGGCGATTGCCGTCTACCGTTACCCCCGCTTTTAACTGGTCATCCGTATAGGTCTTGCCCTTGACCTCTATTGGCTGGCGCAGATCCACATCCTTGGAGAGTTGAATGCTTTCCCCTGCCGTCCAGGTCTGATGAGGGAACACCTTCCACCAGCCGGTCTGCAAAATATCCGCCGCCGGCCTGAAGGAGGAAATGAAAAGGCCCAGTGTCGGCAGCAGCCAGATGAAGCAGATAATGCCCAGCACGATGTTAACAGCTGTTTTGCTACCTTTTCTCTTCTTGTTACCGACCATTAGAATCCCCCTTGCTTGCGGAACTGACGCAGATTAATGAAGATCACCGGTAAGACTGCTATCAGCAGAACAATCGCCAACGTCGAGCCGTAACCGAAATTCCGGTACATGAAAAACTGTCTGTAGAATTGTGTGGCTACCACTTCTGTATCGTATTGACCTCCCGTCATCACCATGACGACGTCAAATATTTTCAAAGTAAAGACGATAATGGTTGTCGTAACCGTCAGGATCGTGGTTGAGATGTAGGGAATCATGATGCTGAAGAAAATTTTGATCTCACCCGCACCGTCCACTCTTGCCGCCTCCAGAATATCTTCAGGAACCCCCTTGATCGCTGCCGAAAAAATGACCATGGCAAACCCTGTCTGCATCCAGATCAGAATGATGATGAGGAAGAAATTGTTCCACGGCTGAATCATACTAGTCCAGGCCTGCGGCTCACCGCCAAAATAAGTCACAATTGCATTCAACAACCCAATTTGTTCATCACCTGGCTGATAGTAGTACACAAACTTCCAAATGACACCTGCGGCCACAAAAGATATCGCCATGGGCATAAAAATAATCGCTTTGGCGATTTTCTCATAGCTGCTGCGGTCGGCAAGAATAGCAATGAGTAGCCCCAAGGCTACACATGCCAGTGTTCCCACGAACACCCAGAGCAGATTGTTACGCAGTGCCGTCGCCAGCAGACGGTCATTAAAAATCGCCGTATAGTTGCTCAGTCCAACGAATTTCTCCGAAGAAGCATTGAAGAAGCTCAAGTACAGTGTCCGCAATGCAGGCAGCACCAGCAGCCAACCCAATATCAGCACCGCTGGTCCTATGAAAACATAGGGGAGCACTCTCCTGCGAATATGGGCGGGGTATCGCTCAACTGCCCAGGTCAGTGTATAGTAAATCAGATAGACGCCCAGCACGCCCCAAAGCACGGCAAGAACGGCGGTCACCAGCGGATTCAGCGTTGAATCCCGGAAAAATAGAAAAATCAGTCCATTCACAACGATATTAGCAAGCAATACACCGAGGGATAACAACACCGCCGATACACTGATTCGTTGCTTTGCTTGTGCACCCATGTTAGCTTCCTCCTATAAGTTCTGCCGAGCAAAACTCTCTTTGCAAGCAAGAAAAAGAGAGGCAGCTTACGGTTGCTGTGGCCCGCCTCTCTTCTTGTTGTCATACAGTCCTGTGTTTACGTATTCCGTTTAGTTGTTCCATCCCGACTGGATTTGCTCCAGTGCTTGATCCAGGGTAGCCGTCCCGCTTACATAATCGGTCATGCCCTTCCAGAAGGTCCCTGCACCCACCTTGCCCGGCATGAGGTCAGATCCATCGAAGCGCAGAGTTGATGCGTCCTGAACTAGCTTCGCCATACGTCTATCGGATTCGGAGCTGTACCAATCCAGGGAAGCATCATTCATCGGAGCAATCATCCCGCCAGATTGAACCCAGCTCTTGACCGATTCACCTGTTGTGAAGAACTCCATTACGGCCCGGACTTCCGGACGATCGTTGAACATCGCATAAATGTCGCCAGCTACAAGCACCGGCTTGCCGTATTGAGGATCAATTGGCGGCAGGTAGAACCAGTCGTAATCGACATCCACCTTGGCAGTTTCAGGGAAGAAGCTGGTGATAAAATTTCCTTGACGGTGGAACCAGGCTTTTGGCGGATTGTCGAACATCGGTTTTGGCGCATCACCAAACGCTGTGGTTACAATCGACTTCGTGCCACCGTAGACATAGTCTTTATTCATCCAGATCTTCGACATCACTTCCACAGCATGCTTTACCTCAGGAGAAGTGAACGGTAGCTCGCCTTTGACCCATTTGTCATAGTTCTCTGGAGAAGTGGTACGGAGCATGATATCCTCCACCCAGTCTGTAGCTGCCCAGCCAGTAGCCGCACCGCTCTCGATACCGATGGTCCAAGCAGGGTCCCCGTCCTTGGCGATCTGCTCCGTAAGAGCCATCATCTCATCCCAGGTCTCAGGGATCTTGTAGCCGGCTTCATCAAATTGCTTCTTCGGATACCACACCAGGCTCTTCACGTTGCTGCGGCTCCAGACACCAGCCATAATTTTGCCGTCTTTGCCGTCCATCGTGGACATATCCAGCCAGCTCTTGTTGTAGTTGGACTTCATCTTCTCCTGATCCAGCACATCTGTCAGATCAACGACCTTCCCGGTTTTGGCGATGGCGGCTAGTAGCCCCGGCTGCGGGAAATCAGCGATATCAGGCGCGTTGCCTCCGTCTACCCGGATGTTGATCGTCGCTTCGAATTCTTTGGAGCCCTCGTATTGAATATCAATGCCGGTCTTCTCTTCAAACTCCTTGATGCTGTTCTCGAATTTCACCTGGTCGGCATCTACGAACGGTCCGAACATAGTGACCTTGGTCCCTTTATATTCACCTTTCATCGCTAAATCCAGCGGTGATCCCGCTACGGTGTCCGTACCTGAATTTGTTGAATCCGGAGTATTGTTCGTCTGATTGTTGGCTTTTGCTGGAGGATCTGTCGGTGCTGTTCCGTTATTGCTGTTGCCGCCGCCACATGCGCTTAGCATCATAGCGAAGGACAAGCAGAGTACAAGTGGCAGAGTTACTTTGCGTGTTGAAGATTTTTTCATCTTTGCATACATCCCCTTTTAGTGGTTTAGAGAAGTTTCTGCTGTTAATCACGCCAGGTAGCCCGACGCTACCAGCTTTCCTGGATCACCCCCTTTGCAAAGGTTTTCAAAATATGGATATTGCCGTACTTAAATAGTCGGATTAAACAGCAGTCATTATAATAGCGCTTACATTTAAGTGTTATTTTATAATGAATGCGCTTGCAGTTTTATTTTTATAGGTAAACTCTAAAGTTGGATTGGGTGTAATTCATGGTGGGATAGGAGAAGAGAATACGATGCATGAAGTTATGGTTATTTTAGTGAAAAGCTTTTCAAAATAGATGGAAAAAGAATGCTGCCACTCATTTTTCCCTTGAAGATTCCCTTACGATCAGTCTGTGATCCATTCTTTCCCGCAGAATAGCAACCGAACCGGTCACAAGCAGCTCATGCAGCTTCTCAGCGGCACGATATCCAAGTTCATAGATTGGCTGTGCGATGGTGGTCAATTTCGGAATGAACATACTAGACATTCTAAGGTTATCAAAGCCGACAACGGATACCTGGCCTGGGACATGAATATTCCGGTCTTTAAGATAGGAGATCGTACCCATCGCAAATTCATCAGCTACGCAGAAGACGGCGGTTAGCTCCGGATATGCCGTGAACAACTCATGTGCAGCCTCATAAGCATGCTCAAAACGATGATTGGCGTATCTGATTTTGCCGATATTCTGTTCAAGACCACATTCCGTCAAGGCCCTGATGAACCCTTCATAACGTGGTGGACCAGCGATGGAATTGTCATGGTTAAAGCCGATCATACCGATTTCCTTGTGGCCAAGCTCAATCAGGAATTTTACCGCATCATAGGCAGCCGCTTCGTCATCAACCTCAATAGAAGGAATTTCATAGTCGTAGGTGTGGGAGGATAAGAGTACAAAAGGAATACGGCAACCAACAAGCTTGTCGTAATACTCGGGGTAAAGAACGTCACTGGCGAACACGATGCCGTCCACCTGCTTCTCATGGAAGTTATCGATGTAGGACAACAAGCGTTCCTTGTCACGGTCTGTGTTGCAGATCATCAGACTGTAGCCTAGCTTAATACATGCATCCTGCATGCCCCGGATAATTCCTGCGAAATAGAGGTTCTCGATATCCGGTATTAACAGCCCTAGCGTGAAGGATTTCTTGTAAATCAGACCACGTGCAAAAGCGTTCGGCTGGTACTGCAGCTTCTGCACTGCTTCCATGACCCGCTTACGCTTGCTCTCCACCACCGAATCAGGGGAATTCATCACTCTGGATACGGTACTGATGGATACTTCGGCCATCCTGGCCACATCTCTGATTGTTGGCTTCATTATAGATACTTCCTTTTTAGAAAACCTTTTCAAGGGGATTATAGCAAGGCTGTTTGAAATTGACAAGAGATTTTGTTATGCGCTTTCAAAAATATGTTGCCTAGCAGATCCTCTATAGAGAATCCGGAATTTCAAAAAGCAATTAACTTACTTGAAGTGTGTAAATTATAATTAATCATGGTATAATGTCCTGTGTATCTCCGCACAGCATTGCAAATACTGTTATCAATAGTATGGGAGGGATTATACTTGAAAAAACTTCAGGACGTTCGTATCTCTGTGCTCGATCTGGCTCCGATTGTGGAGGGCGGTTCGGCACGCGATTCTTTTAATAATTCACTCGACCTGGCTCGCCATGCCGAAGATTGGGGCTATCACCGCTACTGGCTGGCCGAGCATCATAATATGCCCGGTATTGCCAGTTCCGCAACATCGCTTGTGATCAGCCATGTGGCAGCAGGAACCAAGACGATCCGCGTTGGTTCTGGCGGCATTATGCTGCCCAACCATGCGCCTCTCACCATTGCCGAGCAATTCGGTACATTGGAATCCTTATATCCAGGCCGTATTGATCTGGGCCTTGGCCGGGCTCCTGGCTCGGATCAGCCTGCTTCCCGTGCGCTACGCCGAGGACTCGGCAGCGACGGAAGTGATTTTCCCGAGCAGCTTAGCGAGCTGCGGGCTTACTTTGACCCGAATGGCGCGGAGTTCCGCCCAGCAGGCGTGCGCGCCGTTCCTGGCGAAGGTCAGAACATTCCGATCTGGCTGCTGGGCTCCAGTGGTTTTAGCGCCAGACTTGCTGGTCAGCTAGGTCTGCCATTCGCCTTCGCCAGCCATTTTGCACCAGAATATCTGCTGCCTGCATTGCATCTGTATCGCACCAGCTTCCGTCCGTCTGAAGTGTTGGAGAAACCGCATGTTATGGTCGGTCTCGGGATTACGGCAGCAGATACCGTGAAGGAAGCCAAGCGGCTTGCTACTTCCCAGCAGCAGCAATTCCTGAATCTGATCCGCGGACGTACCGGGATGCTTCAGCCACCGGTTGACAGCATGGATGAGCTCTGGACTCCGCACGAGAAAGCTATACTTCTCGACAAAGGGAAATATGCCATTGCCGGAGACAAGTCTGCCATTAAGGAAAGACTACAACAAATTCTCGAAGAAACAGATGCGGATGAATGGATCATTGCTTCTCAGATCTATGACCATGCTGCACGACTGCATTCCTATGAGCTGGTGGCCGAAGCCATCAAGGAGAGCTAATATCTTCAGGTGAAACTGTTCGCAATAAAATACACCTTATCTGGTGTAATCTCTAAAAATAAAGAGATAACAAGAGGAATCACTCAATAAAATCATATAATGATTAGAAAATGACCGATTTCAGGTATAACACTTGAAATTGGTCATTTTTCTTTATATCGCATTTTGATTATACTTTAGTTATTCGCTATAACGAACAATTGTGTTCATTATATCCTCTTCTCTGTGCCTCTAACGATTACAGACTGTAGAGAACGGTTGACTTCGTTTTTATAGTAGTTCTTAAAAGAACTACTTTTCGACAAAGTATGAGGATATATGTGTAAATCAACAGCGTATTTTGGCGGGTACCGACATAGTTTGTCTATGCACATGGCAAAGGGCCCCAAGTGAGAGGAGCGAAGACTGTGATTAAGAAATATCGCTCGGCCTTTATAGCTGCGTATGCCCTGATTATTCTGGCAGGTGTCATCTGGCATGCGGGTGGGGCAAGCGCACAGGACACCATTAAACTTAAAGTAAACTCGCATACGACGAGCACAGCAACAATGAACAATATGAAGCCTGGCGATCAGATGCGCTCCGACTACACGATTATTAATGAGGGTAATGAGGGTTTCGATTATTATGTAGACTTTAAATTCAAGTCCGGGGACGTTGAACTGTATAAAATACTGCAAATGACCCTGCAAAAAGAGGGAGTAATCCTCTATTCCGGGGTGATGAGCGAAGCCGCCGGAAGAGTAGCGGTAGGATCGCTCGCCGGAGGCGGGCAGGAAGCCATCATCATGGATGTCACGTTCCCATGGGAGGCCGGTAACGAATACCAAGGGAAAAAGACTACGGTAGCGTTCGAATTCACGGCTTCGGGCACAGCGACGCCAACACCTTCGCCTAAGCCGTCTACCGAACCTAGCCCGACTCCGTCTGCTACGGCCTCACCTGGACCGTCTGCAGAGCCTAGCCCTGAGCCGACTGCTTCTGCTTCGCCGGTGCCGTCTACCGGTCCTAGCCCGACTCCGTCCGCTACGGCAACACCTGGACCATCTGCGGAGCCTAGCCCTGAGCCGACTGCTTCTGCTTCGCCGGTGCCGTCTACCGAACCTAGCCCGACTCCGTCCGCTACGGCAACACCTGGACCATCGTCAGAGCCTAGTCCTGAGCCGACTGCTTCTGCTTCGCCGGTGCCGTCCACTGGTCCTAGCCCGACTCCGTCCGCTACGGCAACACCTGGACCATCTGCGGAGCCTAGTCCTGAGCCGACTGCTTCTGCTTCGCCGGTGCCGTCCACTGGTCCTAGCCCGACTCCGTCTGCTACGGCCTCACCTGGACCATCGTCAGAGCCTAGTCCTGAGCCAACAGCTTCTGCTTCGCCTGAGCCGTCTACTGGTCCTAGCCCGACTCCGTCCGCTACGGCCTCACCTGGACCATCGGCTGGACCTAGTACTCAGCCGACAGCTCCGGCTACTAGTGAGCCTACATCCGGACCTACGGCTACGGCTTCCCCGGGTATACCAGGCTTCATTGTAACGCCTGGACCGTCGGTCGCTCCAACGCCAACGGCAACACCAGTGCCACGCGACATTATCATCACCGACGATTCGGTCCCACTGGGTGGCGGTGATCACAGTGGCGGAACTGCTCCATCGGCTTCACCAGGTGCAGGCACCACTGCTGGTAGTACAGCTAAACCAGCACCATCACCGACATCGTCACCAGGTAAAGATGTCACCTTGACCGACGATAAGCTGCCGCTGGCGGCTCCGGATGCCGGTGATAAGCTCCCGGATACCGCGGAGCCTTGGTATAATCTGATTCTCATCAGCTTGGCTGTCGCTGTGATCAGTGTCATCATTTTGCGCAGATTGAGATCGAAGGGGTAAACTGAATTTCCCTAAGTCTGGAGGAGAGAGTATGAAGAAGAAGCGTTCCGGTGCCGTCATTGCCGTGAAGCTGATCCTCATACTCTCTTTGTCTGTGCTGCTGTATGCTGTCGTGCAGGTGGTTAAAGCCCCTATAGAGGCCAGGCAAGCCCTGCAAGCCTGGGAGAAAAAGAGGGAGGAAGCTGTAAATCCCTCCCATATTGAAGAACAGCCCCTGCCGGAAGGGATGATTAATGTCCCTGCGACAGACCCCGGCTCCAAGCCATCCTATACGGAGGGCGAAGTGATCGGGGAGATTTTTTTCCCCACCTTGAATAAAAAAGTAGCTATCTTGGAGGGGACGGACAGCCCGCAGCTGAAAAAAGGAGCCGGGCACTACGCAGGAAGTGCAGCTATAGGTATGGACGGCAATAGCGTGCTGGCTGGACATCGTGACACTGTATTCCGCAATCTCGGGGAGCTGGCAATCCATGATCCCATCGAGGTGGAGACCGCAAGTGGAAAATTCACGTACGAAATTACAGGAAGTGTAATTGTGGACAAGGACGAACGCGGAGCGATCAAATCGAGTGCAGAGCCTGTTCTCACGCTGATTACATGTTATCCATTCTCTTTCGTCGGTTCGGCGCCTGACCGGTATCTGCTCACTGCGAGGCTAGTGGGGAAAGAACCACTCGGTTCATTTTGAAAGATGGCCTGAGGATGAGACCAGCGATGGAACGTGATACTATAAAGAGAGAGGATTTGAAAATGTTGTGTTGAGGAGCTGAGACAAATTGAAGCAAGAAGTGATGACACGCTTTATTTCATATGCAGTAATAGATACACAGTCTAATGAAGACAATGATACCTGTCCTTCCACACCAGGGCAGTTTGAGCTGGCCCATAAGCTGGTCGGAGAGCTGAAAGAGCTTGGCATGCAGGAAGTGACGGTGGACGAGCATGGCTATGTGATGGCTACGCTGCCGTCCAATACGGACAAGGAAGTGCCGACCATCGGCTTTTTGGCCCACTTGGACACAGCAACGGATTTTACCGGAGCAAATGTAAAACCACAGATCGTAGAGAATTATGACGGTGGCGATATTGTTCTGAACAAAGATCTTAATGTGGTCTTGTCCACGCAGAGTTTCCCTGAGCTGGCTGAATACAAGGGACATACGCTAATCACCACAGATGGAACGACGCTGCTGGGCGCAGACGACAAGGCGGGAATTGCCGAGATTATGACGGCCATGAATTATCTGCTGCAGCACCCAGAGATTAAGCACGGTAAGATCAGGGTGGCCTTTACCCCGGATGAGGAAATCGGTCGCGGACCACATAAATTCGATGTGGCGGCTTTTAACGCTTCTTATGCTTACACGATGGACGGCGGACCGCTAGGGGAGCTGGAGTACGAGAGCTTCAACGCAGCCGCAGCCAAAATCACTGTGAACGGCGTAAACGTCCATCCCGGAACGGCGAAGGGGAAAATGATTCACTCTTCCAAAATCGCCATGGCGCTCCATCTTAGACTGCCGGAGGAGGAAGCTCCCGAGCTCACAGAGGGTTACGAAGGCTTCTACCACCTGATCTCCATTCAGGGATCGGCCGAGCAGAGCAAGCTGAACTACATTATCCGTGACTTTGACCGCAGCCAGTTTGAGGCACGTAAGGCTCATCTGACAGCGATTGTGGACGAGTTCAAGGCCACCTACGGTAATGAGAACGTGATTCTGGAGATCAAGGATCAGTATTACAATATGCGTGAGAAAATTGAGCCCGTGCGTCAGATCGTCGATATCGCACACGAGGCGATGGTGAACCTCGGCATCAAGCCGATCATTCGCCCGATCCGTGGTGGGACCGACGGCTCGCAGCTCTCCTATATGGGGCTGCCAACCCCCAATATCTTTGCCGGGGGAGAGAACTTCCACGGGAAGTTCGAGTACGTTTCCGCCGATAACATGGTGAAGGCGGTTCAAGTCATTGTAGAAATAGCCCAGCTATTCGAGCAAAAAGCATAATAGCAAAAGCCGGGCAGAGGGATAAATCCTCTGCCCGGCTTTTTTAATACCCTCTAATCACTCAATTAATCCACGCATAATCACTCAATTAATCCACGCAAACAAGATTCGCTTCCACTGTTCTCTCCACATAAACACCTGTATTTATGGTGGATGAATTCACCCAAGGTTATTTTGCCCAGATTACCCAAGCAATTTTCTGAATATTTCGGAGAAAAGATGCTGCATTTTCAGAAAAGCTGTGCTAATATTACACTTTGTTTGGAGGATAAAAAAACTATATAGAGTGTGAGCCTACACTATATAAGTATATAAATAATAAGAAGGTGCATCATGGAAAACAAAAATCATCAACAATTTAATCTAATGAAGCTGACTTGGCCGATCTTTCTGGAACTCTTCCTGTTCATGCTCATGGGTAGTGTCGATACCTTTATGATCAGCTCCGTCTCAGATGATGCCGTATCCGGGGTAGGCGCAGCCAATCAGATTATCGCCATTGCCATTCTGGTTCTCAGCGTAATCGGGAACGGCGCATCTATCGTCGTCTCCCAGTACCTCGGTTCCAAAAAACCACGGGAAGCCGCAGAGGTGACCGGGAATGCCATTACCCTCAATCTGATTGTAGGGCTGATCTTGAGTGTGTTACTGTTCGGACTAGGCCGTCCTATGTTACATGCCCTTAATGTTCAGGGCGATATTTTCGATTATGCGCTGTCCTATATGAATATTGTTGGCGGGCTGATCTTCTTTCAAGCCTTGATCAACGGACTTGCTGCCACGATCCGTACACATGGTTTCACCAAGCAGACGATGGTAATTTCCCTGCTGATGAACATTTTTCACGTAATTGGCAACTATCTGCTGATTTACGGACATTTCGGTCTCCCTGCGCTGGGCGTGGAAGGTGCCGCTATCTCGACGGTTGCGAGCCGTCTGATCTGTCTGGCTTTATTCTTCTGGCTGCTCTACAGAATTATGGAAGTGCGGGTTAAGTGGAGATACTATACCCACCTGACCAAAAACTATGTGATGCAAATTCTCAAGATTGGTATCCCATCCGCTTTTGAATCGATTATCTATCAAGCTTGTCAGCTTGTATTTACGCTCTATATTACGTACCTGGGCGCGGAAGCCATGGCTACCCGTCAGTATGCACTCAACATCTCTAACTACATCTATCTGTTCAGTGTAGCTGTATCCATGGGTACCTCCATTATCGTGGGCCATCTGGTGGGTGCAGGACGTAAGGAAGAAGCGTATAAACGTGTATTCTCCAGTGTAAAATGGGCCATGCTCGTCACCGTTATCATTGACGTTATCGTTATTGTGTTCCGGGTGCCGCTGTTTGGACTGTTCACCAATAATGAGAACATCATTATTATGGGTGCCCAGGTTATCCTGCTGAGCTTCTTCCTGGAGACGGGTCGTACAACCAATCTAGTTATCATTAACTCCCTGCGCGCTTCTGGTGATGCCAAGTTTCCTGTCTACATGGGTCTGATCTCCATGGTCTGCATGAGCTTGCCGCTCGGTTATGTGCTGGTGTTCAAGCTTCACCTTGGTCTTGCCGGTGTGTGGATTGCCACAGCAGCAGATGAATGGTTACGAGCGGTTATCATGTACTTCCGCTGGAAGAGCCGGGCTTGGGAAAAACATGCGCTGCTGGAACCGGATCGTCCGGAGTCCTCCTCCGCTTCAACAATGGCAGCTGTACATTAATTTATACTAAAAAAAAGGGCAGTTCTTCGCGTCATTCAGACGCCAAGAATTGCCCTTTTTATTTAATTTCTTAAAAAATGAGGACTATTTTCTAAATTTTAACACATATTTTTTCTGACAAGCTTCCTATTATAATGTAAGCGTTATCAAATATAGTTGAAAAGGAGGAATTTCAATGATTCAGCACTCCCGCAAGCGTAGACAGAAGCACGCCCGGCCCAGGCCGCTCTCTAAGCTAATGTTAGCTGCAGCTGTACTGTTCACCTCTTTCGCTATACCGTTCCAGACCCCTTCCGCTCAGGCCGCACCAGGAGCCGCACAGGTCTATTTCAGCTCCGAGTCATCCACAGGTTCGCCGGGTAGCGGCATCTGGTACAATAATCCCGCCGCCGCTGCTGCCGGAATTCAGTACGCTACAAGCAAGCAGGCCGATATTCCCCTCACCAATCCCACAAGCTCCACTGCCACAGCCATCACCGTAAATCCAGATGTCCAGTATCAAAATATGCTGGGATTCGGCACGTCGCTGGAGGAGTCTACGATCTATAACCTGTCCCTGATGTCCACAACCAAGCGGGATGAGGTACTGCGCAGATTGATTGATCCCGTGAACGGAGCTGGCATGAACCTTTTCCGGATCACTTTCGGTACCTCTGATTTTACGAGCCGGAATTTCTACACTTATGAGGATACCAGAGGCAGCTTCTCCATCCAGAAGGATATTGACTATAACATCATCTCTACCGTGCAGCGCGCCATCGCTATCGGGAACGAGACCGGCAATCCGGTCAAAATCTTCGCCAGCTCCTGGACCGCACCAGCCTGGATGAAGACTAACAATAGCCTGATTGGCGGCTATTTAAAACGGGAAAATACAAATGATCTGGCGGTCTACTACCGCCGCGCCATTCAGGAATACCAAAGCCGCGGCATCCCCATCTACGCTATGACCCTGCAGAATGAACCGTTGTATGCCGCGCCTGATTATCCCAGCATGCTGCTGACCTCCAGCAATGAACGAGAACTGGCGATTGCCTTGAAGTCCCAGCTAGACACCTACAACATCTCCACCAAGCTATGGGCGTACGATCATAACTTCGGCGAGGTCTGGACTCATCTTCCCGGTGTTCTGGACAATGCGGCAGCGAATGCTGCTATTGAAGGGGTCGCTTTCCATGACTACTCCGGCGATCCTACGGCTATGACAGCGGTGCGCAACACCTATCCGAGTAAATCCATGCAAATGACCGAACGTGCCTTGTGGGGCACGGGAGGAGCCGACAGGATGGCACAATATTTCCGCAATTGGTCCGGTTCCTACACCAACTGGGTCACAATGCTAGACCAGAATATTCAGCCCGAGAAGTGGACAGGAACGCCAGGACCGACCATGCTAATCCAGAGCACGTCGAACCGCAATACGTACTGGGTAGCGCCAGAGGTGAATTTTATCGGTCAGTACGCCAAATTCGTGAAGCCAGGAGCCAAGCGGATCGACAGCAACTATGGCTCTGCCGCGACAGTCACCAATGTCGCTTTCCTGAATCCTGACAACAGCATCGTGACAGTCGTCATTAACCAGACCAGTTCCGCCAAGAGCTTCAAAATTCTCTCTGAAGGTCAGCAGCTTCTCGGAACCCTTCCCGCTAAGACTGTAGGTACGTACATCTGGACCCGTGGCGGAGGCGGTAGTGGCGGCAGCGTGCCAATCGGTTCCACCATCGCACTCCAATCGATGGCCAACAATCTGTATGTATCAGCGGATAATGCAGGTGCCAGTCCCCTGATTGCCAACCGGGCGACGGTCGGCACATGGGAGAGATTCCTGGTGGCCGATGCTGGGGGCGGCTTCATCTCCTTGAGAGCACTGGCGAACAACAAATATGTGACAGCAGAAAACGGCGGCGCTGACAGTCTCATTGCCAGCAGAGACACCGTTCAGGGCTGGGAGCAGTTCAAATGGATTGACAACGGGGATGGCACTTTCTCGTTGCTATCGAATGCCAACAACAGGTACGTGACGGCTGATAACTACGGCAATAGCCCACTGATAGCCAATCGTACAAGCATTGACGGCTGGGAGAAATTCAAATTCAGCATCCAATAACCGAGTATCCTGGCGCACTCGGACAACAGGTAACAGCCCGCCCCTCCATCAGGGGCAGGCTGTTCTTGGACAATACCCGTCACACTTCTAAAATTAAGCAAGCATAAGTGCACGACTTATGCTTGCTTAATTCATAGAAACAGAAGACAATATTCAGGTACCCGCAATACATCAACAAAATTGAAGCTTAATCGATGTATCCAGCGAGTCCCTTGTCCATCAGATAATCCATCTCGGCATCGAGAATCGTCTCCACAGTCAGCTCGTCCAGCTTCACATCACGCTGGGCTGTGATATAATCCACTAGATCATCATTATCGATGTCTACCTCACCCTTAGCATTAGCTTGGGCTTTATTAATAAAGGTCTGTTCATGCTTCAGCACCAGCCGGATTAGTCCGGGATCGACTTTAGTCTTGGCAGACAACACCGCCACCAATTCCTGCTCATTCACCTGTTCGCTCATATTGATTGTCATCTCCTTACAAGTTGCTGCAAAGTCATTGTAACACAGTATGCCCTGAGCCGGGAGATTTAACTTTAGCACAAACTGTGCGAAAGCGTTCAAATTCGGGAATTACCCGCATAAATATAGCCAAGAACCCTTGTTTTGCCTTGTAATTACTCCCATAGACGTATAATTATTCACCCCCTTCTCCAATAAAACGTATCATTCAGAGTAAAGTTTTTTTAAAAAACAGTTGTTAGCGGCGCGTTCTTATGCCAAAATAATAAAAAATATATCCCAGCGTGAAAGCAGTAACGCGAAGAAGCATTAAAACCAAGGAAAAATAATTATACGTAAAGGCGGTTGAATTCATGAGCTTAGTACCTTCGATCGATACAGACACCTCCCGCAACGATGCTCAACTCTATGTTGAGAAGGTCTACAACAACGTTGTGAAACGGAACCCGCATGAGCCTGAGTTCCACCAGGCCGTTAAGGAAATCCTGGAATCCCTTCTTCCTGTCCTGGAAGCAGAGCCTAAGTACCAAGAGAATTCCATTCTCGAAAGAATTGTTGAACCGGAGCGTCTTGTTCTCTTCCGGGTGCCTTGGGTAGACGATCAAGGTAAGGTTCGCGTGAACCGCGGCTACCGGGTACAGTTCAACAGTGCCATCGGACCATACAAAGGCGGACTCCGCTTCCACCCGTCCGTAAACTCCAGTATCATCAAATTCCTCGGCTTCGAGCAAATCTTCAAGAACGCCCTCACCGGCCAGCAT
Source organism: Paenibacillus sp. GCM10012306 (assembly GCF_042649265.1). Taxonomy (NCBI): domain Bacteria; kingdom Bacillati; phylum Bacillota; class Bacilli; order Caryophanales; family Paenibacillaceae; genus Paenibacillus; species Paenibacillus sp. GCM10012306. The sequence continues at coordinate 201,126 of NZ_JBHRYW010000004.1, read as the reverse complement.
ATTGGCGGCGGTAAAGGCGGCTCCGACTTCGACCCTAAAGGCAAATCGGAAGGCGAAATCATGCGTTTTGCCCAAAGCTTCATGACAGAACTGCATAACTACATTGGACCACAAGTAGACGTTCCGGCTGGCGACATCGGTGTCGGCGCACGTGAGATCGGCTACATGTTCGGACAATACAAGCGCATCCGCGGCGGCTACCCTGCCGGCGTATTGACTGGTAAGAGCGTAGTCTACGGCGGAAGCCATGCCCGCCCTGAAGCAACAGGTTACGGAACCGTGTACTTCGTCAATGAGATGCTGAAATCCAAAGGCCTGTCCTTTGAAGGCAGCCGTGTAGTTGTCTCCGGCTCTGGTAACGTTGCTATCTACGCAATCCAGAAGGCTGTACAATTGGGTGCGAAAGTCGTAGCATGTAGTGACTCTTCCGGTTACCTATATGATGAAGACGGCATCAACCTCGACACTGTCCGTCGTCTGAAGGAAGTAGAGAGAAAACGGATCAGCGAATACGTGAAGGAGCATCCGAACGCTGTGTACACCGAGGATTCCTCCCAGATCTGGACAATTCCTTGTGACATCGCGCTGCCAAGTGCAACCCAGAACGAAATCGACGAGACCCTGGCATTGAAACTGATCGCGAACGGAGTAAAAGCGGTTGGTGAAGGTGCGAACATGCCATCCACTCTGGAGGCTATTGAGCAGTTCCATAAAGCCGGCGTTCTGTTCGGACCAGCCAAAGCTGCAAATGCAGGCGGTGTAGCCGTATCGGCATTGGAGATGGCGCAGAACAGCATGCGCTTGTCCTGGACCTTCGAAGAAGTAGATGCCAAGCTGCATGATATCATGGTCGACATCTACAAACAGTCCGTAGAAGCGGCTGAGCAATATGGACACCCTGGTAACCTTGTGGTTGGCGCTAACATCGCCGGCTTCAAGAAAGTTGCAGACGCTATGCTCGCTGAAGGTGTTATCTAATATAATAAGGCCGATTATTCAATAGCCGGCCACTGACAGAGGGACCCTGCAATTTAAGGGTCCCTCTTCTATATCCAAAAAGAGTCTCGTATCCAGCCAAAATGACACACATCGCTGGATACGGGACTTTTGTCAGCTTATTTCCGATTCAGTTTACGAACCAGCAAAATAATCAGCAACAGTGATACGATGATAATCACAGTATTAAACCCCGTGGCACCAGTCAACCAGCGCAACCCGGTAGAAGATACCGTTGACACCTCCGGTAGGGCGTTCTCAGGTCCTAATCTGGCTGTGCCTATCTTTTCCCCTTCAATATGACTCTTGAAGCTTACAATGTCATACTGGGGCGCTAGAGCCCCAATGTTCCCATACACTAACCGGAAAGGTCCTTCGCCTTCAGCGGGAAACACCAGCTTATCCACCAAGTATTCCAGATGGACTCCCTGGAGTGAGATAGGAGCATCATCCCGGTTCTCAATGACAACTGCAAAATAAGGCGCGGTCGTGGGCTCCTGGAGAATAATATCTGTCCCAGCAATTCGGGAATCTTTGAAGTCAAGCCGATATAGCTTACTGCTCCCTACAACACCAAGCTCCCTTTCACTGTCATCGCGCAGCACATAAGTACGAGTAAAATTCCCGGTCGCCTCCAGCCGGACCATCGATACCTGCAGCCGGTCATCATTGCGGATAACAAGCTGTGTCTTCGAACCCTCCTGCTTCATCTCGTAGACAGGATCTCGCTGCCGTATGAAGTCTTGGACAGTCACCATAGCTGTCTTGTGGATCAGCTTCATTTGACCGAATTCCAGCTTCTCAGCGTTATTCGGGACCACCAGACGGTAGTGGGTGAACTTGTAAGCCGAGCCCAAATCAATGCCATTCTGCGCAAATTCCCCCACCCTATACAGATCGCCCTTGGCCAGAGGCTCCCACGTATTCCCGTCATATCCGCCGTAGATCTGAACATGCTTCAGGAACGCTTCGCCGGGTAGATCGAATTCCAGCCTGCTGCCCTGAATATCACGATTCTCTTCATTCGGGATCACCCTGTAATCAAAGGTCGTCTCCAGGTTCTTATTGAATTTAAGGGTTAAGTCGGTCTTGTAGCTATTACTCTGCTCTTTCCACTCCGCCTCTCTGGATTCCCGATAGAAAGGGACAAACTGCCCCTGGTTATCTTCAATTCGCAAGTCGCTCAAACTGCTGTTGGCGTGCTTATATACCTCTTCGTCAAGATATAACTTCTGATATATCGCGCCATCACCTGGTTCGATAGCCTTGGCGAATCGCCACTGGGCACTGTTATTTGCCCCATCCGTCTTGGATGCAGCCGCTTCTGCAACACGCACTCCACTAATCTGACCCGGTGGGAGCATGCTTGCTCCTATCCCGCTCAGTCCCAGACAGCTTAGAAAAAACAGCGTGATACTAACCCTGCGTATCCGTCTTTGCCTCCGCATGAGCCTCCTCCATTCTGTTCGATACTTTTTGATACAAGTAGGAGATCCCGAGCAGACAAACCCCGAAGCTGAAATACGCGATGATCTTGTGGCCCGTGCTGAGGAGGCTCAGGTCATACAGCAGCAGTTTGCCTGTTGCCAAGAGTGTAAGCCCGAGGCCGAAGCGGCGGATATATACATACCGTTGGCTGAAACCATACAAAATGAACAGTACAGCCAGCAGCAGATAGACCATACTGAAGATCAGACCGGCATCATGTAATTGAAGCTGCACACCCAGGAATGCAGTAATAATGCCGAGTAGATATATCGCCAGAATGACAGGGTATAACTCCATGCTCTTATATTCCCGCTTCAGGATAGCGACCAGCAGTTGACGACTGCTAAACCAGACGAAGATGTTGAAGACCACAAGCAGCCCCAGCGCGATGTAATCGGCTGAAGTATTTTGCGCCAGTTCGCCTTCCAGGCTCGGTAGTCCGGCTGTAATTCCGATACAAATAACATAACCGACGCCATATAGCAGTATTGCAAAATACCTGACTATAGTGTCAAACAGTATCTTCACCTTCGGCAGTAAATAGGCCAGAATTATGGAGATTACAGCAACCAATACCCAGCGGTAGAAAACCGTATGGGTGAAGTCATCGGGAACCACACGCTGATAGAGCAGGCCCGATCCGTAGAGTAGAAAGGCCCAAACATTCAGCAGGGCAGCATACTTAAACCAGACGGCCAAGCGAATTTCCATTAGTCCGCTCATTGCCGACGCCTCTTTGTTGTTATGACGGATGGCATACAATACAGCAATAATCATCATCCCGACAGTAACAAAAGCATATTTCAAGGCAAAATAAGGATCGCCATCAGGCATGACCGTATTTTCCATAATCACCTGCATCGGTACCGACAGTCCAAAGAAGGCTCCCAAGCAAAGGGCAAGTATCCCCCAACCTGCCCGTTCCAGTCCCTTGAACCGATACTGGCTGCCATAAACGGTTAGAACGACCGCCTCCACCAGCCAGCCAATAGACCACCAGGCTGCACCCAGCTGGAAGGGAATCATCAGCACCGCAAAGGTTAATGAGGTGGCGTAGAACAGCAGCATACTCTGCTTCTCCTGCACCATATACTTCTCCAGCAATCGACCAAGTCCCAGATACATGAGACAGAAGAGCAGTGCCAGAGCACCCTTGTAATGGCCCAGTCCAGTATCCACTAGCAGCACGTACAAGGTGATGCAGCTAACTAGCGTGTTGCAACCCAGCAAGGCGAAATCCCACCAGGACAGCTTGATGCGATACTTGAACGGATACCACAAGGTAATGCACAGATACATGGCAAAAGTCAGCACGGCATATAACATACTTGCGCCATCACTACCAGACAACATGATCAGCAGAAGCATGGATGGCGTATTAAACAAGAAGCTGATGTAATTCACGACCACCCAGCGCTTTCGCAGCGAGATCAGCAGCACCGAAAGGTTCAGCAAAAATAGATAACCCATCGCGACATAGACTGCGCTGCCCTCCAGTCCAAACGCCAGTATGTAGGAAAAGAGAGGTAAGTAGCCGCCGACAAGGCCGAGCGAGCAGATTGTCCGTGACTCATACCTTAACGACAGCAGCACTGCCGTTAACGTCACGAGTATGGAGAGGGACAGCCCAACATAAATACTTATAATCCCCAGTAAGAAATAGCTGTAAAAGATGGATCCATAAAGAATGGAAATCCCGCCGCCAAGAAGACCTAGGGCGAACGTATTTCTACCCTTACGAAACAGCCATTCCCCAACGCCCAATAACAAGGCCCCTAGCAGGAAAAAGGCGCTGCCCTTCATATAGCCATTGAACCAGGTGGAATAGCTGTACTTGAATCCTGCGCCGACGGCGAGGATTAGGAGCAGAATACCCAGCCGGTTGATCCAGTTCAGGCCGATCTTCATCTCGATCTGATTCTGCTTCCTTCTACGCTGCAGAACCTCCTCACTGACCCCTTCGGCTTCAAGCTCACGGTATTTATCGGAAAGCCCAGCCTGATGAATCTGTTCTAGTTCCCTCTGCCGCTCACGGCGTAGTTGAATTCGCTGGTTCAATTCCACAGCAAGGCCCCCCAGTCGGGCGGTGATTGCTTCCTTATCCTCACCCAACTGACGGTTAGCGGTACTGTACATTCGCTCCACACGGTGTTTGGCCTCCTGTTCAAGAGCCGTCAGACGATCCGTATAACCACGGCTTTGGGATGCAAAATAAGTATGTAGCTTCTGCTGTGAAATTCTAAGAATGTTGCGCTTCTCGTCCATCATTTGTTCTGACAGAGCAATACGCAGCTCGGAGTTCTCCATCTCCAGACGGGAAGCCTTGACTCTCAGCTCATCCAGGACAATGAGATGCTCGTCATATTGCTTCTTCAGCGCTTCATGCTCATGTACCAAGTCATGACTTTCATATTCAGCGATCAGTTTTCCGTAGTCTTGCAGAAGCTCATTCTGCCGCTCTTGCACGGACCTCATCCGTTCTCTGAATTGCTCCATAGCGCCTCCCCATGTCTTTATTTGTTAATATTTTCATTTTACTACAAATGAACAATAGTTCGATGCAATTTGCCTGAAACTACAGAGATTTGCCTGTTTTGCCCACAGATTTGCGGTTTTTGGTTCATCTGGTGCAACATTCTGGAAGAAACCAGCGTCAGATACGTAACAATGGTCTAAAATACTCATGATTAAAGGAGCCTCACAACATGAATAACATACTTAAAACCAGTGCAGTCCTCTTGACCCTGTCCATGGCTTTGACCACAGGCTCAGCCCTGGCCAAGCCGTCACCAGCTAATCAGAACAATAGTGTGCAGCCGTCTGCGACGAGCGCAGGACAACAAGTCTTCACCATTGAGATTAACGGAGCTTCTCTTACAGACACAGGCTATCAGCTTCCTGGAGGCAAGGAACCGCTGGTTCCTCTGCGGGCAATGTCCGAGGCCTTGGGATTCAAGCTGGAGTGGAACAGCAAGACCAAATCGGTCGAGCTGAGCCAAGGTAATATTTTCACAACCGTAAAGACTGGCGAGGACCGCTATGTCATCAATAGAATGTACACCACGCTTGGCACCGCCCCTGTGCTCAAGGGAGACAAGCTGTATGTACCAGCTTCCTTCGCTAGCGAAGTGCTGCATCAATCCGTCTCGGTGAAAGGAGCCTCGATTGTTATTCATACCAACACTCAAGATCAAGATACTCTGATCGACACCGGCGTTATTACATCGGTTTACCAAAGCGAAAACGGCAAATACAAATCTGTTCAGATTCAAGGCGCAGGTACAGACGGGATCATCCTCACTGTCAGTCCGGATACTGTCATTAAGTCGGCTGACGGAAAGACTCTTGCGTTCACTGATCTTCATATCGGGATGACCGTGCAGGCAGCCCATTCCATAATCAGCACCTTCAGTCTGCCGCCGCAAACCCCTACGTATTCCATAACCGTTTTGGATCAAAAGAAACAGGGTGACCTGCTCGGAACTGCAGGAACCCTGGAGGAAGTGCTGAAGGATGCAGATGGTAGTATCAGTTTCCGTCTGAAAGGCGACCCTCTCACCGATCTTTCGCAAAGTGAAATTGTACTTCGCTTGGCTAAGGACACCGAAGTGGTGAATGGAAAAGGCGAGGCTATGGACAGTAGCAGTCTTGTAAAAGGGGCCAAAGTTATTGGCTTCTATACTCCGATGATGACCAAGAGTCTGCCGCCAATCGGCACAGCCGTCAAAATCGTCGTGCAGCCTGCACCTGCTAGGCCTTAAAGCAATACCGTACCAACGGCAGCACATATCACAAAGAAGCCCTGACTCCAGTATTGAAGTCAGGGCTTCTTTGTTTAGTATAACTTACGCGCTAACTCTTCAGGACCTCCTGAGCTGGCGATTGACCACCCAAAGTAACTTTATCCTTACCTGTCGTCTTGGATACGTACAACGCTTCGTCCGCCTCGCGGTACAGTGCCTCGAAAGTCACATCACCTCGCTGGGTATAGACGATTCCGATGCTCACAGTCAGGGATATGTTATGTTGGTCATCCAGCTTCACGACATGATCCCTGATCATAGTCCGGAAAAACTCCGCTTCCTCCAGCGCCGCCGCCTCGCTGCTGGCAAAGAAGCAGACCGCGAATTCTTCACCACCCACTCTTCCGGAGATGCCTATGTCTTTGTATACACTCAGAATTTTACTGGCCAAGTCGACTAGCGCCTGGTCACCCGCCAGGTGACCATATGTATCGTTGATTAATTTGAAGTCATCAATATCGAACAGCAGCAGCGCTGTGCCCTTTCCTTCCTGCAATCCATGCTTCTGTACCAGTCCCATAAAGTGCCTGCGGTTGTAGAGCCCGGTCAGATCGTCCACCGTAGCCTGATGCAGCAGCTCCCGCTCGTACCGCTTCTTCTCACTCTGATCGCTGAAGACCAGCAGCATGCCTGTTGTCTCAAGCTCATTAGGCTCTGTCACAATCAGTGAAACCCCATAATATGAACCGCTCGGGCCAGCGGCCTCAATCTCGTATTCGCCCGCCTGTCTCTGTCTGTAGGCTTGGGTAAGCTCCGCATCCTCTGCCAAGAACGGAGTAATATTCTTGCCAATCCAAGTCGAAGGCCATTCTCCAAACAAATCAGATAACATCATGGCACCATTCTCATTGATATCCATAATGATGTCATGGGGATCAATCACAACAATGCCGTCCTTCATATTCTCAAAAACTTTGTTCTTATCTAGTGGGTACAAAGCAAGAGACGGATCTCTAAATACGGTGAAGTACGCGGCTATCGTTGCTGGCAAATACGTAAAGGCTGTGAAGCCTGTAACCGTAATCTTCAGAATCGGGAGCAGAAAGATGGAAGCCACGGGTACCAGTAGTCCGCCAAGCAGCAGCAAATTGCGCCTCAAGTAGTATTTGGGAGCACCCCACATAGAGGTGACCAACAAATAAACTGCATAGACGCCAAAAAGCTGATCATAGGCGATCAGACTCATACTGAGCAATGTAGGTTGAACCATAATTCCGCTGATTCCCGCCTCTGTTGCCATGCCGACTTCGCTGCGCATCAGATGGTGATAGGAATCCGTAAAGATAAGCAGCACATACGCGAAAACAGGGATAGAGAACAGAAATAGCCGACGCGGTAGCTCTGCCGTGGAGCGGGACACGTAGTCCTTGATTACGGCATATGTAAAAATCGTACTCAGAAACAGCGGAGGCTGCTGCAGGTTCTTCCACCACAGCTTAGCCTCAAAAGGAATAGCAATTATCTCTCCGGCCGTCGCTGCAAATATCCAGCTAACCAGCAGCATCAAAATCCATAAATAGTGTCTTCCTGGTGTTTTACGAAACTGATAAGCTTTGACACCCATGTAAAGACTGAGAATACTGCCCATGATTAAGTAATACGGATAACCCTGTATCCACGGCATGTAAAATTTCTCCTATTATTAGATAGCTTTGCCTTATTATAGCTCACTCTCACTAACAATTGAATCATTCTTCCATAATCCTCAAGGATAATATTGGTAGGCATATTTACGTAGCCGCTGTAGTTATAGGATTATCCCTTAAATTTAACCCGATTTGAGAACATATGCTTTCTGGCCAGTTCTTTGAAGAACTGCTTGTCCTCCTCCGAATGGAAGAAACGTTTGGGAAGGATTAGCGCCTGATTGGGAGAGAGAAAAAAAGCAAATAAACTAGCTGTCTCCCCAATCTTATATATCTCTTCCCATTTGACGTGCCCGGAGCCTGAATCAGACTGATGCCGGATGCCCTCATCCGAGATTACATAGCTTTGGGGTAACTTCGATTGACTGTCATTTTCAAAAGCTCTTTTCGACTTTTTGATCAAGTTTGTTCGCGTAATAAACCAGAGAACTACAGCAAGTCCAACTGCTGTTACCGCGAGAATCGAAAGACTGGAAGTACTGTAATTCTTAGTTATCGCCAGCATAATTGCGAAATAGGCAACCACACTGAACGAAGTGATGATAATTCTGCTATTCAGGCTGAACCACAGGTTAAACTCCTGAACATCTCCGCCGCTTAACTCGGTATCCACCTTGATCTCTTGTGTCATCCTGACTCTCCTTCAGCGCATGATAAAATGTATGATCCTATAATTGTAACACTAATTATGCAGGATGTGACCTCCTGTATAGGCAGAAATAGACACTTAGCAGACAAAAAAAGACAACCCTCCACTTGAACGGGTTGTCTGGTCCGAAAATGGTATCTTATTTCTTCTGTGCCAGGCGCTGCTTGAACTTGTCCACACGTCCGCCGGTTTCTGCTTCTCTCTGCTTACCGGTATAGAAAGGGTGGGAGGCAGAACTGGCATCTACCCGAATCACCGGATAAGTGTTGCCGTCTTCCCACTCCATCGTCTCATTGGACGACTTGGTGGAGGTGCTGAGAAATTTGAAGCCTACGCTGGCATCCAGGAATATAACCTGGTTGGTTCTGGGATGTATGCCTTCTCTCATGGCCGATGACCCTCTTTCTGAGCTATTGGATTTAAATAGTAATCATTACGATTTAAATCATGTCTACATCATACGCTAACTCTGACATGAAAGCAATCTTAATGAAACAGCATTCCCAAAACCGGTTATTTATAGTCCACTTGCAGCTCAATAAATCCATGGCCTTATCTGATCAAACATCGTACTCCAACTGTTTCTTGGCCTGAACAATGAAATCGAGCGGGTTCTCGATGGTATCCGGCTGATATTGCACAGCCCCAATCTTCAGTCCCAGCTTAACCTTGTATTTACTCATAAACCCGTTATCGTTCAGTTCCTGCAGCTTATACTTGATCCGTTCAATGACGATTTTTGCCCCGTCGCGGTCTGTGAACAGCAGCAGACCCCACGTGGCATCCTCCTTGTCCAAGAGGTAGATCGCATCATTGGTACGGATACTGGACTGGCTGATTTGTGAGACATCATAGATGGCCTCTGTAAGCTGATCTTCCGGAATCAGGCGCCGGATCTCATCCCAATATTTGACCTTGACTACAAGTAGGGTGAGCGGAATCTTGTACCGTGTAGAGATGCCGGTGAACAGGCTGGCGTCCTTCTGGAAGGCCACGCTGTTGCGCAGATCGGTGTTCTCGTCCACCGTCGCCAGCTGATCTGCACGTTTCTTGAGGTTCTCGTTCTCCGTCTGAAGCTGGCGGTTGCCGAGCGTGAAGATCCAGACCACAACGGTCAGAAGCGGGGTCATGATGAGCCAGAAATAGGTGTTCAGACCAATGGTCTCACCCTGCGATATCGTCTGGAACATAACGAAGAACCCGTAGCCGAAAATAAACGCAAGATTCAGCACCAGTCCAGCCGTCACTGTAGTGAAATAAGTGACTACCGCCAGGATAAAAGCCACATTCAGAATAATAATGTTCTGAATGTAATGATCTGGTGATCCGGCAATGAACACAATACAAATGTAGGCCAGAACAAGAAATCCCAGAAAGGCGGCATCAGATACCAGAATGCTGCGGTTACGTCTCACGCTTATCACCACGTTTCTTCATATGTTTGCGAAGCAGCAGAATCAGGGATATCAGTACCAGCGCAATGACCATTACGGTCGCAACCACAAAACCTAGCACGTCGCCTCGTTCCAAGACCTGCTGTACTGCCGAGTCCTTCGGAGCACCGGTGACAGTCTTGAAACGATAGGCATTGACATTGCCATCTTTGTCAGCAATTACGCCATCGCCAAACACCTTCCATCTGTCCTTCTCCGTGGCAAGCAGTCTGGAAGCCACATAATAATCCTCGGAGCGAGCGCCCGTAACAGCCAGCATCCCCCGGCCAGCTTGAAATGGCGATTCAATTAACTGCAGGGTACCTATCTGTCCTCCGTAGTTGTCCTCAATGCTCATTTTCTCATTCGAGCGAAATCTAGTACCGTCAGAATTATATTGAAAATATAGCTTGTTATTCGTATCCCGGATGACCTTATTGTCTTTGAAGCTACCGATGGCAATAATGTTATTGTTCTTCAGACGATCCTCGTTGACATTGTCCGGGTAGAAAATAATGTCGCCTGTATTGCTGCCCGCATATTTGCCTAGCAAATTGAAAACATTGGACAGGCTGCGAAACGCGTAATCATCCAGTTTCTGCGGAAGCACCACAGCCACATGATTATAAACTCCATCGCGCAGGAACGGATACGGATAGTTGTTGAACAAGAGATCGGTGCGGTCCTTTGTATTCAAATGCATCATAGAGTCCTTGCCGATATACGCCCACGGCATTTGCTCTGTATTCGGCGTACAAATCGCGTTCGTCATCTCCAGATCAAAAGCCACCTTGACCGAGAAGTTGCCCGAGATGTTCAGATTCTGCGGAATGGCCAGATTCAGGGTATCCCCGTTCGCCAGCTCCCGATTCAGCTTCTTGCTGCCGATCGGGGTATCGTTGATGCTCACCGTCACCATCGCACGGTCGAAGTCCAGATTTTGCGCATAGCGGAGATCCAGACTGATCTTACCAGAATCGGCAATCGAACGGTTGGAAGGCAACGAGACAAAGTAAGTTTGCTCCTGATGATACGGTCCGGTTAGCTTATCCCCATTCTCAGTAAAGGTAATGTTGGTGCTAAGATCGAACGGAGGTGAAGCCACTTCTGTTGTATCACCAACGACTTTCAGATCACTGCTGATCTGACGGGTCAGCTCCCCATTGGCAAGCAGCCGACCGGCTTTAATCAGCAAATTCTCGTCTCTGGAGGTGACAACCAATGTAGGTCGGGTCTCTTTGTTCACCAGTTCAATCACCGCATGAGTTCCCATATCCTGAGATGGAGTAATTGCTGCCTTGAGGCTGGCCGGGAGGCGGTCATACATGGCGATCAGCACTACCGCTTCTTTATCCTGAAGGGTATCGCTCCGGTAGGGAAGCAGCGGGATGGTGCGGTCATTCAATGTATTGGCCTTGGCGTACCCAGAGAGGGCGTAAGCTGCGGCTTCCAATTCCACAGCTGTAGCGTTCTCCGGCACGGTAAGCAGGCTTTTGCCCCCTTTGACCATATCAATGCCTGAGAACCGCCTGCTGAAGTCGCTGATCCCCCCGGTCAGGTCTTTCGGTGTATAAGTCACACTTACACTGGAGGTGTTGAATAAATGTAACCAATTATCCGGCGTATTATCGACAGAACAGAGCTGATCATCAGTGAGTTTGGTCCGCAAATATCCCTGAATACTGAGCGTGTTCGTCCCCCGCTTCAGAAATCCCTTTGGTGCAGGAATCGTCAACTGCTGCTCTCCATTGTTTCCAAGGGAAGGACGAAAGGTGTAAAAAGGGCTGCCGTTGAGCGACAGAGTCACACTGGACAACTGATCTTCGGTAATTTGCGATATTTGAAAATGCAAGTTGATTCTGAGATCCTGCACATTCCAGTAATCCATGACCTCAAAGAACTGCTGCCGGGAGCTTGTCCCCATCAATGAGGAGTCGGTTCCGGTAAAGAAGGTCTCATAGCTCTTTCCTTGGGTTCCGGGGAGCGTTTCGGCAGCCACGACCTGCAGAGGGGTCAGGAAAAGGATGAGGCAGACCGCCCATAGTGCCAGTTGTTTTTTAATCATAGTTAAACTCTCCTGTACTCTTGTATTTCTCTTCGGTGCGCATCGGGTTCAAGCTCTGTCTGCCGTCTGGCACTAATAACGCTCGGTCTTGTACCATTTGGCTTCCCGTTTAAAGATCTGGTCCTTCATATAGTTATAAAGTCCATAAGCGGCAACTACCATCCACATCTGACAGTAGGAGACATACATCAGCAGGATAATCCACAGGTTGGAGAGGCTCATCTCGCCCTTCTCGGTTGTCAGTGTAATAAAAGTGCCTACTATGAACAGGATGACCGCCAGCAGCCACAGAAAGTTGCTTAATCCGGCAATGGTCGTATGCACGTAGCCCAATGCATGCAGAATCAGCAGCACATCAGAGGTTACGAGCGAGGTCAGGAGCAGGAAATAGATGGACAGAAAGTACAGGATGTCGAAGCGTACTCGCTTGGCAGACTTATTAAAAAGCAACGGAATATTCTTAACGATGACATAAATATTGCCCTTAGCCCAGCGCGTCCGCTGCTTGAACCAGACCTTCACCGTTTGCGGCTCCTGCTCCCAGGTCACGGCCTTGGGCTGAAATTTGATCCGGTAGCCCATCATATAAATGCGGAAGCTGATCTCGGTATCTTCTGCGATTGCCTTGACATCCCAGCCCCCGATACTCTCCACAATCGACCTGCGCATAATGAAGTTGGTGCCAGGTATGGTGCACAGCTTGAACAGCTTCCAGCGACCTGCCTGTGCCATCCATTGAAAAGACAAGGTCTCAATATTAATAAACCGGGTCAGTAAGCTGGCATCACGATTGCGGGTCCGGAATTTCCCGATCACCGCGCCTAAGGTAGCATCATTCATAATCTCCCCTACCAGGTACCTCAGCGCCGTTTTCTCCGGCGTATTGTCGGCATCATAGATGGCGATGAGCTCCCCCTTACTATGGCTGAAGCCAATATTGAGGGCATTCGACTTGCCTTTACCGCCGGTTACAGCATCCGTATTGATCACGATCAGGTTCCGCCCGGGATGGCGATCCTTGATATTCTGCAGCAATTCAGCACTATTATCCGATGAATTGTCATTGATGACAATGATCTCATAGCGGTCATGCGGGTAATCCAGCTCCAGCAATGATTCCACCGTTCTGCTGATGACAACACCTTCATTATGGGCTGGCACCATGATGGAGACGAAGGGGATCTCTCCCTTGATATCAGGCACTTCCTCATCTTCAGATTTAATGTAATACAGGTACCCGGCAATAATAAGAACCACATTCACCAGCAGCAGCGACCAGATGCAGACCACTGCAATGACCATCAACACATCCGAGATTGTCATGGTTTTCTCCTATGAACAAGTTATTTTATTATTTCATATATTTACGGCGATATATCCGGTAGCCGATAATGAGCAGTCCACCGAAGAACACCAAGGATACGATAATCGCCACAATGAAGAACTGGTTCTGTACACTGAACAGCCTTGTGAAGCTCTTGACCTGCTTCTGTGAATACTCGAAATCTGCACTCACGGCCTTGGGGCTGTAATCTATATTCAGCTCTTGACCATTTATAGAGATCACGCCCTGCGAGGAGGTGATTGTATAGGTGTCTGTAGCCACCTTATGCGCTTCCTGTTTATAATCTGCAAAAGGAATCCAGGACTGCTCCAGCTTCTGCAATAGCTTCTCCATTCCAGCTTCATCCTCCGGAAAATCGGCGACTATAGCGGTGTCCATTGGTAGATCTGTCAGTCCACTGCTCCCTGTTTTGTATTGTGTCACTAGATCATCCAGTGGCACACTGTATAGTGAGGAGATAAATGCCTTCGATGTATTGGTCTGCTCCATATAATGGAGTTCCTTATTGGGAAAAAGCACTGCCGAGTCAAAGAAAAGGAGGCCGTCCTGTGCATATTCCTTGTCATAGGTCCAGTAGCTCTCTGCGCCGACGCCAAGTGGAGCAACGCCCTGATCTGCCAGTAGATTGATGAAGCTGCTCATCTTCTCCCGTAGCGTATCGTCGCTCCGGCTAATGACGGGGCCAATCACCGGGACATTAACCACAATACTGCCGTTACGGGCTTGAACAGCCTTCAGCGCCTCCAGGTACCGCATCATTGCCGGGAAGTCAGTATTGGTAAAGACAGGGCGGATACTCGCAATGAAAGGAATGCCCTCCTGATATAACCGTTCCGCCATCTGTTGCAGCAGGCTTAGATCAGTGAACGGATAAATCTCTTTTAATATGAGATACGAATGAGGGATATCCGTAATACGGAGCCACTCTCTCAGGACACAGGCCATCGCCAGCGAACTTCCATCTCCCTGATTTAAATATGGAGCATACGTATATTTGCCGCTGCTCACAGCATAAGGAGCCTGTACACTGCTTCCAAGAAACAATAGATTCCCATATGAACGGTCTGCTTCGCTTGCAGCAATGTAAGGCATATCTTGCACCTGTAGGCTTGCCTCCGGCAGCCCGCCAATCCTTAGACTTGCGCTACCGCCAGGCTGTACAGCCACCGATAGATGCAGGGCGTCTTTCATATCGGCCATAGGGTTATACCCAATATGCAAATATTGCCCCTTATAATCCGCTAAATCCTCCAGAAAAACATGATTGTCAGTAGTAATATCAGCGGCATTTATTACCGTTATCACATTGGAATAATCATTCATGGCGCCTTTAACATATTGATCCAGGTGCACCACTGTAACCTGCGCACTGTAGGCCGCCAGCTGCTTTTGAAGCTCATCAACATTGCCCTCGTGTACGGTCCCTTTCGCCAGACTATCGAACAGCAGCAGGACACGCAGCGGCGCGGCGGCGGATTGCGCAGGGGCAGGCGTAAGGAGCAGCAGACAGAGGAATAACGGCAGTACAACCATTGTAACTCGAGTCCTCATGCGCCCACACCCTTTTGCACTTCCGGATTGTAACCGCCGGTTGTATTCCGTTCTACATCCTTGAATATGGAACGGCCAATGACATTGGACACAGCCAGGAAGGTAACGAGATCGAACGATAACGTGAACAGAAATTCGTGTTTGGATAAATCGGCATCACCCGCTCCGATAATCGAAACCAAGATACCCGATACCCCTACACCCATCGTTGCCAGCACGAGCGCCATGCGCTGAATTCCCCGCAGGTTCCCTTCCTTGACAGCTGCTATACAGGACGGCATGTACAACCCCAAAATTAGCAGCACCCAGATAACAACAAAACCGAATGTATGAGGAGCAAGCTTTTGTTTAAGTAAACTGTAGCCAGAGAAAAAAAAGGTGTGTGCACCATATTCTTTTCCCACAGATTTCTCGTAATTCCCCATCGCCGGCGGCCTTATTGTAAACGCGCTTTTGGCAGCTACATTCAGAATAGAAGTCAACTGCCCCGGATTGCTGGCATAGTATTTCAGAATAGGAACGAACCCGTATTGACTGTAGAACTCTCTCTGGAGAATAGGTGAGTTCACATCAATCGTACTGTATTGCTCATAGTAAATCGTCCCTTTCAAAATGGCGTACTGTTCATCGATGCCAAAGGACTTCAGTGTATCTTCCGGGTTCGAGGACTGATTTAGCACCCCGCGGGTCATGGCATGGTATTGGTTGATATCCACGAATTCTTTGGAAATGTTCAAGTAGGTTGCAACGCCAGTGAACATCATCAAGATCACGGAGCCCATGGTCAGCCAGTGAAATAATCTATCCTTGCGAATCCAGATAAGTGTGATAGCTAACACGGAGATAATCATGCCCACTGGGGCATTTTGCTGCTTGGAGGTGGTCAGAATAACAGTGCTGGTGACTAACAAGGCCAGCATCGCGTAGTCATTGTATCGTTTGCGGTATAAAGCCAGCCATGAACCGAACACGAAAATCATCATGATCGTGACCACACTTTCACCAAAAAAAGAGTTAAAAAAAGCCGTATAGGCCGTATCGCCAAAGATAAAAATAGCAATCGCTGCAATTAGCAGCCCTTGCTTGCGGGACATTTTCCACGTAATCGATTCTATCAGAATATAAATAGCGCACACATACAGTATGGTATACATCGCAGCTTGAAAACGAACATCAAACACCTTATCGCTATACAACAACTTGTTCAGGCCGATCGCCAGCTTGATAAACAACGACTGGGAAGAGCTCAGAATCGCTTGGTTCTCATTGTAATACTGAAAGATTCCGAACTGCTTGATAAAGTAGCCAAAGTACTGACTGTCATAGTCCGGCTGGTTGAAATAAAGCCCGTTGCTGTAAGTGATGCGAAAGAAATCGCCATTATCGGCCATACCAATATAGGGGGCTGTAAATAAAGCGATGATTGTAATTAACAATACCCCAAATGCTGCTATAAACGCAGGAGATGTAAGGCGATTTGAAAGCACCAGCCTTTGCCGGAAAGACGGTCTGAGATTGTATTCAAGCATACAGGTTCCTTTCCTTCTGTATAGATTAGTCTTCGTAACAGTAAGCCAACAGCGCCATCAGGTTGTCAAAAGAGTAAGCCTGTCCGCTCGCCGTGTCGCCGAATCCCCCATACAGCACGCTACCAGTGTCCTGCACACGGAACTCGTTCATCCGTTCAATGCTTGTACGGTAGAGCTCATCATCTGCGAGCTGCGCCCCGATCAGGGCCGTTATGGCATAAATCGCTGTGGAACGAATATCATTCACCGGAGTGCCTTCCCGCGTGTATTGACCATACAGTGTTCCCGCCTCAACCTGCTGACGGATAAACTGGATGCTAGCAGGCTTCTGCAAATGGACCTCCGATAGAGCCAAAATGGTTAGTAGGGATTCTACTGTATTAATGTTCTCAGAGCTATACCTTCCGGTCTCATAATCAAAACGAGTCTCGTAGAAAGGAAATGAATCCGAGAGATAGCCCTGCTCCTGAATTTCCTGCATGTTATGCATGAGGACGGCGCGTTTTTCAACAGGAATCGACATTTTTTGCAATCCACTTAGATTAATATAACATAAAGTTACAAACTTGTTAGTGACATTATAGTTCCTATCGTAAAAATCATACATATATCCATCTTTTACATTGTAATTATAAAATCTTTGCCCGTACTTCTCTGCTTCCTGCGAGTAGCCCTCATCCTTAAAGGCCGCTCCAGCTTCCTCCAGCGCCCCAATCAAGCGCAGATCATCCACTGCCGCATTTACAGGATACTGCTTCTGTAGCTTAGGGCTGAAGCGATAGCTAAAGCCGCCTTCCATATCAAACGTCTTCTTGGCCGTCTCCCATTCCGCGGCGAACAATGCTCGGTTACCAGTTAGCACTGCGTATCTCATTATCAGAGACGCTGATTCGCTCAGAATCTCGTGTCCAGTGGCAGCTTCGCCTTTCTGGTCGGTATCCAGCAGGTTCGTGTATACGCCATACTCTCCAGTCAGTCTGGAGGAGATAAAGGAATAGAGCGTCTTCGCCTCCTGTATCTCGCCTGCCTTATGCACCGCTCTGTCTATCTGCTCTGGAGCTTCCGTATGGCTAATTGGGTCTTGGACAACAGGTTTTACCTTTGCTTCGCAGGCGGACAACACGGTCATAGTGACGGCTATCGCCGCAATAGCGCTCATCTTTCGTTTCATTGTTCCCTTCAACACGTCACTTCCCTTCTACGATGACTTGGCGCCTTGATCGTGACCCTCTGTACCACATCAGCATACCCAGTGAACATAGGCAGACTGCTAGTAGTACCCCATATACTTGCTTGTAAGCTATAGCTGGAGCAAGATCCTTCTGGGCATGCAGCAGTAAACCGCAGACAGCCACAGACACCGATCCGCCGAAGAACTGAATTAATTGCAGCAGCCCCAATCCGGACCCGATCCATTTAGGCGGAAGAATCAGTGAGGTCTCATTGTTGAGCGACGCCATCGTTGCTGAGAAGGCTGGGGAAAAGCAGAGATAGCCGAGCAGAATAATCGCTGGCGAGGCCGAAAGATCCAGCGCGAACACTCCCAGCGTGATGGCCATGACGGCATGCCCGATCAGCAGGAAGCGCATATTGCCATAACGGTCGATCCAGCGGCCGACAAAGCGGGTACAGAAAGCGGAAAAGACTGCGCCAGGGGCAATAAACAGGCCGATTGCCAGCGCCGATTGATGGAATAGATTTGCGAGAGCGAGCGGCATCAGGAATAGATTGCCAAGATTCAACACCAGGATACAAAATCCGATGACGACCAGCTTTCTATAGCCTGACATGCCTAGTAGCTGAGGATTTATAAACGGGCTCTTCGCCCGTTTAAGATGTAGCGCATGCACCGCGAACGAAACGATACTGATACTAAGCCAGATCAACGACTGACCCGTTACAGCAATGAGCAGACTGGCCGCATTAATGATTGTAAGAGTAGCGCCTGTCACATCGAAGCTCGCCTGCTGCGGCATCTCCTTGGGCAGCAGGCGAAGAAGCACCGGCAACACTAACAACACCAGACAGGTAACCCCGAACAGTCCGTTCCAGCCCCAATACTGGCTGATGAGGCCGCCCACAATCGGTCCGAGGCCGAAGGCCATAGCACTCCCCGCCGAGATCATGGCGATCGCTGCGCCCCGGCGCTCGGCTGGCACATACCGGCTGGCCAGAACAAGACCGAGTCCTGCCATAGAACCCGATCCTGCCGACTGCAAAATTCTCGTGATTAAGAGTGCCGTAAAATCATGTGCAAACAGCCCGAAGACCGAAGCTAGTCCGAGCGTAATCAGACCCACGCTGAGTAGTCTGCGAATCGGCACCAGATCCGATAATCGGCTGTATATCACTGTAGACAACGCATATCCGATCGAATAGCTGGAGATCACCCATGAACCCAAATCGGCGGTGATCTGCAGATCCTGTATAATCGTTGGAATGGATACGTTAAACATCGTTGTATTCATCACGACAATAAAGAGGCAAAAGGTCCAAAGCGGCATCACGACTTTATCATTCATCAGGTTTCATCCCTATCTCTTGTTATGAATCCAGTATAACCTTCATGCAAAGAAGAGCAAGCCTGGGAATAGGCTTGCTCTTCTGCTGTCCCTAATAGGGATATCTTATTGGGCTTCCTGCGAAACCGCTACAGGCGCCGCATTATCCTTGGTTTTGGATAGGAAAATATTTAGAATGATGGCGGTCAGCGAACCGGACACGATGCCGTTCTGCAGCAACATTTTGGCAAACTCAGGCAGTTGGTCGAACATGGCAGGCAGCGTAGCTGAACCAAGACCTACTGCGATACTGCAGGCAGCAATCAGCAGGTTGCCGTCCTTGCGCAGATCTACTTCCGACAGAATTGACATCCCAGAGGCAGCTACCGAGCCAAACATTACGATCATGGCTCCGCCAAGCACTGCATTAGGAATGACAGTAGTCAGTGCAGCAAGCTTAGGCAGCAGACCAAGCACGATCATAATTCCGCCTGCGGCAAAAATAACATTGCGTGTCTTCACGCGCGTCAGAGAGATCAAGCCAACATTCTGGGAGAATGCGGTATACGGGAAGGCGTTGAAGATCCCGCCCAGCATAATGGCAAGGCCTTCCGAGCGCAGTCCGTTCACAATTTGCTTCTGCTCTACCTTCTGATCTGTCGCACGGCCTACTGCAAAGTAGACGCCTGTGGACTCGACCATACTAACGATATTCACGATAATCATAGTCACGATCGCCGTCAGATTGAACTCCGGCCAGCCGAAGTAGAAAGGCTGGGCAATGCTCACCCAAGAGGCTTCACTTACAGAGGAGAAATGCACGATACCCATACCGTAGCCGATGGCCGTACCGACAACCAATCCGACCAGAACGGATACCGAGCGGAGGAAGCCAGTCGCCAGACGATTGACGAGCAGGATGACCAGTAGTGTAATCAGGCCCAGCAGCAGATTGCGGGGCTGTCCGAAGTCAGGACTGCCTTGGCCGCCAGCCACGTTGTTCATGGCTACCGGGATTAACGAAAGACCAATGATCGTTACGACAGAGCCAGTAACGATAGTCGGGAAGAACTTCAGCAGCTTGCCATATAAGGGAGCCGCCAACACGACGAATATACCTGAAATAATAATAGCTCCGTAGGCCGTCGCCAGATTGCTGGAGAGGGAGATCGCAATGATCGGACCTACGGCCGTAAAGGTACAGCCGAGAATGACCGGCAGACGGCTGCCGAAATACTTGGTGCCCATGACCTGCAGCAGTGTTGCCAGCCCGCAGGTGAATAGGTCGGCGGCGATCAGATACGCCATCTGCGTATTGTTAAGCTTCAGCGCGCCTCCCACAATCAGCGGGACAATGACCGCGCCGGCATACATCGCCAGTACATGCTGAAGCCCGAGTGTGAATACTTTTTGTTTGCTTAACATCCTGCACTCTCCTTCATTAATTGTGATTCTACCTTTGTATCATTGTCTATAAAATGAATCTCCCCTGGTGCCATAGAAGATATACGGGCCAAAGAATGAACGTTGATGCCCCGCTGCTCCAGCAGTCCACGTCCTTCCTGGAAGCTCTTCTCAATCACGCAGCCTACGCCGAGCAGTTCTGCGCCCGCCTCCTCGATAATATCAGCCAGCCCCACCAGGGCTGCGCCCGTAGCCAGAAAGTCATCGACAACGAGTACCTTATCTTCGGGCCCAAGATATTTTTGCGAAATGCTAATTTGGTAATCTTCCTGACGGGTGAAAGAATGTACAGGAGCAGAATATACTGCTTCGGATAGAGTGACTGCCTTTCTTTTCTTGGCATAGATGAACGGAACGCCCAGGGCAATCCCCGCAGCCATCGCAAACTGAATTCCGCTGGCCTCCACCGTGAGTATTTTTGTAATCGGCAAGTGACCGAAGATCCTCTTAAACTCTTGCCCGATCGCCAGTGCCAGCTCCGTATCGACCTGATGGTTCAGAAAGGAATCCACCTTCAGCACCTTGTCCGATAGAATCAAGCCCTCTTGTCTAATGCGTTCCTCTAGTACCTTCATAATGAAAATTCGTCGCCCCTTCTCATGTTGAAAAATAAAAAAGGACAGACTCCTTGAGCAGTTTCTCTCAAGTGAATCTGTCCTTCTGGGTTTTTGTCCCTTAGTGGTGTAACACATTATAGTGTCCGCATCGCTTGGACCAGTCCTTCTTCGCCGCAGCAGCAGAAGCGGAACCCTAGATGCGCTACTTCACTCATAGTCGGACAATTACATTGGTCATCCGGTAGAAACTTATGGGCCATATCCCCATGATTATATGAGTTTTTATGAATATTCCGATTGAATACTTTGTTTATCTTACACGGTCAGCTCAGGTGTTACAAGCAAAATTTTAAGGGTGTTTCTCCCTGCCTTAATGAAATAAACCATTTCATCCATTTCGCAAAACATGGTTATCCCCTGCTCTAAAAACAAACTCCCGGGGCTCTGATCCAGAGTTCCCGGGAGTCGGTTATACCATTTTAATTTCAAGCAATTCGTACTTGATGACGCCAGCAGGTGCATTAACGTGGATAACATCGCCGACTTTCTTTCCCAGCAATTCCTTGCCTAGAGGACTCTCATAGGACAGCTTGTTGTCCAGCACATCTGCCTCGGCTGGGCCGACGATCTTATAGTCGATTTTCTCCGCATATTCAATATCGTTCAGCGTGACCGTCGCCCCTACACTAACCGCGGAGAGATCCACACTGCTCTCATCCACGATCCGGGCCTTAGTCAGCATCTTCTCCAAAATCATGATCCGAGTCTCCATGAACGACTGGTCTTCCTTCGCAGAGTGGTATTCGCTGTTCTCCTTCAAGTCCCCATAGCTGATTGCCAGCTTCAGACGTGCGGCCAGTTCCTTCCGCTTGACGGTCTTCAGGTCTCTGAGCTCATCTTCCAGCTTGGCCAACCCTTCTTTGGTTAACAATACCTCTTCATTGGACATATTCTACAACTCCTATTTGGCTTTCCTTTACTGTAGTGTAACCTATATTGGCCAAACTTGCGAAAAGAAAACGCGAAACCAGACGATAATCTACGATTTAAAATCTTTGCAAGAACTTTCCGTCTGCTGGAAAGTATAAACTTACTGTACCATAGTCGCATGAATGTTCCACGTTTCCAGGAATATGCCTCTAAAATAACTACAGTAAGGAGTATGGCATGTGAATCTCAAACCGACTAAAAGCAAGCTCAAGAAGACTTATGGATGGCTGCTTATTACACTTATTCTGTCGCTGCTCACCCCTATTCCTCTCTCCTCAACGACCCAGGTCGCTTCAGCATCCAGTTCAGGATCTGCCCAGTATGATGTCGTTGTGATTGGAAGCGAAATTCAGGGCGTCCTGCTGGCCAGAGAGGCGCGGAATCAGGGATTGAACGTACTGATTCTAGACCCGCGCAATCGTCCGGGCGGCGAATTAATTCAGGGTCAGATGTTTTTCCTGGATGATGTGAACGACAACAGCAAGAAGAACCTGGTTCAAGGCGAGATCAAGAACCTCTTCAATGACTACAAGAAAGGCAAGATCCGCAAGGCTGCCGATTTCGAGCTCTATTATGAGAAATTACTCCAAGGCATTCCGCTGAAGAGCGGCATCACCATTGATTCCGTGTCCACCTTGAGTGGTGCCAAGGATAAGTCCCTGCAATCCCTGACTTACCGTCTCAAGGACGGTTCCAAAACTAACGTCACCTCCAGATACTGGGTGGAAAATACAGACTTCAATGCCCTATCCGGTAAGCTTGCTGGCAAGCGTATCCCCGGAATGGAAACCCTGTACAACGGCAAAAAGCCGGATTACATGGCAGCTACTTATATGCTGAACTTTAAGAATGTGGATTGGGGCAAGCTGCACCAGGCTGTTTTGAAAGACTATCCATTAACCAACGTGGCCAAAAAATATGGTCCTAACACCTATGTAGACTGGCAATTTGCCACCGGCTTCAGCAACATTACCAGCCAGTACAAGGCACTAACTACGCTATTGAAGCTGCGCGGGCTGAACGTAACCTATCAGAAGGATGGCCAGGCCATCATCAACGCTCTGCTCATTTATGATGTCGATCCTGCTGACCCCATCTCTGTACAGGGTGCGGTAGCCAAAGGCCGTGCTGAAGCGCCGCACATCTTGAGTTTCCTGCGGGCCAATATCCCTGGTTTCGCCAAGGCGGAGCTGAACGGCTTCCCTGACTATCTGTACATCCGCGACTATAACCGGTTCGAGACGAAATATGTTCTGGACTACCCTGATCTCATGGACAGCAAGATGTTCTGGGATAATGTCAGCATCGGCGGCTATTCGATAGATCTGCAAGGTACGCGGGCCATTCCAACCGGCATCGGCTTCGGCAAGCCGGATCGTTACGGCCTCCCGCTGCGTTCGTTCGAGCTGAAATCCTATGATAATGTGCTGGTAACTGGAAAAAATGTCGGTGCTGCCATCAAGGCATACGGCAGCGCCAGAATTATGCCAACCACAGCGCTTGCCGCACAAACGATTGGGATTATTTTAGGACGAGAAAAGAATAAGCGGCTGGTTGACCTGACACCGGCCGATTTCAAGATAATCCATCAGTACTTGGCCAAGGATTATAAGATCGTGCTGCAATAGCAAAGCAAGAGCAAGAATACCGGTGAATGAGCATTGACGGATCAGGACGAAGCTGGTAGATTGAATCTAAATCATACAATTCAACTCGGAATTAATACTTTTAAGCTAAAGGGGTTGTTATCATGAATTTTGTATTTTTCTCCCCTCACTTCCCGAAGAACAGCACAGAGTTTTGTTACCATCTACATGAACAGGGAGCAACTGTGTTAGGGATTGGCGATGTCGAGTATGCCCACTTGGAGGACAAGCTGACAACCTCGCTTACAGAGTATTACAAGGTAAGGGATCTGGAGAATTATGATGAGATTCTGCGGGCCGTAGGGTACTTCACCCATAAATACGGCAAAATCGACCGCTTCGAATCCCTGAACGAATACTGGCTGGAACAGGACGCCCGCATTCGAACCGATTTCAATATCTATGGCACCAAAACGGATTTTGTGTATAACCTAAAGCAAAAGTCCAAGATGAAAGAGTTTTTTCATAAAAGCGGTGTAAGTACCGTGCAGTTCTCTACAGGAACCACCCATGCTGACATTGATCCCTTCCTTCAGACCGTCGATTTCCCTCTGGTCGTTAAGCCTGACCTTGGTTCAGGAGCCAGCATGACTTACAAGATCAGCAATGAAGAAGAACTGAACGAATTTTTTGCAACTAAGCCCGGGGACGTGGCTTTTATCATCGAGGAATTCATCGACGGCATCATCCTCACCTATGACGGACTGGTCGATATTAATGGGACCGTGCGTTTTGCGACTAGCCACCGTTTTGAGCAAAGTGTCATGGACGTCGTCAACAATGATGATCATCTCTTCTACTTCTGCCTCAAGTACATCAGTCCGGATGTGGAGCAGGCAGGCAAGAGTATTCTGAAGGCTTTCGATATTCGCGAACGCTTCTTCCATATTGAGTTGTTCAAATCGAACAAGGATGGCCGGATCATTGCGTTGGAGGTCAACATGCGGCCGCCCGGAGCCTGGATGACGGATGCTATCAACTACACTCATGATATCGATGTATACAAGGAATGGGCCTCCATGATTGTCCATAACGAGGTTGGTGGTCCCTACGAAGGCAAATACTACACCGGTTATGCCAGCCGTAAAAATCACAAAACCTATACTTATAGCCATGAAGATATTCTGGCCACCTTTGGCGCAAATATCGTCCATTTCAATGTGATCGAGGAGGTATTTAGCAGGGCCTCAGGGAACAGCGCCTATCAATTCCGTGCAGAAGATCTGGATAAGATCAGACAGATTGTCCGCTATATCCAACAAGAAGAACAGGGAGTGTGAGGATGAGGATAAGCTATCATAAAGAGTACAGTCATTTTCTGAACCGTGATATGGAGTATAAAATCTATGGCCATACCGGCAAGCCGATGCTGGTATTCCCCACCTCGCTGGGCAGATTCTATCAATATGAAGACTCTGGCATGGTGAACACGCTCCGGGAATTTATCGATGCCGGAAAATTGCAGATTTGGGCCTGCGACAGCATTGATGAGGAGACCTTTTTCTCTACGCACTGGAATATTGAAGACAGGGTCGCCAGACATGAGCAATACGATAAGTACATTACTCAAGAGCTAGTACCTGGTATCCTTCAGCAGAGCAAATGGAATAACGGCGGTGACGAGCAGCGCATCCTGATCTCCGGCTGCTCCATGGGCGCTTATTACAGCGGCAACTTCTTCTTCCGTTATCCGCAATATTTCGATACCTTGATTGCCCTTAGCGGGGTTTACTCTACAAGATATTTCTTTGGGGATTATGTAAGTGAATCTGTCTATTTCAACTCACCACTGGACTATCTGCCCCAACTGCACGATGACTATTACCTGAACCAGTACAGGCACAGCAGCATCATCATTTGCTGCGGCCAGGGTGCTTATGAAGACGAGATGCTGGAAGAGACACACCTGCTACAGGATCTGCTGGAACGCAAGGAGATCCCGGCACGTATCGACTATTGGGGCACAGATGTCGACCATGACTGGCCCTGGTGGAACCGGCAAATTCATCATTATGTCAGCGACTGCCTCTAAGTCCTGATGACGTTAAAGCGCCCCGGGCATCCTGCCCGGGGCGCTCTTGTGATTGTCTTGTCGTTATGCCTTATGCTTCCGGCAAGTTGTCTTTGCAGAACTGCAGCAGCTCTGCTTCCTCATCTTCTTCCAGGTCGAACTCCAGAATCTGGTGAGTTGTCGTCCCCAGCAGATCATAGGTCACGATACTGGTAACATCATCTTCGACCTTCACAATGGTCCGTGCGGTAACGCCGCCGTCCACATACAACTCATCGTCCTCGTCAATATCCAGATGAACCATAAACTCATATCGTTTGCCGGAAATAATTCCGAACGGGTCCTTGATATGTTCCACTATGTAGCTTTTAACTGTTAACACTGCTCCATCAGCCTCTTTTCCTCGTAACTGCCGCTTACCTGTATCATAACCTAACATCCGCTGGGCGGCAAACGGGGTTGAGTATCCATAAGTTCTGATGTCTTCTTGAGCACAGACAGCATCTGTGTTTAGGCATAATAAAAGACGTCCCCGAAGGGACGCCCGCAATATCATGCTTAGCCAGCCGCAACTGTATCCTGTGCAGACTTGCCTTCTTTAGTCTTCTTGATCTGCTTACTGCGCAGCTGACCGCAAGCAGCATCAATATCGGTTCCGTGCTCCAGACGGGTGCTGACGCTAACGCCCTGTTTCTTGAGTGTATCAAAAAACGCGCGCACCGTTTCCCGCTCAGGTCTCTGATACTGGCCATGCTCATCCACCGGATTG
The DNA here is from genome assembly GCF_042649265.1 of Paenibacillus sp. GCM10012306. Taxonomy (NCBI): domain Bacteria; kingdom Bacillati; phylum Bacillota; class Bacilli; order Caryophanales; family Paenibacillaceae; genus Paenibacillus; species Paenibacillus sp. GCM10012306. Next base: position 174,683 of record NZ_JBHRYW010000004.1, on the reverse strand, counting down.
TACGGGATCAAGTTCACGTTGACGAGCTGTCTCCGATCCCCGATCAGTTCCGTCAGCTCCAGCGCTTGCTCCCGCTGGTCATTCACATCCTTTAACAGAATGTACTCCAGCGTAAGTCTCCGATTGGTCTTCTCCAGATAATAATCGATGGCAGGCATCAATTTCTCCAACGGAATGGCGCGGTTAATCTTCATAATCCGTGTCCGTAGCTCATTGTTAGGCGCATGCAAAGACACAGCAAGGTTCACCTGAAGATTGGCGTCGGCGAATTCTCTGATCTTATCGGCCAGACCACTTGTCGATACTGTGATGCCTTTTCCGGCAATCGCCAAGCCCTTATGATCCTTGATGACTCCAAGGAAGTCGACCATGTTCTTAAAGTTATCGAACGGCTCACCAATCCCCATCACGACCACATGGCTTACTCGCTCGCCTTTTCCTTTACTGTCGAGATCGAGTTGCACCTTCATGATTTGCTCTACAATTTCTCCAGCTGAGAGGTCCCGGCTCTTGGCCAATAGTCCGCTGGCACAGAAACTACAACCAATATTGCAGCCCACCTGTGTGGTTACACAGACAGACAAGCCATATTTTTGCCGCATGAGTACAGTCTCAATCAGGTTGCCATCCTTCAAACGGAACAAGAACTTGATCGTGCCATCTGTAGATTCCTGCTTCACATGCTCTTCCATCGTACGAATCACGAAGTGGTCAGCCAGCAGGGCGATACAGTCTGTATTTACATCCGTCATCTCGGCGAAGTCTGTGACCCGTTTCCGGTACAGCCATTCCCACACCTGGGTGGCCCGGAATTTCTTATGCCCATGTTCCAGCAGCCATGACGTCAGTTGTTCAAAAGTCAATCCATAAATGGATTCTTTATTCATTGGTTATCCTCTTTTCAACACATAAAGTCCAGTCTATTCTAGCGTGTTCCAGCCAGGCTAACAATGCCTATTTATTGTCTCAAATTTTTTTTATTAAAACAAGGGTAGTAAACAAAAGCCTGCGAACTTATTAGAATTACACAAAAAAACATTTATTAGAAGACTATGTAAATATAAGTATGATAAAGTATTGTAATATCTACAAGAAAAGGAGATTGTTTACGTGCCAAATCCTGTGTACGGTAAAAATGCAGTGAAGCTTAAAAGCTCTGTAAAGATTGCAAGCCCGATATGGGCCCTGGTTGTTGCATTTATCCTATTCTTAGTCTGGACCCCTTTTCAAATCGGTTTATTTAATGGGCTTAGGGCGGATTTTGAGAAACCTCTGTATATAGCTGCCTTAATAAGCCTCTTGATGCTGCTGGGCTGGATCGCTCTGGATGCTGCCAAATTCAAAATAACCGAGCAGCGTGATCTCATCCCTTTGGCTGCTGTGCTGCTGCCGGTTACATACAACCTGTCCTTATTCGTTGCCGTGTCCAATTATACAGCTATGAATATGATGTTCATCCAGAGCATGTTTGCAGCGATATTCATAATTTCAGTCTACCTGCTGAAGCAAGTAAGGATAAACATTATTCTCCAGCATAGCCTGCTTGCTATCGCTTATTTTATCGTAGCCTTCGGACTACTGAACTGGCTGGGAAGCTGGAAACTGGCCGGCTCTCTGGTTGGCTGGTTCTCTGGAACTGTATACGAAGGAAAATATAACGATGCGGTAATGATCGACTCCAACGGCTTGCGACTGACTTCCATTTTTCAATACGCCAATACATATGCAGCCTTCCTGATGGCCTTCCTCTTCGTGGCCTTATTCGCCCTGATTCGTACCCGAAAGAGATATGCTAGGCTGGCTCACGGATTTATGCTGGTCCCCATCATCGTGTCCATCCTGCTAACGCTATCACGCGGTGGACTGGTCATGCTGCCGGTTGTTTTCATCCTGCTGCTCCTGTTCCTGAAGCCTTTGCAGCAGATCCTATGGATCGTACATCTTGGCATCGCCGGTATCATCTCACTAATTATTGCTGCACCTGTCACAAGCGCAGGTATTGCACTAAATGAGGTATACACCTCTTCCGCCGCTCTAAAGGGATGGGGATATCTCCTGGGAGGCTCCCTGGTCTCTACCGCGTTAAGCTGGCTAATTCAGCGTCATGTCGCACCCCGGTTAGGAGATAAGCTACGCAGACTGGATTCACGCAGATGGTCTGGACTGTGGATTCCACTGGGATCCGTACTGTTAGTCGGAGTCATCGCCTTCCTGTTTATCAGCACCAGCATGAAGCATATTCTGCCGGCCAATATGGAGACGCGGCTTGAGAATATTAATTTTAATCAGCATAGTGTGCTTGAACGGATTACCTTTTATAAGGATGCAGTAAAGGTTATGAAGGATTATCCGGTGCTCGGTGCCGGAGGGGGAGGCTGGGCCGCTCTATATGAACATTACCAGAACAACCCCTATATCAGCTTCCAGGTACATAACTTTTTCCTGCAGTATCTGATAGAGGTTGGCATTCTGGGATTTATCATTTTCATGGGCTTTATTCTTTATATTTTCTATAAATACATTCTGGGCTATGTAAAAAGAGAAAAAGACGAATTCACCAATGGCTTCTTCTATCTCATTATTGCACTGTCTATCCTGCTTCACAGTCTGCTCGACTTCAATTTAAGCTATGCCTTTATGGGCATATTGGTCTTCATCGGCTTGGCTGGAATGGCCGTAGCGATGGACAGCAAGCCGCTAAAGCGAAACTGGAATAAGCAATGGCTGCGCTGGGGGTATTTCTCCGTGCTCGGAGCAGGCTCATTAATTCTGCTGTTCATCCTGGTCGGTTATATCAGTTCAACCAATGCGCTTGCCAAAGGTAAACAGCTGCTTCGTGTCAGCCAGATGTACGAAGAAATCAAGGAACCGTTCATTAAGGTACTGAATCAGCGCCCGGGTCACCCTGAAGCGACATTATATCTCTCTTCTCTCGATCAGCAGGTATTTAATCAGACTTTGAACGAGCAGTTCCTTGACGAGTCCTATCAATTAGTTATGAGAGCGCTCAAGAACGAGCCTTACAACAAGCAGCTACTGACCCAATTGGCCGCTTACTATGACCTCAAAGGTCAAGGTGATCTAGCCCTAGGCGTGTATCGTGATCATGCTAAAGATTTCGTCTGGGATATTAAATGGATTGATACATTAATCAGTCGCTCTTTCGCCATGGGGGCTGAGGCCAATACCCTGAAGGACGACGCTAGAAAACAAGCATACTTCAACACCGGCCTTGAAGCCTATGCTAAGGTGCTCGCTGGCGTAGAGTATTTGAAGACATTACCTCCGGAGCAATTGCAAGGACGTCCATACTCTGTCACACCGACCATTGCATTGAATGTAGGTAAAATGCAGTTGTTGACCGGTGAACCGGAAAAAGCAGAAGCCACACTAGAGCTTGGATTCAATGAGGCTTACGCCGATCTCTTATCCAGCAGCAATCTCTGGGAAATGGATTGGTACGACACACTAATCAGCCGTGCCTATGAGTTGGAACTAGCTGCATTCAAGAGGGAAGATGAAGACAATATGGAGGCCAATTTAAGCGTCGGACTTCAAGCATACAGCCAAATTGTTGCCGATCTGGAATACCAGAAGACACTTTCGCCTGAAGAGCTTCAGGGGAAACAGCTAGCTATTCCTCCTGCTATTACGCTGAATGTCGGCAAAATGAAAATGATTACCGGGAAGCTGCAAGACGCAGCCGCTACTTTCAAATCAGGTCTGACCGAAGATTACAGTGACGCTACAAATCGTGAAATGGCTCGCTGGTATCTCGCCGCCCTGAAAAGGTCGAACGCAGATCTCGACCAAACCGTTTATGACCAGCTGCTGGCAGCCGATCCTGCGGCAATAGAGCAGGTGGATACCGCTGCTGCCTTACAATTTTAGCCCTATCGTGTTCCTGAAGAATCCATTGTTTTAATGCTAAGAAGCGTATCCGGAAAATTCACGGATACGCTTCTTAACTTTTGCTACTTGAATATAACAAATTTCAGATCCTTCGCTATCAGGTACTCGATAATTTCAGGCAAAGCTTCCACCGTTATTTTCTTCTCATGCAGGAGGAAGATCGCCCCAGAGGGATCAACGTTATGGAAATACTGAATCAGGTCTTCCGGTGCCTTCTTCCGCCAATCCTCCGTGTCTCGATTCCACATGAGAACCTTCATCTGCTGCTCCGTCACCTTACGGGATACCTTGGCATCTATGGCTCCATAAGGCGGACGGAAGAGGGAAATCGGCGCACCTGTAATCTTTTGCAGCGCTTGATTAGCCTTCATCAGGTTCGCCTTATTCACGGCTTCGCTGTTCGCCGTCAGCTTGCTATGGTCCCAGGAATGATTGCCAATTGTCATCCCCTTGGCCAAGGCATATCTAGCCTCATCGGGATGATGCACCACATTTTTCCCTATAAACAGAAAGGTCGCTGCCACACCATGCTCCACCAGAATATCCACGATCTCCTGGGTATACTTGGATGGCCCGTCGTCAAAGGACAACGCAACGTATCCCTTGGGCAGTTTAGAGGTATACTTGCCCTTGTCTATGACAACCTCTTCAATTGGCAGAGCCTGTTTCTGGGGTTTCTGGGACGCTTGCGGAGGAACTTCAGGTTCTGTAGAGGGAGGGAGTGGAGCATTGTTGGAGGCATTGTTTGGATCAGGAAGAGCAGGCACAGGAAAGCTGGCCTTCGGCTGCTCTGTAATTTCAGAGTGCTCGAGTGCCTCTTCATTCTTGACCGATAGCGCTCGGTCTTCGCGTAAGGGGGACAACAGCAATAGAATACACACTAAGGCGAGTAGTACAACAGGGCCTATACGCCGCTTCACGAGCGATTTAGCTCGCGATTTTACATAATCAGCAACACTGCTTATCCGTTCTCTTTGGAATGGCATCTGCAGAAGCTCAGGCACCGTCTCCTCCGCTTGGTCAATACGTTCTATTGCTCTCAATTGATTCAGCTGTGACACATAATACTGGGAACAAGCAAAATAAAGCGTCTCATTGAAGGTAGACTTCATTCTGATGAGCGTACTGAAATATATATTCCGAAATGGGTCCCATTTGGGGTACAGTGATAATCTCACTCTGTCCGAGTCAAAGGGCCCCAGTGCATTCAATTGGCTATATGTATATTCATCCAGTTCAAGAATACGTGTATGATACCCGTTACCGTCCGTTAAGCCTACCTCAATCTCATAACCGTTTGGTCCCTGACCAAGCGACAATAGCTCTATCATTACCGTGCTACTGGTTTCACTTACAGACATAGCGTCTATGCGTCCCCGTTTCCTTCTTTGCGCTCGTTACTCGTGTTACCAAAAGGTATCGACATACGGTTGGTAAAGTCGCTGATCATATTTGAGAGGTAGGTTTTTTCTTGCCGCACGGTGTCGTATTTCTGTTTCAGATGAGCATTCTCGGTTTCCAGACGTCCCATCTTCTCTTCCAGCTCATTCATTTTCTTGAGTTTTTCCGCATGTGCTTCATTGTGCTTCTGCACTAGATTCACATATTTCTGTTGCTCCAGGTCAATGTTATTCTTGAGCTCGTCGATTTCGGTAGACAGGGACGCCTGAAGCTCCCGGTAATCTTCCAGCACCTGATCAACCTTCAGATTCTTTTCGATCAGCTTCTTCTCAAGCTCCATAACGTTCTTTTCTCTTTCTTCGATGACCTTGCTAAGATTCTTAATGTCCCGGTTGAGTCGCTCTACATGCCCGTTCGTATGTGTAAGGCGATCCTGAAGCTCATGAATGTTCGTCTCGGCATGCTGTCTGGCCTGAATCATCTGCTCTACGGCAAAGATCAAATCAAGCGATTTTTTATCAAGCTGCGCTTTACCTGTCGAAATCATACCCACTGGCTGCTCTACGACATCCACGATCTCTGTTTCGATTTCAGATTCTTCGGCAATTTGCATCTTTTGAACCATATCTGGCCTCTGCTGCTTATCGGCTGATTCTTTCTTTTTAAAAAAGGGAGAAATCATCTATTCCAATCACCTCAATTATAAATGTCAAAATATGTCGACCCTTTACGAGTCTATTATAGTTTAATTGATCAGGTGATTAGTGAGCCTTTATATCTAACTTTGTTATTTGTTACTAAAGACCTATTTTGCAAAGCGAAGGATCTAAACGCCTTTTTCTAGGCCATGTTCCCTATAAAAAAGCACCCTTACGGGTGCCTAGATGTGGATCTTATTCATTCAAACTGCTTCGAAAATTGCTTGACGATACCCTCGCTGAGGATATCTGACAGCATGAGCATATGGTTTAAATTTTTGTCGAAAACAGCAATATCGGCGCCCCATTTCTTGCCGAGCCTTGTGACCACCTCTTCCGTAACATATTGTAGATGGGTGTACAATATCTCCTTCAGCTCCTTTTCTGACCAATTGGGATTAAGGCTGCTGAGGAATTTGGCGATCTCGTCGGCATTTTGGTGCCACTCTTTATTGTATTTGTCCAGATCGGTCTTATTTCCAGCTTTCGCAGCATCAAGAACCTTGCCGGCTAGCAGGATATGATCCTTCAGCAGCTCAGCCAGCTTATTGCCTGCAGCCTCTCCATAAAACGGCTTGAAGGCATCTCCGAGATCCTGCTGGTTCTTCAGCAATCTCTTCAGTGTCTCGTCCTTGTCTTCAAGGCCTGCCAAAGCGCTGACAATATAGCTTCTTGTCCAGAGGACGTGATCGGTCCACAGCTTTCTGAGATCCTCTTTGAGCTTGACCTTCGCTGGGCTCACACATTGCTTCCCCGCACGAGCAGACGCACTCTCTGCCGCTTGAGCCGATGGCGGGTTCACGCTGATTGTAACGAATGCGCACAGCAATATTAGCTTTAACCATCTACTCATGAAATACCTTCTCCTTTAAACTGGGAATTCAACATCGTGTCTAGTGTGAACTAACCCGTCTATTTCATTCATCGTTTCAGATTCAGGCCCTTTCATCGTCTGTCGCTTCCCCCTATAATGGTTGTGAATATAGCCAAGGAGGGCTCCTATGCTTGAGAATCAGGAAGTAGTTATCGGAGTAGATGGTGGAGGCACCCATACTCGTGTAATGGTTAGTAGCCTGGATGGACGTATTCTCTCTTATGTCGAGAGCGGGGCAGCTTGGGTACATAAAGATTTGCAGGCCACACACAACGTAAAACAAGGGATACAAGAGGCTTTGCAAGTAGCAGGCAGGACACTGGGCGATGTGAGAGGACTTGCGGCCGGCATTGCTGGATACGATTCGGAAGAGGATCTGGAATGGGTTAAAGCGCTAACTGCAGTGGAGGGACTGGACTGCCCTAAATGGCATTACAATGATGCGGTCGCTGCACATTACGGCGCTCTTCTAACGAAGCCCGGCATCGTTGCCCTTTCCGGCACAGGCTCCATCATTATGGCCTTGAAGGAAGACGGTGAATATCTTCGGAATTATGATTTTCACCATTATACGCGCAGCGGAGCCCGCTTCCTGGCTTATGATGCTGTATATGAAGTGCTGGCAGGGCATGCGGACGGAACAGATCAGCAGCTGACCCGGGACATGCTCCGTCACTGGGACGCAGGCACGGTTCAGGACCTGTGGCAGCTTGGTCAAAGCGGATTCACTCAGGACCGCCGGAACCGGGACCGCAAGTTCGAACAGTTCGCCCCCTTTATCACCGAAGCGGCCTTCAAGGGAAGTTCCCTGGCAAGACGGGTCTCAGACCGGGCTATCTATCAGCTTAAAATGGGGATCGAACTGGTTGCACCTTTTGTAGCGGGAGAGACCGTACTCGTCTCATTCATTGGAAGCGTCATTAACAGCAGCTATTTCACAGAAAAGCTCTCGGCTCTCTTGATGCAAGCCAGCAACCAAATGTACACGATCGTGGAGCCCCGCTTCACGCCCGTCACCGGATCTGTGCTCTATGCCATCAGCCGAGTAACCGGACACGGTATACAAGAAGAGCTTATTAACAATCTGGACAAAAGCGTCCATACCCGCTCCCGGGTATAGAGATAGGGGCAAGAGGTTGGCGGCGAGGGGGGCAATTCGCGGCGCGGAAGGCGGGTCGCTATGCGGGGGGCGGTTAGCGCCGCGGGGGCAGGGCGCTTTACGGAGAGCGGGTCGCGGTTGTCTGGGTGAAGCCCCATTCGTGCGTTTTTCAGAGCAGCGGCTACGTTTCCTGGGCGAGCCACTGTCTGCATAATCTCCCGCTCCGCTATTCCTTTTATCTAGAACTCATTAAAGTAACAAACAAAGCCTGGAAAAAAGAGAGATCATAATAATGATGCTCTGAAGTGTAATTAACAGCATTTTTGTACCCTAAATCATCTGCAGCTAAGGGTTTATTTGAATTAAAGGCAATATTGTACCTTAAATCTTCCAAAATGGCCCTTTTAGCGTTCTTTTCCCAAAAATAAGATACAATAATGCCCTTATACCAGTTATTTTTCTATATTTAACAAATATAAGGTACAAAAATGCCGTTAGTTGGGGTGGCTGAGCTCTTTTTCATTTATTCAACGGTGCGCTGGCTCATTGCCGGCAGGTGTTAGGTCAGTCGTAGTGAATCCATCGGCTAACGACAGGATAACAGAAGCTGGCTTGATGCAAATCCGTAGATGCCGCAATTTCAGTGCGTGGGTCCGCAAAAAATAAACGCCTGCCCAAGGACTGACGTTTACTTTGTTTAAATCCTATTATTTGTAGAACACTTTATCTACATTGTATTTGGCTTTTCCGGTATTGATGATGTACGTCTCATAGATCTCTCTGTCCACCGCATCTTCCACGAGGCATACTTCAATCTTGGTAACTTCATCACGATGCTGCTTGATTGGCGATACAGTGTCTTCAAAATGCTTCTTGATTCTCGGTCTAAGCTTTCTGGCTTTGCCTACAAACAACAGCTCATCCCTGTCATTGTAGAACATAAAAATTCCGCCGTGCTCACGAGTGATCAAGTGGAAATCAGTAAATCCGTAGATGTTGCTAAGTACAGGGTTGTCCTGTTTGGTAATGGTAACTTCCGGTGTCGGAATGGTGATTTTGATCATGGGTAAGATTCACTTCCTCTGTCTATATAGACCTAAATCTTATCACAGTTCATCACGCAACACCATTTCTAACTTCAGCAGATCAGCAGCGGATTCAGGACTTGGGCTTTGTCTTAGCCTGGCGGCGCTTGATGGCTTGAATCGTCTCTGTAATGCCTTTCTCGTAAGAAAGCTCAAAGCTTATGATGAAAAGGACACACCAGCTCCGCCCCATTGTCTTCGGCCTCTGTCTTATCAGACTTATCTTGGTCCTGTCCAGTCCCATCCAACCAACCAGCATAAGCGGCCTTTTGATACCGGAAGCGCGGACGTAGGTCCAGCTCCTTCAAGGTACTGTCATGCCAGATCGGGGTAGTCGAAGGCGACATCGGCGGAATCAGCCAGTTCCAGCGGCCGGAGACCTCACGGCCCACTTCCTGTTCCTGCTGCTGGAACCTGACGAACTGGTCAGCCGCCGTATGATGGTCCACGATGCTGACACCCGCTTGCTTGAACGAATGTAACACCGCACGGTTCAATTCCAGCATGGCCCGGTCTTTCCAGAGCGAGGTGTTCGTAGAGCGGTCCAGCCCCATCAGATCGGCGACTGCCGGCAGGCGATTGTACCTTCCAGTATCCCCAAGATTACGGGAGCCGATCTCGGTCTCCATATACCATCCGTTAAAAGGAGCCGCCGTGTACCGGATACCGCCGATCTCAAGCTGCATGTCCGAGATAATAGGTACCGAATACCAGCGCAGCCCAAGCTCCGGGAAGCGTTCAATCTCGGGATGAGTAAGCGGCACTTCCTTAATGAGAGACTTTGGAATAGGATACCAGCGGGGCTTGCCTTCTCCAATCGAGACCACCAGCGGCAGAATATCAAAGTCACCGCCTGTCCCCTGCCAGCCCAGAGAGCGACATACCGCGGTAAAAGCATCGGAAGCGGGATCACCGAAACGCTCACCACCCGGTGTCTCCGCCGGATAACCGGCATAACGGATCAGTTGATGATTCCAGACGCGAATTCGACTGTCCGGTTCCTCTCCGCTGCGGAATATAGTGATCACAGAGCGGATGCGGCCTCCGTTGCCAGCTCTTTCGATGTGCCGAAGCAGCGCTTCTGCAATCTGGTCCTCCGTCTCTGCCAGACGGGCGTCAATGACCTCCATCGTATGCCAGAACAGACGGCCGATACAGCGGCTGTTATTCCGCCAAGCCATACGCGCTCCATGCGCCAGTTCTTCTCCGGTATGCCGGTAGGTGCCAGTGGCCCGAATCTCTTCCTGCACCTCCAGGATACGCTTCTCCAGCTCCGCTTCAGATGATCCCAATTCTTGATGACACACCCTGAGGAAAAGCTCTGCTTGCGTCTTCAGTTCTTCCACACTACTGTTCTCCATGCTGCCCACTCCCCGATCTACGGCTATCCGCCTCATTTCTTTGATCAAAGTATAACATCTATCCCCTGCCGTCCACATCTTTTGCACAGTACCCTAGCCTGCTTATCCTCATTGCAGCCATGCGCAGTCGCCCGGCAACCCTGTTTCTGTGACCCAAGCTGGAATCACCCTTATACCTATTTTCAATAAATGCCCTATATTTCATGCAAAAATCACTTGCGTGACAGCCTTCCGCATGGCCGATTTCTCAATATTGCCGTATTTTAAAAAATGCCAGTTTTCATTTGTCGTATCGTGATGAAAAAATGTTGTCGCTGTGCTACAATATTGGAATTGCAACGGCAATGGTTAGGGAGGATATTAAATCGCCATGCTTATTATTGGTATCGCCGGCGGCACCGGATCGGGTAAAACCACGGTGGCTCGTTCCGTCATAGACCGGCTTGGGACGGGCAAAGTAACATTCATATCTCAAGATAATTACTATAAAGACCATTCGCATCTCAATATGGAAGAGCGGGCGCTGATCAACTATGATCATCCATTCGCCTTTGACAATGAGCTGATGATTGCGCATCTTAAAGAGCTGAAGCAAGGGCTCGCGGCCCAGGCTCCAGTATACGATTTTACGGTTCATGCACGTTCCACAACGGAGACGGAAGAACTGTTGCCGAACAACATCGTTATCATCGAAGGGTTGCACGTGTTGTCGGACGAGCATTTGCGGGACATGCTGGATATCAAAGTCTTCGTCGATACCGATCCCGATGTACGTATTCTGCGCCGCGTACTTCGCGATATCGAAGAGCGCGGCCGGACCATCCAGTCGATTCACCAACAATATCTGACTACAGTGAAGCCGATGCACGAAGCTTTTATCGAGCCTTCCAAGAAATACGCAGATCTCATTATCCCTGAAGGTGGAGAGAATGAAGTCGGCATACACCTGTTGTCCGTCCTGACCGAGAAATATTTGTCGGGCGATCAAGAGTGGTCCGGAGCGTAAGACGCCGGACACGCAGCAGCGGGAAAGAGAATATGACCGCTGAATTATATAAGAAAAGGCAGACCCGCAGGTCTGCCTTAGGCTGCCGGGAATCCCGGCAGTTTTTTTCTATTTTATAGCGATATAAATCTGTACTTCTACACCCTCCGAGTCAAACTTGCGTGCATCATACTTTTCAAAGTCACCGGTATACGTACGCTTCTCCGGTGAATCCTTGAAATACTGCCAGATCTCCGCCCAAGCCTGCGGGACCACTTCTTCCATCGGCCCTTTTGCAGTCGTGAACACCATATAGCTGCTCCCCGGAACGATAGCATGGGCAATTCCGCTCTCCTTATGGATCTCGGCGCTTCCGTGCTCATGACCAATAAGAATCGTGTAAGCACCTGTGAAGTCACTTTCATAATCCGTATACAGCCCATAGGTCAGATGAGGGTTAGCTGCACCTGTGGCCTCCGCAAGATTAGCTTGGGAGAATTGTTCCCACAGTCCCGGAATCACGCCGTTTGGCCCGGCTTCCTCGGCATTGGTCGTCCGTGCGCTTATTCCTGTCAGGATCATCTCTGGTCTATGAACAATCTCGGTATGCATAGGCTGTGTCCTCTTTTCTCTGTATTTGTAGCTAATTATACAGAGTCAAAGTAGACAGCCCTCTGTCCAGTTTCATAAAATCAGGTAATTATTACACAAAAATATTATAAAACCGTGAGCCGTCAGAGAACGTAATCACAGCCGACGCTGCCGCAATGAGGATAATCAGCGCCAAAGCGATGTAGTCGCTCTTAGTGAACGGACGCAAGCTATACCAGGTGCGTTTGCTGCCTCGACCAAAACCGCGCAGCTCCATAGCTGTGCTTATCTTGTCTATCCGCTCCACACTGGTTAGAATCAGCGGGAACAGGATGGATACGATATTTTTCAGCCGAGTAGGCAGCTTTTCCTTGCGTGAAGTATCAATTCCCCTGGCTTGGGCAGAGAAGGAGATATTCTCATAATCACGCTGGATGTCGGGAATATAACGCAGCGCCAGCGAGACGGAATAAGCAATCCGGTAATTCACGCCAATCCGGTTCAATGATGCGGCAAACTCACTAGGATCTGTCGTCAGCAAGAACAGCAGCGCCATCGGAATAACCACAGCGTATTTCAAAGCAATATTCAATTGATAGAACAACTGCTCCCAAGTGACGGTATACCGTCCGGCAATATGGAAAATATCATGCCGCGTGCCATAGATCGAGACACCTTCCAGAGGTGAGAAGAGAAAGATCGCCAGATGATTCAGCACGAAAAAAATCAGGATAAAATATAGAACAAATGCATACTCCTGAAACGGCACCCGTGACATTTTGAAAGCAATCAAGCTGAACAGCAGCATGACAGCCAGAACTCTCGTATCATAAGTTATCATCGCAGAGACGGACCACAGCACAAAGAACAGCAGCTTGGTCGCACCGGTCAAACGGTGAATCGGTGTGTTCAAGTCAGTGTAGGACAGCATCTTGACCTTCATCAGTGTCTCGCCCTCCGATCATAGGCAATGAACCGTCTGACGAACTCGGAAGGCTGCTCTATTCCGGCCTTCGCTCCCAAAGTGTACAGCGAGGTTTCCTTAAGATTGGCGTTACGTACAGCTTCCATATCGGACAATACAGATTCCGGGCGGTCGTCAGCGATCTTTCTTCCGTCTGCAAGCACAATCGTCCGCTGTGCATATTCCAGCATGAGGTGCATGTCATGTGTAATCATAATGACTGTCATGCCTTGCTGGCTCAGCTGTAGTAGAAATTCCATCATTTCATTATAATGCCGGTAATCTTGCCCAGCGGTAGGTTCATCCAGAATAATGACCTCCGGTTGCAGAACGAGAATAGAAGCGATAGTAACCCGCTTCTTCTGGCCATAGCTGAGTGCCGAAATCGGCCAGGCGCGGAACGGGTAGAGACCGCAGATCTGCAGTACCTCATGAACACGCTCCTGAATGAACGCCTCCTCCATGCCACGAACCTTGAGCCCTAGGGCTACCTCATCAAAGAGCAGCGTCTTCGAGATCATATGATTGGGATTCTGCATCACGAAGCCAATGTGCCCAGCCCGTTCTTTGATCGTATCGGGAGCAATATCACGTCCGTTCATCAGAATCATGCCCGAAGATGGACGGTAAAAGCCACAGATCAGCTTCGATACTGTCGACTTGCCTGCCCCATTCTTCCCGGCTATAGCGACCATTTCGCCCTTGCCGATGGTTAGGGATAGTCCATGCAGTACCGGCTTGCGCTTCTCATAGCCGAACGAAAGATCCCGCAGCTCCAATACAGGTGGGCAGTCCGGGTATTCCGGCTGCGCATCGTTGGCCTGGTACCAGCCACTCAGCTTTTCGGAACAGTCCTCAAGCTTTAGAGTATCCATATGCTCGGGCTTAATATCCGGCGTAATGCTGCATCCAGCGTATTTCAGCGCCGTCAAATACAGCGGCTCGCGGATGCCCGCCTCCGGCAACATACCTGAACTCAGCAGCTCGGCTGCGGGCAGGTCTGCGGCAATTTGGCCATCATTAATGACGATGATGCGGTCAACGGCCCGATGCAGAACATCCTCCAGCCGGTGCTCGATAATAATGACCGTTTTGCCGGTCTCCTGCTGTACCCGGTCTATTAATTCGATCGTTTTGGTCCCTGTATAGGGATCGAGACTGGCCAGCGGCTCATCGAACAACAGGATATCGACATTGCCCACCAGTACCCCGGCGAGCGTCGTCTTTTGCTTTTGCCCTCCCGATAATTCCTGGGGTGAAGCTCCAAGATAGTCGTAGATATCCACGGCTCTGGCGGCTGCGGCGACGCTGTCTTTCATCTCGCTCTGGGGAATGGCCTCATTCTCCAGCTTGAAGGCAATGTCCTCACCCACTGTAAGCCCAACGAATTGGCCGTCCGGGTCCTGAAGCACCGTTCCAACCCGTTCTGACAGTCCAGCAATGCCTGAATCCTGATGGTCCAAGCCCAGAATGCGCAATGACCCAGTGATCTCTCCTGGATAAGAGGACGGAATCAGCCCGTTGATCGCATGGGCTAGCGTACTTTTGCCAGACCCGGAAGGACCGACAATCAATACCTTCTCTCCTTCATAGATCGTTAAGTTGATCCCTTGCAATGTGGGCTCGGTCTGAGCCCTGTATTGAAAGCTAAAATTCGTAAATTCGATGACCGCTTTATTCGACATTCATACATGACCTTCCTCAGTGTTGATATAAGTAGCAGACGGGGATTATTAGTTAAAATGGCAATGGAAAAGCCGGTGATGCTCACCGGCCTTTGGTTTGGATTGTAGGGGATTATGCCTGCTTGGTCAAGCTTCCCTTTTTAGTTCTTGTCTTGCTGTAAGCAATGGCAAGCAGTGTGCCGATTACGGCTACAGATAAAATGTTAAACAAAGCGGCTGTTATCCCTTGTGTAAATACCTTGTTGGCTGGTTCCGCGTAAATAAGGATATCGAGGACTGGAGCCACAAGTAACCAGGCGACAACGTTGGCAATAATCTGAGCAATATTGAAACGAATGATTTCTTTTCTGCCGAACTCCCCGTCATGAATGGAAATATTGCGTACGATCAGTCCAATAATAAGACCGACCACACCGGAAGCAATAACCCAACTGAACCATGGCGACCCGTAAGAAATTGCATCCTTCAGTGTGTGCCCGATCAAGCCGATCAGCAGTCCTGCTGTAGGCCCGTATAGCAGCGCGAATAGCGCCAGTATTGCATAAGTGGTCTCAATGCTGGTATTCGGGATACCCGTTGGGATGGAACCGAACCTTCCCAGAATAACGAACAGCGCCGAACCGATGCCGATCGCTACAATCGTCTTGATTGATAATGTCTTCCCCTTTGCCATCTTCTTCATCTCCCCTGTGTTCATAATAATCTTACGCCTGCAACCACACTATAAAGCCATGAAGTAAGCATCTTATGTATGTATTTCATTAATTATACATCGGATTAGTGGGTATTTCTATAGCGCATTCTGTACTATTTTAAATAAAAATTAATTGAAATAGAAGTTATTTTCGCAAAAACAGCCCTCATTGCTGCAATCAGCATTAAAGGGCTGCTCAGTTTGATGCACAACCGCTATCAGCGGTTCTTATTATCCAGCGAAGACAGGCGATCCTTCTCATCGGCAAGTAACTCCTCGGCTAACTCTGCTCCTTGACCATTAAATACTCGCTGTGCCTCGTGGACCGCTTGTTCCGTATGCTCCAGGCGATTCTCGGCCTGTTCGACCGTCTGTTCGTTCGGATGACTTAAGGCCTGGGATACGGCATCATGCAGCTTCTTTACCGACCGCTGGGCCTGGGTCACCACATTGTCTTCTTTCCAACTGGTATCATTGCTATTATTCATGGATGAGATTGTCTCCCTTCTGGCATTCCTGCTATTCCTGATTAGGATGGATAAGGGAGCAACATCTTATACATGAGGATCAACAGATCTCGCTCTCGTCCCCATTCTTTATATGCCTGGGCCCATTGTCTAGTCTATAATTGAGCTACAGATGAATCTGAAGCCACGGAGGGGTACATATGAATCTAACTGAAAAGGTAAAAAACCTCCCTATGACTCCCGGCGTATATCTGATGAAAGACAGTCTGGGAAATATCATTTATGTCGGCAAAGCCAAGGCTTTGAAGAGGCGGGTGCAGTCCTATTTTCAAGACTCCAACTCCCATTCGCCTAAGGTCAAACGTCTCGTCAAAAACATTAGAGATCTGGACTATACACTGACGGACACCGAATTCGAAGCTTTTATGCTGGAATGCACATTAATCAAGGAGCTTAAGCCGCCTTATAATAAAAAAATGAAAAATCCCCTCGCCTACACCTACATTGTGATTCGAACCGACGGTCAACGACGGAGGATTGAAGTCACCCCTGACCTCGGCGACGGTGCAGAACGAAGCGATGGGCGATTGTTTTTTGGCCCTTACACAAGCCGAAGCACTGTAGAACGGGCGATACAGGGAGTCCTGGAAAGCTACAGCATACTCTGCAGCAATCCCCACTCCAAAAAAGCTTCGCTCTGCCTCAACCACTCACTGGGCCTCTGCATCGGAATGTGCGCTGGCGGGGAAGCTCTGACGATATACAACCGCATTATGGACGACTTCGTGGCCCTCTTAGACGGAACAGATCTGCGGATTCTGGAAGGGATGGAACAACGGATGGCGGCAGCTGCAGAGAATTATAATTTCGAAGTCGCGGCTAAATACCGTGATTACATTGGGGCGGTGCGCTCCCTCCTCCAGAAAGAGAAGGTCATTGAATTTGCCGGAGCGAATCAGCGGATCGCCATGGTTGAACCCATTAACGACCAGATACTCAAGCTGCTGTTGCTGCAGGGCAACCGTATTCTTTTTCAAACCAAGCTTGAATTAGAGTATTTCAGGAACGCCAGCCTGCAGGCAGAGATTACAACAATCATCAAGGACGTCTTCAGAGGTCATAACTTTACAGGATCGGCAGCCGTCAGTAGGTATGAGATTGATGAGGCCCAAATTATATATAGTTATCTTAAGGGTAGCTCGTGTAACCATATCATTGTCAGCGAAGAGTGGCTTGCTCCTGAGAACGACACCGTGATAGACGATGCTGTTCGTGAGATGCTGCTAAACTGTTATGCCGTTTGAGTAGCCGCTGAGGTATCCCCCCAGATCCACAACAAAAACCAGCATTCCCTTCCGCGTAGGGGCACCCCATGTCTGTGAGACAGGCTGGACTGCCTGGAAAGGTTGCTGGTTTTATGATGATTATTCGAAAAAAGCACCCTGTTCTCGATGAACAGAATGCTTGCCGCCAAGCGTAAGCTATACTTTTTTCACAAATTCCGATTTCAGCTTCATCGCACCAAAGCCGTCGATTTTGCAATCAATATCATGATCGCCTTCAACCAGGCGAATGTTCTTGACTCTTGTGCCTATTTTGACAACGAGGGAGCTTCCTTTCACCTTAAGGTCCTTAATTACGGTTACGGTATCGCCATCGCTGAGCACATTTCCATTGGCATCCTTGATGACCTTCACTTCTTCGCTGTCATGCTCGGCTTCTGCTCCCGGAGACCACTCATGGCCGCATTCTGGACAGACCAGCATTCCGCGATCCTCATAAGCGTATTCCGAGTTACATTCCGGGCAGTTTGGTAAAGTAGACATGAATTCATAGACTCCATTCGATAAATTAATAGTTGTTCTCTTCAAGTATAGGGGAAGTTATGGGAGGGTTCCAGCACATACTGTCTATATCAGTTGGCAGTCCTTACTGGCGTAATCAGAAACAGCGTAAATTCAGAAGGGTCTTTTGGCAAAATAACAAGCGGCCTCATAATTCCCGTAAACCTGAATCTGACATACTCGCAATCTATACAACGCAGAATATCGAGGAGGTATGTGGCATTCAAGGAGATCTTGAAATCCTCGCCGTTCTTTTCCGCTAAAGCAACATGATCCAGAACATCCCCTATCTCCGCAGTTTGCGACAATAGCTCCAGACTATTCGCAGAAACAATCAATCTGATAATACTCCCCGAAGCTAGGACAGACACACGCTCCACTGCCTGCAATAGAGGTACCGTCTTTACCGTCAATTCGGATAAAAAAGACTGTGGAATCAGCTTCTCTACAGAAGGATAGACTCCCTCAAGGAGAGCGGACTGAACCTGCAGTTCTTTTGACGTAAATTGGATCTGGCTAGGCCCCACTTCAATAACGGTCGTCCCCTGCTCGTCCTTCAGCATCTTGGATACTTCGTAGAGATTAACTCCCGGGATAACACCTTGGACATGAACGGCCTCAGATTGTTCTACCGTTAGGGTACGGGAAGCGAGACGCACACCATCGGTGGCCGATAGCACCAGATCTTCATTCTTACACTCGAAAAACACTCCCGTCAGGATCGGCCTAGTCTCTGAAGTAGAGACCGCAGAAGCAGCCTGTCTAACAGCAGATTTCAGCATGGCGTTATTGATGCTAAATCTGGATATCGTGTGGCGCTCTGTCTGTTGAATCATAGGGAATGCTACAGGGTCCATTCCACACAGCCGGATTTGTGTCTCCCCGGAAGAGAGGAGCAAGAGCATCTGCTCTGTAGTCTCCAGCCTG
This sequence comes from Paenibacillus sp. GCM10012306, assembly GCF_042649265.1. NCBI lineage: Bacteria > Bacillati > Bacillota > Bacilli > Caryophanales > Paenibacillaceae > Paenibacillus > Paenibacillus sp. GCM10012306. Next base: position 156,096 of record NZ_JBHRYW010000004.1, on the reverse strand, counting down.
ATAGATCCTGGTTCGAGCTTACGAACGATCTCATATAAATAACGCGCTGGCACCACAATAGCACCGTCCTCTTGTTCCAACGTGGAGCTATTGGTCAGATAAATTCTGTATTCTATGGTCATGTTCGTATTACTTGTGGTAAAGATCAGGACATCCTGATCCTTCCGAATGCTGACCCCTGACAGGATAGGGATGAGATGATTCGCCGAAACGGCCTTTAACACATGCTGGAGTGCATGCAGAAGAGACTCTTTGGTTACACTGACCCGCATAGATGACCTTCCTCCCGATACGCTAATTGGAATAATATGCTTCAATCATCTTGCGGATGAGCTCCGATCGGGACACTTCATCATCAGCACATTGCTGCTCAAGCTTGCCCCACAGTTCCTCCGTTAAGGTTAGGGAGACCTTCTTGGTCACCCCGATTCCCTTTCTACCCGCTCCTTCACGAAGTCCCCCTCGGGTGAATACAAAACCAAGCTGCCCCTCCTTATTGGCGACATCCACCTTAATCTTCTTGTTGTCCATATGATCACCATTTCACTTTTTTTGAATTAGGTTACCTGTATCAATAATCCGTTAACTAATTCTACCATGTGGAGATGCCTTCTTACAACATTTTGAACTGAACTATATAAGGCAAGCTAAGGATCCAAACAAAAGACCCGGTTGTCATTGCGGTGGAAGGTTCGGACTCCCGGTCACTGTTACCCCTTAACAAAAGAAACAAAAAAACTGACCAGGCAAGCCAAAACTCGCACCCGGTCAGTTATATTATCATTTTGGCTGCAAAAAAATTACCTACTGAACTTGCTTGCACAATGCTATCTAATAAATGAAATCCTATAAGAAGAGGCTAAGCCGTATAAACATCCCCACTGCCTTGGGCCGACAACAGCAATTCTCTACCTTTAAAAGCTTTGTTCAGCGCCTTCAGGTCCTCATAATTATTAGCAGCCGGCAGAAGCCTGGACAGCCACAGCAGTCCCTCGCTCCAGTTGCCTTCCAGAGACCAGAACTCGCATAGTGAGCCTGCAATCCGCAGTCCCGTTCCTTCCGGATCATTTTGCGAATACGCCCATTGTAGAGCGGCCCGTAGATTATCGTACTCCGTCCTGATCTTTCCTAGAGCAATCGTGGTATTGCCACTTTGGACTTCCTGTTCCATCTCTTCCATGTATCGGGCAAAATACTGCGCATGAAGCCGGTAAATATGTTCTTTGTCCGCACCGTGCACTCTGTGGCATTCCAGTTGGCAGGATTCCAGTTGTTCCTGGGCATATTGCTTCACCGGGGCCAACAGGGCATAAGTTACCCGATCCGCGGACGTGGAACTATGCATGGAAACTAAAGATTTATTGACCAGATTGGCGAAAAGATTCAGAATTTCTTCCTTCGTCAGCGAGCAAGGCTCCTGATGTTTTGGACGATACACACAGACCTCTTCCACGGTCTCTAGTGTGAATTCACCCATGAAAACACTTAATAGCCGGAATAGCAGCTGTTCCTTCTCGGACAACAAGGAATAACTCCAGTCCATGGCCGCTTTAAGGGTCTGTTGGCGCGGGGTGGCTGTTCTTTTGCCTGCGGTGAGAAAACCCAGTAAATCCGTGAGCCGTTCATTGATCTGCTCTGGGGAAAGCACGTTCATTCGGGCGGCGGCCAGTTCCAAAGCCAGTGGATTGCCCTCTAACTTTCGGCAGATGTCTGCAATATGCACTGCCTGTGGCTCTTGGACCTTGAAATGGGGTAGAAGCAGGGTCGCCCGCTCAACGAATAGCTGGACCGATTCATACTCCATCAATTGACTGTAGGACAAGTCCTTTTCGGGCGGTGTATTTAATGCTTGGACAAGGTAACGGTTCTCCCCCGGCAAGTTCAGCGGTTCCTGACTTGTCGCCAGAACAACAAGCGCAGGCGAACGTGCTAGCAAGGACTCTGTAACCACCGCGCAGGCATCAATCAGGTGCTCACAATTATCGAAGATGAAAAGCATGCTTCTATCTTGTATAACATCGAGAACAGACTCCATTGGAGTACGACCCTGCCGATCCTCCAGCCCAAGGGTAGACATCATGTACGCGACGACCAGTTGCGGATCAGACACCGCTGCAAATTCGAACAGCCAAATGCCATCCGGATAGCTATCCGCCAAGGACGAGGCAAGCTGAAGGGCAAGCGAAGTCTTCCCGCTGCCACCCGGACCCGTTAAGGTGACCAAAGAGGATTGGCGCAGCAGATCATGGATCTCAGCAAGCTGCGCTCCGCGTCCAACAAAGCTGGATAGCTGGATCGGCAGATTTCCTGCGGGGCGCTTTTTGAGATCAGAGCGTTCATTAGCCCCCACTGCCGGTTCCACCTGTTTATCAGGGCGCTGTGTGCTTACTCCCTTTTGCAGAATAATAGAATGGTTAGATCCAGCCTCTCTGTCAGCCAGAACCTGTACAAACCAGTTCTCATCGAATTCAGGGTAATAACGATACGTACCGGGTCTGCTATCATATACCAGCTTAACGGATTGCCATAGCATCCACGCTTCCTGCCGTTCAGTCCCGGGCAGAAATACCGCTTCCTCCACATATACCTGCACCAGTCTTTGCAAGTTATATGCGCTGGGCAGTCTATCTCCGCCTTCCCACTGTTGAATGGCCCTTGTATCCACGCCAACCCGCGAAGCCAGATCACTCTGGCGTAGTCTCTTCTTCCGGGACGTAGAAGGTCTGTTTCTGAGCATCTTCATAAGCTCTTCCGGCTGCATCAGATCGTGGGTATCGTGCGACATAGGCAATGCACCTCCCTAAGTGGATTCAACGAACAAGAATAACATCCGTACCGGACACGAACCAACATGAACAGGCCGGACGAACGCATGTGCATTCTGCAATATAATAACTGCTGATACAATTTAATCATGTTAGAGCATGGATAAGCAATCGCCAAATTCACATTAAACAGGGAGGAACAATATGAGCACAAATCAAGTTACCGCAGAGGCATCCGGCACCTATACCCTTGGAGATTTACAGATTAACCGTCTGGGATTCGGTACCTTGCAACTAAGTGGTCCAGGCGCCTGGGGTCATCCGGCTGACCCTCAAGAAGCTGTACGCGTCCTTCGGCGCGCCGTGGAGCTTGGCGTGAACTTTATTGATACTGCGGACGCTTACGGCCCCCTGGTTACGGATGTACTAATCAAGGAAGCCTTGCACCCTTATGCGGATGACCTTATCATCGCTGCCAAAGTAGGGGTTGCCCGGCCAACTCCCCAAGACTGGGTGCCAGTAGGCCGGCCGGAGTATCTTCGTCAGCAGGTTGAACTGAATCTGCGCCATCTGGGCCTGGAGCGGATTGATCTCTTGCAGCTCCACCGGATTGATCCCCAAGTTCCGCTGTCCGAGCAACTGGGAGAACTGGTCCGTCTTCAAGAAGAGGGTAAAATCCGGCACATCGGACTAAGCGAAGTGAGCGTAGCCCAACTAGAGGAAGCCCGTAAAACCGCGAGCATCGTATCCGTCCAGAACCTCTATAACCTGGCGAACCGCGATGCAGAAGCCGTGCTTGATTATACGACCACGAATCAGATCGCCTTCATTCCTTGGTTCCCGCTTGCGACAGGTGAATTGGCTAAAGCTGGTGGGCCGCTCGATGACTTGGCACAGCGCCTTGGCGCACAGCCTGCCCAGTTGGCCCTGTCTTGGCTGCTGAAGCGTGCCGCCAACATTCTCCCGATTCCTGGAACTTCATCCGTAGAGCATCTGGAGCAAAATATTGCAGCAGCGGGCATTAAACTAAGCGATGAGGACTTTGACACGCTAACTCATGCTGTGTAAAAACTCTACTTCCGCCCTTAAGGCGGGAGGTTTTTTATCTCAACCAGCGTCTGTGTAGATTCAGTGCATAAAATGAGCCAGCAACGATCAACCTACCTGTTAGCTCCCAAGTTGGGCGCTTTTAATGATGAGGAGGCGATCTAAGCAATGGCAAAGCCAGATAATCGGGCAGATAATGTAGATCATTTGCAGAAAAGTATCCAGAATACGCAGGAGAACCTGAAGGAAGCCGAAGGCTACCTGAACGAATTCTCTTCAGAGCTGGACAGCAAGGAACGTAATCAAATTGAGGAAAAAAATGCACGCCGCAAGCAGAGTATTCGTGGCTTCAAAGAAGAAATCAAAGACGAAGCCGCTCATTCCGAGAAATAGTGAAGGACGCCCCCTGAGGGCGTCTTTTTTTATAAAAATAAAATATAGGGATTTATTTTAAAATTAGAGGTTGATATAAACGCAGCAAAAAAGCGGAGGGTCGGAGGGATTCTGAAGAAACGATAGTGTTCGCCTTTAAAGACCGATTACAACCTTTAGCTCCCTTTACAATCCAGGAATCGGGCTTTAACAGCGATCGTAAGAACCCTCCGAACCCCTAGCGGCCAAATGCAGCGTCAACCACTAATTCTAACTAACATCCCAAAATCGATGCCTGAATTTCGGCGATGCCCTCCACGGGAAGAGATTATAATGAGAACAACATTGAAAGGTTAGGACGTGCTGCTATTGTTACCTGCTGAGCGAAATGAAGAGTATTACAAGGCGCTGCTGGAGAAAAATACGGAATACGAGGGATTGTTCTACGTTGGCGTCAAAACCACAGGTGTATTTTGCCGTCCGACATGCCCTGCCCGAAAGCCCAAGTTGGAGAATTGTGAGTTCTTTGCAAATCCCCAACAGGCACTTCTGGCCTCTTATCGCCCCTGCCAGCGCTGTCGTCCGCTCTCCCATCCCAATCATGTCCCGGAGATTGTCCGTGTACTCGTTGAAGCCGTGGAGAGCAATCCAGAGAAACGCTGGACAACACAGGATTTCAAGAACCTCTCGGTCGATGAGTCCACGGCGCGGCGTCAATTCAAAAAACGGTTTGGCATGACCTTTGTGGAATATGCCCGCGCCCGCCGTATGGGACTTGCCCTGAAGAATATCAGGTCGGGCAAGACTGTCATCGATAGCCAGCTGTCCACCGGCTACGAATCTAGCAGCGGCTTCAGGGACGCCTTTTCCCGGATCATGGGGGCAGCGCCCACTTTGCTAGAGGACGGTAAGGTTCTGAAAGCCGCCTGGATTGACACCCGGCTTGGACCCATGATGGCCATTGGGGATGATGAGGCCTTGTATCTGTTGGAATTCATCGATAGACGAGGCCTGGAACGCGAGGTGGAACGACTCCGGAAACGAACGAAATCGGCGATTATTCCGGGCGTTACCGCGCCTATTCTCTGGATTGAGCGGGAGCTGGGGGAATATTTTGACGGAGAACGGACGACCTTCGACACGCCGCTTGCTCTGCTTGGCTCCCCTTTTCAACAAAGCGTATGGGGAGAATTAATGAAGATCCCGCCAGGGGAAACGCGTTCCTATCTGGACATATCCGTAGCCCTCGGCAAACCGACGGCCTTCCGTGCAGTGGCCCAAGCCAACGGGGCCAATCAGCTAGCCATTGTGATTCCCTGTCATCGTGTCATTAATGCAAACGGCGAGCTGGGTGGATATGGCGGTGGTCTGACACGTAAAAATTGGCTGCTCCATCATGAGCAGGGAGGAGAATAATGATATGAATACCCAACATGAACAAGCGCTTCAGTTTCATCAATTGCATACTAAAGGGGACCCGCTGGTGCTGATCAATATCTGGGACGCGGGGAGCGCGCAGGCAGTTCAAGCCATCGGAGCCAAGGCTATTGCGACCGGCAGCTGGTCTGTAGCTGCGGCGCATGGATATGAAGACGGCGAGAGTCTTCCTTTTCCACTGGTCCTGGAGAACTTGAAACGAATCAAGGACAAGGTGGATGTGCCTGTCACCATTGATATTGAAGGTGGGTATGGACTAAATCCGGACGAAGTTAGGGGAAATGTAGGGCTGGTTATTGAAAATGGAGCTGTGGGGATTAACCTGGAGGATCAGCGGATTGGCGGTGAAGGTCTCTACACGACCTCAGATCAATGTCTGCGTATTGCCGCTGCCCAAGCAGCAGGCGAACAGACCGGCCTACCACTTTTTATTAACGCCAGAACGGATATCTTCTTTCAAACGCCAGCCGAGCAGCACGCAGCCTGTATTGAGCAGACCCTCAGCCGTGCGCACGCTTATGCAGAAGCCGGGGCGGGCGGTATTTTTGTGCCGGGGTTAAGCGACGCCAGTCTGATCGAAGCCCTATGTAGACAATCGCCGCTTCCGGTGAACGTTATGGTGACCGCACACACCCCGTCCCTCGGTCTGCTTGCCGAACTGGGCGTAGCGCGTATCAGCTACGGTTCCTTACCTTATCTGGAAGCGATGAACGCTTTAAAAGAAATAGGTCGTGCTGCATTATCTCTGAAGAATTAAGCTGCATCCCGAATAGAATACGAATTACTCCACATACTCGCTTAACCTTCCCTCATAAATCAACTGCAGCCTGTCACTCTGCCGGAAATCATCCGGTGTCACGAGTGCAGGCAGCTTGTTCCACAGCTTGATGCCGGAACGCTCCAGAATTTCCGCAACAAATTGTGAGCAGAAATAGGAGTTACTGAACTCAACAGGCTCTTTAAGGGCGATGCCGATGACGCCCAAAATATTATAAAGGTACTTTTGGCGGCTGCGGATAAAGATATGCAGAACCCGCTTCATTTTCTCCACTTCCCGCTCGGTTACCTGCAATTCATAGATTACACACGTCGTATTAGGATATTTGCTGTACGTGCCTGTCTGGATATCCTCCCTCACGAATCCCCCATTTAGCGGATTGTTCGGATTCTTTCGCCCGAAGCTGTACATCTCCGAAAGCTCGCGGTCAAATGAAATCGAAGCGTGGTTATACGGCGCTTTTGTGTAGGTCTGAATCATTTTCGTAAAAAGCGTTCCGGTATTCGTAAGCAAGATAAAAACCGACTGATCTGCAACCATTTACGAAATTTCCCCTTATCAAGATTGGACTATTCCTTCATAATAACATAGGATCCCTCTCATGAAATCCTACCTCTCGACAAGTTGGTGATTGCTCTGGATAGAAACATGTTAACGTTGGTCCTTATTTTGGCAGCCCTATGCGCCATTCAACTCATCTATTATGTGATAAGCAAAGTACAGCCGAACAAGGATTACGCCCCCATCGGAAACGCATCAAAAGCTGGTGGGGCATGGTATTCATCTTCTGCCTCGCTACCTTGTTCAATTCTGTGGTCTCCCTGATCTCCCTGATGGTGCTGACTTTCTTCGCGCTGAAGGAATACTTCTCCATGATCAAGTCGAGAAAAGCGGACCGCAGGCTGTTTCTATGGGCATACTTGTCGATTCCACTGCAATTCTACTGGATCTATATCGAATGGTACGGGATGTTCATTGTCTTTATCCCTGTTTATGTGTTCTTGCTGCTGCCGCTGCCCCGGATCATTAACAAAGGGACGGTCGGATTTCTGCGCAGTGTCAGCTCGACCCAGTGGGGTCTGATGCTGATGGTGTTCGGGCTTAGCCATCTGGCGTATTTTCAGTTCGCTACCCCCGAGTATGGGGCGGGGCTCGTATTGTTCCTGGTTGTGCTGACACAGCTTAATGATGTGGTGCATCACCTGGCATCGATCTATTTTGGCAAAAGAAAAGTGGTTCCTACAGCGAATCCCTATCTGACCTGGGAAGGCTTCGCCTGTGCGTTCGTGGTTACCACGACAGTATCGTATCTGATCTATCCTTATCTGACACCGCTCACCCCGATTTTCGGGATTTTCTCCGGGATGCTGATTAGCCTCAGCGGTTTCTTCGGCAGCTTGACCGTATCTGTGCTGAAGCGCGATCTGCTGATCGGCGATGATGACAAATTCGAGGCTCTGAAAAAAAGCTATCTAAGCCGGGTCGACAGCTTGACCTACACCTCGCCGGTGCTGTTTCATGTGATTCGTTACTTTTTTGACTTTATGTAGGAGAGCACTGCCCCAGAATTGTCCTGCGAAAAACAGCCGCTACGAGTAGAAACTATTGATAATCTAATAAGACCCAATTCTAGACTCGGGTGCGAGAGCAAACGCCCAGTAGAAGAATGAATTTAATAAATATAAAAAAAACAATCGGATAAAAGCCGCCTGCGGCTAGTCCGATTGTTGTATTGTTCAGGCTCGCAGTAATATTTTTTAAGGAATCAATAGAATCTTACCCGTACTGCTTCTGCTCTCTAACAGCCGATGTGCCTCGGCGCCATCGCGGAGCGGGAACGACTTCGGTTCCTCCATCTTTAATTGCCCTTGTCTTATCGCTTCAAAAAGCACCTCTGAACGCTCGATCCGGTCACTGCGTGTAACGATATGGTTCCACAGGTCGCCTCCGGTCAAAGTTTTCGAGGTGTCCATAAGCATGCGAGGATCAATGTGAGGCGGATTGCCGCCGGCCATCCCATAGAATACGACTGAACCTTTGATCTTCGTCGCCTTGAAGCTGTCCATGAGGGTGGAACCCACTGAATCATAGACTGCGTTCACTCCTTGGCCGTTATTGGACCAACGAATCGCGCCTTCCACCCAATCACTATCGTAGAGCAGCACTTCGTCCGCTCCTGCAGAGAGCGCAACTTCACGCTTCGCTGAAGAAGAAGTCAAACCGAGAACTCTAGCCCCCTTGGCCTTAGCCAGTTGCGTCAGAAGCTGCCCTACTCCGCCTGCTGCTGCATGAACCACAATCTCATCGCCTGGCTGAACTGAATAGCTATCGTTCACCAAATAATGCGCCGTCAGACCTTGAAGCAGCAATGCGGCTGATTGTTCGAAGGTGATGTCGTCCGGTAGTGGAATGATATGATCGATTCCCGCCTTTACCAATTCGGCATTCGCATGCGGAACATCAGCAAATGCGACCCGGTCTCCCACGTTCACCGTCTTCACATCCTCCGCAACCCGTTCCACAACTCCTGCACCCTCGTACCCTAAAATGTAAGGTGCCTGCCCTGCTAAATGATAATCACCTCGTCTACGATAAATGTCGGCGAAGTTTAATCCAATCGCCTGCGTTCTAACCCATACCGTCCCTGGCTCCAGCTCCGGATCTGGAAGATCTGCATAACGCAGGACCTCCGGTCCGCCAAAACGTTCAAAAATCAATGCTTTCATAGATAACCCTCCAGTTCTATAATCGCTTAAGCCTATATTTCACTATAGAACGAATATAATGATTCCAATTCCGACAGCAACTGTTCATACAGCAGCACCATGTCTGGCGAAGGGCCTCCCCCTACTTCCTGTCTCAGCAGACTCGTGAAATGAGTGAAACGGCGAGTCAAAGCCTCTTTATTTTTTTGCAAAGCCAAAGCCCGCATTTGAAGTTTAACCGTCTCTTCATCCAATTCATTATAGGTAGCTAGCCTATTGAGAATAGGAATAGCCGTCAGGAAATCTCCCTGAGACAACAATGCTCTGCATAAGCGTTGCGTAAACTGAACATACAGCAGCGACAAGTGCTCGATCTCACTTATGGCCCAAGGGTAGTCATTACTTCCGAACAAATCACCAAGATAGAGCCGTTCCAATTCAATCGCTTGCTCGAGGTTCGACTCGTCTATAACCGTCATACCCTTACACCCTTCTTCAAAACGAAACAGATCGACGTCAGCCGAGGGGAGATTCAAAGCATAATGATTGCCATCTGAATATAGACTGTCTCTTAGACCATTCTCTCCAAGCAGCTTGCGTAGTTGATAAGCGGTGGTATTCAAATAAGTCTCTGCGTTCTTGAGCGGCATATCCCTGAATATATCCTCGATCAGTTTGGAGCGAGATACCAATTTGCCATGATGCAATAATAAGTATCCGCACAATTCTGCGCTTTTACTGGTTTTCCACTTAAGCATTTGGTTCTGCGCACTCTTCATCTCCATTCTGCCCAGGAAATTGATCTGCACATGAACCGGAGAATCTGCCGGGGATTCTGAGAAATCACGCTCCCGTTCAGCCTCCGCCATGGCTCTTTGAACCGTTCGCTGTAGCCGCTCCAGCACAACAGGCTTCACGATATAATCATAGGCATAGACATCAAAAGCGGACAAGGCATATTCAGTATGCGAAGTCACAAACACCAGTTTGACTTTGCTACCCTTGTCCCTTAACCGCTGAGCGAACATAAGACCACTCTCTTGTGGCATATGGATATCCATAAAGACGATGTCTGCGTCATGATCGTTCAAATAATCTTCGGCTGCAGCTGTATTCAGGAAAGTTCCTACGACTTCCACATCACCGATTTTTTTCAACATCCGCTTCATAATCAAGTGCATCGCTTTTTCATCATCAATAAGCACGATCTTCATTCAGCAGCCCTCCTTCCATACGAGGCAACAGCTATATTTGAATTGATATTAGGGACTTCTGAAGGAAGCGGAACAGTGAAATAGAATGTGCTTCCTTGAGCAGGATTACTGTCGAACCAGATCTCCCCTCCGTTTAATCGAACAAATTCTCTGCAAATCGCAAGTCCTAACCCGATACCTTGCTCTCCAGCTGTACCTGCCGTAGAGGCTGAATGTTCTGACTGTAGCAAGGTTTGGGCCAAATCCTCCCGTACTCCAACACCCGTATCGCTTATTGCAACAATCATCTTCCCGTCCGATCGCTCAGCTCGTACCGTAATGCTACCTCCGGTATCCGTGAATTTCACAGCGTTCGAGAGCAAATTGCGAACGATTAAATTCAACATTTCCTTATCCGCGTAGACCCACGTATTGGGGGGAACCTCAGACACCATAACAATCCCTTTGCCTTCACTTCGAATTCGTAGAAGATGCAGACTCATCTGTACGGCATCGAATAAATCATAGGTGTCAGGGCTGAGGATCATGCCACCTTGATGTTTCCGGAACCAGCCCAACAGATTCTCTGCCAAGGTGAGTGTTTTACGTAATTGCTGACCCATTTCATGAACAATCTCCTCGTGGTCCGCATCACCGGCAGGCAGTTCCTCTTCCAAGATCTCCATTAAATTCAGAAGGATCGCCAGCGGATCACGAATATCATGGGCCACCACACTGAAGAGTTCGTCCTTGAACGTGTTGAGCTCCTGCAATTGCGTGGCGTTGTTGATCAGTCTCTCCTCGGAACGTACCGCATCAGTCGTATCGCGCAGAAGAAGCATCTTACCCGATGGCCTCGAGCGATTGTCGTAGATATATAGCATTTGCGCCTGATAGATCCGATCATTGTCTTCATCACCGAACAATATCCTGTTCTCCGAGAGAGGCTCTTGCAAGATCGTGTGAAGAAGCGTCGGATAGGAAGAGAATAGCATCGCTGCAGGCTGGCCAATACCATTTCTGTTGTAAAGGCCCTTGATCATTCGACTCGCTGAACGGTTGTATTCAGAGATGTTATCATCCAGATCAAAGACGATAACCGCATCCTGTATAGAGTCAAATACCTTCTGCTGTGCAAGGGGCGAGAGTTTGAGCATATCGAATTGATAAATACCGAGTAAATAGAATACTCCAGAGATCACGAAGCCGAATGGGGATACATCTATGGGGGTTTTTAGAACCCCGGTAACATACATCAGTGAGGACCCAAAGGGCCCGCAGGATCCAATCATCATGAAAATAATTTGTTTCTTCATTCGGGACGGAGCTGTGAAGTACATATGAATTAGTAAACCCATACCTAGGAAGAAAAAAAAGAAGGAATACACAACATGGAGATAGAACAGGGGTCCGTGATTTAGAACGACTAGGGGTACTCCTTCAGAAGAACCTATCGACACACTCCTATAAAATAAATGGTGCCAATCGTTCGTGTGGACAGCTGCGAGAGTGCTGACAGGAACAATCATAAGTATAGCAATTGTCCATTTACGTATGTACGCTTGCCGCCCCGTATACTGCAGCACCATAATCATCCACAATGTCGGAGCAAAGGGAATCCCGATATACTCGAATTTGAGCCAGAACAGAATATCCTTCAGGTCGTCACTGATAAGTTCGAAAGCATACCCAAGGGTATAAAAGGCACCCGCTAACACACCAAGTCCATAACTTTTTGCTATCGGAAGCTGTCTTCTTCTCCAGGAAAGATAAACCAGAATCAATGAACTTATGGTTGCAACCATTAAGATTTCAGATAGATAGAGATTGAATTTCATCGTTGTGTAACTCCTGTACGAAATGTCCTAGTGCCTTAGCTTCATAATATCAGATGCTGACTTATAGCAATATCCGATTCTCCAAAATATTTTTCAGACTGATATGCGACTTCGAGGGTCCAAGCTTGATCAATGAATCTTGAAACTCAGCCAGTTCTTCCACCGATGCGGTCTGAACCTTCAATAAATAGTTATATTCGCCGCTGATGCGGAACAGATCGGTCACTTCCCTGGAGCCCGTGCAAAAATCCACAAGTTCCTGACAATGCTCTGTCTTCAATAGAATAAATGTAGTAGTGCCCCGGTTAAGTTCCCGCAGCTCAAAGGAAGCCGTATACCCGGAGATAATGTTTCTCTCTTCCAGCTTCACAATTCTTTCCTTCACAGACGGTTGAGACATGGATACCTCTTTGCTGATTTGAGAAATAGGCATTCTCGCATTGTGCTGCAGCAGCTGCATGATTTTTTTATCAACCTCGTCAATGATTTGTTCCAAGATGAAGACCTCCAGCTCGCAGTTTTTAAAAATAAACCTTTTTAGCAACAATACCTTATATTCAGTAATCTTTATACGATAAAATGCTTATTTTCCATATGTATTCTACATCCTGAATTCACTATAATCTAACTCATCTTATGAATTGGAGTGATGAAGAATGAGCATCAAAGGACTTGCCCATGTAGCTATTCAAGCCAAGGATTATACAGCCACTATTGCTTTTTATACGGAGGTGCTGGGGTTCAAAGTGGGACATCATTGGAGTCTGCCAGCGTTTCAGCTCAAAAAAGCTACTATGCTGATCTCTCCGGATCAACGAACATGCATCGAGGTTTTTGACAACGAAGCTGTCATTCCCGCCCAAGGCACAAAAGCAACCTCCGAGGAGGAGGTCGCTCATGGTGCATTGCTGCATTTTGCATTCTATGTGGAGGATGTGAAGGCCATCTATAAAAAGGCGCTTGCTCACGGCGCAAAGGCTTATGTAGAACCAGGGGTGCTCTCGCTTGGTGAACCGCCCCTCATCGTAAAAAACGCGGTCATTCACAGCCCCAACGGGGAAATCATCGAATTTTTGGAGGACGTTGACTTCAGTCTAACTCGGCACGGGAAAATAAATCTCTGATCCGTTCGTCGTCCTCACAGGCTGCCTTGAACCCGGTTGCGAAGCTTTGCACAGCAGCTCTATTGCTAGAGTACGCGCAGAACATATCCGCCTCCGGGTCAAAGCGTATCGTGTCCGCTAACTCAGGCATTTTCTCCTCCAAGAACACAGCCGCCAAGGAGGTCCAATCATAACCATTGCCTTCAAAGCCTTCGTCCCGTCGTGTCTCAAAAAGCTCAGCTTTATACCTGCCGACACTCAGAATAACCGACATCCCGCCATTACCCTGCTCTACCAGAATAAAAGGAGCTACAGCTTCTGCTGGAAGGACTACCGCTTCCGACTGAACTGCTGCTGACTTGAGCCTGCTCAACACGTCCTTAACAGCTTGCTCTGTGAAGGATAGTGCTCCGCTGCGCTCGGTGATCATGCCTTGCTGCATTCTCTGATCCAACCATTCTGTAATCCATCCAGGAGCATAGCCGTTCTGGCCAAACTCACCGCCAAAGGCGATCATTTTATCATAAGCTAGCAGATACTCCTCTCGACTCGTATTTGGATAAGTCTTGGTGTACAGCCAGAACTGCACATCGTACATCAATGTAGACAATTCATCGTTATGGAATGAAAAGTGGCCTTTTTCCTCGACAATCTTGGTACAGACCGCACGGATTTGGCCCTCAATATCCGCTGTCTCCACCACGTTGCCGCATAGTTCTGTCAGAAGTGCCGAAAATTGGCCACTCGATACTCTCCGCAGCGCCTCTTCTTTATCCGCTTCAGAAGTATCGTAAACATCATAGTTCACCAGGCCACGGATGAAAGCCTCGAAGCTCGGCGCCAGATAGGTAATGGCATAATCGCCTTCCTGATCCACATGGATCACTTCCGGTTCACCATCTCTGCCGCATTTGCGGTAATCCAGCATGACAACATCATGGCCTGCCGAAGGGCAGTCACAAAAAACCACACCAATATCAGGGTAGCCCCAGTCCTCGATCATGAATCGGCTGCCAAATTCACCGCCCAGCGAGTAGCTTTTCTCCCGCCCTATGCCTAGAATTCCCGCGATTGAGATGTATTCCGCTCCCCAAGATTCCGTCACCTCTGTCGGAAAACATGCGTTGCGTGGAATACCCCCATTATGTTGCTTCATCATCTCAATATAAGCAGCAGGCAGCTTGTAGCCCAACTCTTCTTCCACAGACGCAATCAACTCATCGGTCGGCGGCTCGGACACATATTCCTTCAGAGCATAGTCGCTATCATCCCAAAAGTTTGAGAGATCCGATGATTCCGAGAGTAGTGCGCTCCGGCTCCACTCCAAGAACATAAGTGTACTGCTGTCTTCTGGATTCAGAGAATTCGCAGCCTCAAACGCACTTACAGCATCCTCGTATTGCTCCAGATAATAGTGTGAATACCCCACGCGAAAATGCCAAAGATGATCGTTCTTCTCCTGCTCAGCAATACTCTGAAGCTGTTCAAGCGCCTCCGCGTAACGTTTAAGGTTATTCAAGGCTCTAGCCAGCTGACCGATCAGCTGATGATCTCGCTCCCCCGCAGGAATCTCCATAATCGTGTCCACAATTCGCTGATGCTCATTCTCTTCATGCCAAAGGGCTAGTTGCGCCAAAAGATTATTCTGCATGGTCTTCGCCTCCAGACTATAGATTGTAATATTGCAGCAAATTTTAAATATCGGTATTACATTATTCTACCAGAATGACGCGAGCGTTACTCCCAGCCTTTTTTCACCAGCAGTTCGCATAATCGTGTGGGGAAAGGAGTCCGCTATAGCGAATTCTTGGTATAATGATCTACATGAGAAACAATAACGTTTTGAAAAATATAGCCACTATTCTACTATTTATCACTGTTCTCTTTGGTCTTCGATTGGTCTGGTTGAGTATCTTCACGACGTCCGGATCTCCTCCTGTAGTCAATGGTGTGCTTGATCTGCGCGGCCAGGACCTCGAGAAGGCGGATCTTTTTAAGCTGAACGGTGAATGGAAGTTCTACCCTTCCAAATTCGTCTACCACAAGGATATTGCAGCACTACAAGATCAATCACATACGCTTAAGGTGCCGGGAAACTGGAGCGAAGCGCTGGCGAATAGCCAGGGGTCTTCTTATGGTTACGGAACCTATCAATTACGTATTCTGGTTGATCCGCTGCGTCAGCCCGTTTCTTTATGGCTTAAACAAATTCAATCCTCATCCGCTGTGGAAATCAACGGAGTCGATTCGGCCCATGCCGGTAACCTTTCTATATCGGATAAGGCGTACAAGCCCAAAACGAGCTCTTACACTGCCCACTACTTTGCAGAAGGCACGACAGAAATTGAAGTGCTTATTCGTGCAGCAAACTTTGATCAGCCTTACAAGGGCGGCATAGCAGGCTCGGTTTTCTTTGGCAGTCAGGACAAAGTGGACAGCATGCGCTTTCTTTCGATGGGGTTTCAAGTTCTTACAGTGATCATTTTACTGCTGCATGTCTTGTACACCTTTATTCTCTTCTTGTTTAGTCCTGAAGAGCGGGTTTTACTTCTTGTTGGGCTAATGACGCTATCCGTAGCGGTGGTCATTCTGTTCCGTAATGACAGCGTGCTTTTCCTATTAACGCCGTTCAATTACACATGGACATTAAAGATCCGACTGATCTCTTCCATGTGGCAGCTCTTTTTTATCATGCTTGTGTTCAGGAAGTTTATTGCTGCACCTACAAGCAACAAAGGGGTATACCTGTTCACCACTGCAATTTCGTTGTACACAGCATTCCTGCTGGTGTCACCAGCTCAATGGGTGAGTGAGTCCACCCACTTAGGCGTGCATAACTTCTTTCTTTTTTCACCATTTATCTGGCTCATCTATATCATGGGGATTATGCTCTTCAGGAAGCAGAAGGACAAAGATGTTGTCTTCATGCTGCTATCGGCAGCCGGTATTATCTCTAATCTGCTCTGGAACGTATGGGGCTCCTTCTTCATCTACTATCCGCTGGATATTATTGCGGCGATTGTGGGTTTCTCTGCCTACTGGTTTAAGAAATACTTTCAGAATGCCAAAGAAAATGCTCAGCTCAATGAACAATTGAAGAAAGCGGACAAACGGAAAGATGAATTCCTGGCCAATACGTCACATGAGCTGCGAACACCGCTGCACGGTATTATCAATATCGCGCAAAACGTGGTCACCAAAGAAAATGAGAAACTGTACGAAAGCAGCCGCAAAGATATGGAACTGCTGATTACTATTAGTCGTCGCATGTCTCATATGCTCGGAGATCTGCTGGATGTTGCTCGTCTCAAGGAGCATCGTATTACTCTGCACCAGGAACCATTACAAATTCAATCCGTCGTTCCTGGCGTAATCGGTATGCTTAAATTTATGATTGAAGGCAAACCGGTGCAGTTGATTATGAATCTTCCAGACACTACACCTCCCGTTCTCGCCGATGAGAAAAGATTGGTGCAGGTGCTATATAACCTGGTTCACAATGCCCTCAAATACACTGAGGAAGGTATGATTTCCATCTCAACAGAGGTCCAGCATGGGCGGGCGTTAATCCATGTCACGGATACGGGAGTAGGCATGGACAAGGAGACCCAGGCACGGATATTCCTCCCGTATGAGCAAGGCGCTCATGGGATTAGCGATGGGAGAGGGATCGGGCTTGGTCTGAGCATATGCAAGCAGCTGGTAGAATTGCACGGAGGCACATTAAGTGTTCGCTCCAAGATTGGCAAAGGCTCCGTATTCAGCTTTGATCTGCCTCTTGCGGATTCGCTCAATCAGCAGGTGATAACACCTGCCGCTGCTCTTTACCCGATTACGGATGCGGCTCAGGAGCAATTAGCAGGGTGGATTTTTCCGGAAAATGAATGGAACGGGCTGGAGAGCCCTATGCAGATTCCGCCTCTGCTGACAAAGAAGAAAATTAACATTCTGGCGGTGGATGATGATCCCGTGAATCTGAATGTACTCATGGGGATTCTTTCGACTGAGCCCTATACCATCACCACGGCAAATTCAGCGCGTGAGGTACTGGAACTGCTGCACAAGGAGCAGTGGGATCTGCTGATTGCCGATGTGATGATGCCGCACATGTCCGGCTACGAGTTGACACAGAAGGTACGGGAGCATTACTCCTTATCGGAGCTTCCGGTGCTACTGCTGACCGCTCGCAGTCAGCCAGCCGATATCTACACCGGATTCTTATCCGGTGCTAACGATTATGTCACCAAGCCAGTAGATGCGGTTGAGCTGAGGTACCGAATTAGAGCGCTCACCGAGCTGAAGCAATCCATCAATGAACGTGTGCGTATAGAAGCTGCTTACCTGCAAGCGCAGATTCATCCGCATTTTCTATTCAATACCCTGAATTCGATTATGGCGCTGAGCGATCTCGATACGCAAAAGATGCAACAGCTGGTGGGGGCGTTCACATCCTTCTTACGTATCAGCTTTGATTTTCTAAACACAGGAGAGTTAGTTGAGCTCTCTCATGAGCTAGAGCTGGTTAAAGCTTATTTGCATATTGAACAGGAACGTTTTGGTGATCGATTACAGGTAGAATGGGAAGTTCCACCAGACATCGGTGGCTTGCGTGTACCTCCGTTGTCCATACAGCCACTGGTAGAGAACGCGGTGAAGCACGGGCTGCTGAGCAGGCATAAAGGCGGGACCGTTCGTATTCAGATTAGCCAGTTGGATCACTCCACGCGAATCGAAGTTAGCGATAATGGCAAAGGCATGGATCAAGAAACGCTCACAGGACTGTTAATCCCCACCATGAGGGGCAAATCCGGTATTGGTTTAGCCAATACCAATCGAAGGCTCAATCAACTGTACGGGCAGGGATTATCCATTTCCAGTCAGCAAGAAGAAGGTACAACAGTGTCCTTTGTAGTTCTGGAAATCAGGGATTGATAATTTCAAAAAGGCGATATTTGCACCCTATTTGGGTTGCGTATATGATAGCTTAATCATCGTTACCAGGGAGGCTTCAATTTATATGGCAGTATTCATCAATGAACAAATACGGGCGTCCGAGGTCGATCTGACAGGGCTCCGCGGCGAAAAGCTTGGCGTGATCTCCACGAAGGAGGCGCTGGCTATGGCTCGTGCAGCAGGAGCAGACCTGGTCTGCACCTCACTAATGAGCAGTCCCCCGCCCTGCAGCCTGATGCCAAAGGGCAAAGGGAAAGCGGCTGCGCAGAAGGAGAATTCGGCAGCACGCAAGGCAGATGCTGGACGAGCTTCGGGAAAGGGTAGTAAGGAGAAGGTCAAGGAGCTGCGCTTCACTGCTCATATCGAAGAACATGACTACGACACCAAGCTTCGCCAAGCGGAGAAACATCTTCGCTCCGGCAAGCCAGTGCAGCTCGTCGTCAAAGCGACTGGTGCGAAGGAAGCTGCGGCTGCGAAGACCGTGATCGAGCGGCTGGTGGCCGATCTGAAAGAGGCTGGCGTGAAGGACACCGGTATCCAGACTGGCGGCAAAGGCTCGCAAGTGAAGCTAAATCCGCGCTGAAGCTGAATGATCATACGCGGGAATGGAGCAGTCGGCCAATAAGCAGCAATAGCTGCCTGCAACTTATTCGATAAAACGGGGCGCCCAGTGGGCACCCCGTTTTTTTGTAAATCATTAATGCCAACTACTCTTTTCCAAGGAAGCTCTTGATAATAAAGTCCAGATGAGCTTCCATAGATACAGCATCATTATAATAAGAACCCTGGGCATTCATAAAAAACACACGGTTCTCTTTTACAGCGGGAAGGCCCTTCCATAAGGAGCTGCCATATACCACATCCGGGTCACCGTCGTCCCAGCCCCAGTTGCTCGTAAAGATATAATCACCAGCATATTCCGGCAGCTGCTCCAGAGACAGGTCAACAACTCCTTCATGTTTGTCCAGGGCTTCCTCTTGAATAATCTTAGGAGCCTTCAAGCCAAACTCTCCGTACAGAATTTCACCGCCCCTGGCATAGAAATCACCAAATGCATAAAGCCCCTTGGCATACGGCTGCAGGATGGAAACTGTTCGGTCGCCTACGACCTCCTTTATTTGCGGCTTGTATTCATTGATTTTCCGATCCCACTCTTTAACCCAGTCCTCTGCGGCCTGCTCTTTGCCTGCAATCTTCCCGTATTCGAGCATCAGATCTTTGTAAGAATACTTTCCATATTCTAAACGAACGACCGGGGCGATTTTGTCCAACTCTTTAAAGGTCGGCTCCATCACATCGGCAGCGACGACAATAATAAGATCAGGCTGCAGACTCAAGACTTTCTCGGGTGAGAGTGAATCACCTACAGCTTCGACTCCATCTAGCATCCCCTTCAAGAACGGATTCTTCATGGTTTCACTTTGCATACCCACCGGTTTAACGCCTAGTGCTAGTAAATTACCAGTAAAACTACCGGTCAGATCTACGATCCGCTGTGGATTCGCTGGAATGACCACAGTTCCTTGGCTGTCCGTATAATTTCTTGTCGTCGCATCCGTAGAGGGTTGTATAGAGGCTTTCTCCGTTAAATTCTGGCCAGTCGATCCTGCACCAACGTTGCCAGTACCAGCGTTCCCTGTGCTTGTCCCGCTTGAACAAGCGCTGAGCAATAACATAATACACATTAGTATTGTTACCGCCGCCATGGAGGCTGGTTTATTTTCTTTATACATGCGCAAACTCCCCTTTTCACTCAGTTGATAACGGTTCTCATATCCATTATCAATATAACGAAGCGGGGATTCCTGCACAATGGCAGTTCGGGAATGGATGCGGGGCAATTTCAGAACTAAATTCCCACTGCGTTGCATTGTTCTGAACGACGTAGGGGTCTGGCCATAGTACTTCTTGAAACTACGATTGAGCGTATGCGCATCGGGAAAGCCTACTCGTTGGGCAATCTCCTGCAAGGTACCTTCAGTATCTATTAATAACTGCGCAGCCTTGTTCATCCTGATTTGTGTAAGCAGGCGAATCGGGCTGTCATTCATTCTGCTTCTGAACAGCTTCGTCAAATACCTGGTGCTACAACCAAACTGGTCTGCCAATACATCCAGTGTAATAGGCTCCATGTAACGATCATTCATGTAACGAAGGACCTGGGCCACCAGATCAGGCCGGGAAGACTCGATTCCCTGACGCTGCATCTGCCATAACAGTTCGTGCACAAATTGGTAGAATAACGATCGTGCATGGAATTTATCCAAGGGTTCGGATTTCATCCACGCCTCGAAAATACTCCCTGCCTTATCCAGCAGCGAGAGCGGGTGAGACGGTGTGAGCGCGTATTGAAGCTGATAGGGCTTGTTCATGGCCAATAGCCGCCCCCTTTCCTGAGAGGCAGGCAATGTCAGCACGGCTTTGTATAAAATCAAATAATATTCCAGCTGCTCTTCGACTGCAATATCCAGGCGTGCACCCTTCCCTCCATGCAGGACATGGAACGGGCTCACACTATACATGGAATCATCCATCCAGATCCTTGCACGGCCGCGAACCACACACAGAAAAGTACTGGCCGGAAGGCAGTATTCCAACAAGGCTTCTCCTTGCTCCAGCAGCACATAACGTACATCCATTAATTTTATGGAAGTATGGTTCCACAGCGTAATATGCTCGTTCAAATTCATCGCAGCGTCTCATTCCCTCCAGCCGCACAACTGCGGTCTTCATCTTCCCTTATTATATTGATAACCATTCTCACAGTAAAGGAATGAAGACGCTCGCATCAGATGATGCCGGCGTGAAGCTTACTAATCTGATTGGTAGTTTTTGTACGCTGATCTCATTTATGTTATCATTGTACTCGTTCGTTTACTTATCATTGAAGGAGGAGTACCTGATGAAGAAAAGATCACTTAAAGATTTATCCTCTGGTATCGGGTATTCTACGGCTGTTTTTTTCTAGAATCCAAATCGACGGGATAAGTCTGTCTAAATCGCTGGCATTCTAAAAAAACGGTGAAAATATATAATCGAAGTATTATGTATTTTCCATTTATAAGGAGACCTACAAATGAATCTTAAACAAATTCCAGTTAAACGATATAACCCCGAAATGATCGCGAAGCCTGTTGGAAACTACAGTCATGTCACCAAAATAGACAGAAATGCAGAGCTCTACGTCTTCTCCGGCCAAATCGGCATCGATCAGGACAATCATATTCCTGACGATTTTAATGAGCAAGTCACAAATACCATGAACAATATCGTCGCCATCTTGTCTTCTCAACAACTAACGCCCGACCATGTCATTAAAATAAACATTTGGGCGACAGAAGAGATCGATTGGGATCATTTCTATGACCAATGGAACGCTGTATTCGGACCGACATCGCCTTCCATGACGGTTGCATATATTCAAGGCTTAGGATTGCCTGAATTAAAAATTGAATTGGATGTCTGGGCAGCCGGTTAATGTCTGCAAAGCCCCTATAATATACAAAACGAGCCCTAGAATGATTCTAGTGGCTCGTTTTCTTAGATCGACTTCTTACTCAGTCGCGCCAGCCTCAACACTTCCCAGCCCGCGGATAAAGGTCTCGAAGTTAGGGGCCAATTCTGTAATCTTATGGCCCTTCTCTTGGCTGACATGGACAACTTCCGGTTCGCCGACATTGCCGGATGAACGATAGTCGAGCATAATCACACCTTGTGTTGGAGCAAGACTGTCGCCAATGACGACGCCAATCTCCGGATAACCCTCATTTTCAATCACAAACCGGCTACCGGCTGCTCCACACAGTGAATTAGGCTTGTCCCGGCCAATTCCACGAATACCGGCAATCGTAATGAATTTTTCTTCTGTTATGGGGTAACTCGTATTTTTAGGAATACCGCCGTTATGTAATTTCATCAAAGCAACATAGGATGGAGGCAGCTTGAAGACCAATTGTTCCTCCACTGAATCGATCAGTTCGTCTGTCGGCGGCTCCGATACATACTCTTGCAAAGCAGCCTCGCTGTCATCCCAAAAGTTTGAGGCATCAACTGGCTTATACGAACTCTTGGCAGGCGTTTTGGCCGGTTTCTTTGCGGTTTTTTCCCGAATCCATTCCAGGAACTCCAAGGTATCCTCATCTTCGGGGTCTAGCTTATCTGCTGCTTCAAAGGCTTGCCGCGCTTCGTCATATTGCTTGAGATAATAATGAGACACTCCAACCCGGTAATGCCAGAGCGCATCCTCCAGGCCTTCCTCCCTGATCTTCTCAAACTGCTGAAGCGCCTCTTCGTATTCACCCAAATTATTCAGCGCTCTGCCCAAATGGCTAGTTAATTCATAATCTCGCTCTTCTTCAGGAATCTCCGTAATCGCATCGACGATTTCTTGAAATTCATCTTCCTCATGCCATGTTTCCAGTTGTTCCAACAACTCATCGCTCATCTTCCATGCCCTCCCGTAAGAAACTACAATATCTATTAGAAGTATACCATTTCCAGCACAGCACTCTCCAGCGCGGACAGGCTTACGTAGTCTGCCCTATCATTATATGGCTTGAATCCAATGCAATATACGTTTGTCCCGCTACGCGCAAATAGCCAGGGCACCCCTAAGAATACCCCAGCCATATACATATTCATTCAGCGACCCCAAACATACCTAAGATTATCATGGATGCACTAGAACTTGCTTACTAGCTGCGCCGTCTGCTTCCAGTAGCTGCTTCAGCTTTTGCCTTGTATCCGTACCATTCTTCGGCGTATTGACATACATCTTCAGGTTTGTATTTTCCGATATAAGAAAGCACGTAATCTCAAAATTTAGCTGTCCAGCCTGGGAATGATTCAGCAATTTGTACATATCCCGGTCTTTGTCGATCCGGTGCATCGGCCACCACTGATCAAATTCCTTGCTTAACGATCTAAGCTCATCAATAAATTGCGTAATCCATGGATCGTCAATAAATTGGCTGCAATCGGCCCGGAACTTGCCCAGCATCGTCTGGGCACTGATCTCCCAGTCCGGGAACAGGTCGGCAAAATCTTTTTCTGTGAACATGACTCGCATCAGGTTGCGCTTGCTGCACTCTAATCGGCTGAAATCGTAAAATACAAGCGCCGCCGCTCGATTCCAGGCCATAACATTCCAGCGGTTGTCCACGATCATGGCTGGCGATTCCATTAGATTATCCAACACATGTTGATGCATCGGCTTGACCTCTTCATAACTGGGGTAATAGGAAGGAGGAACGTGTTGAGCAAGAGCATACAGGTGCACAATCTCCTGACGGTTCAGCATCAGCACTCTGGACAAGCTCTCCAATATTTGTATAGACACCTGAATCGGACGTCCTTGTTCAAGCCAGGTGTACCAGGTTACGCCGATTCCTGCCAGAGAAGCAACCTCTTCCCGGCGCAGTCCCGGTGTACGGCGGCGTATTCCTGCAGGCAACCCTACTTGTTCGGGGGAAATTTTTGCCCGGCGGGTTTTGAGAAAGTCCCCAAGCTCTTGATGACGCTGCTTTGTATGATTCATTCAAAGCCCACCTGCCTTTCAATACGTAATATCTTTGGGGCCAAAATGCACCCCTGTAGCTATCTAAGCTAAGGATGGTAGTAGTATATACGAATGATTTTTCAAAAGCAAAAACGTGGATGATAAACAGACCAGAGCAAACTAAAGAACGCCAGCCATAAAGCCGGCGCTCTGTGCGAAAACCAAAAAGAGCTGTCTCACCGCAGACAAAGATGCGATGAGACAGCTCCTGTTATTAATACCTAACCTTAGTAGCGGGAACCGAAGACAATGCCTTGTGGAGCGATCGCTTCGATCTGAGCAAGGTCGTCTTGTGTCAGTTCAATGTCCAGTGCACCAAGGTTCTCTTCAAGATAAAGTGTGCGTTTTGTACCCGGAATCGGCACAATATTCTCTCCCTGAGCAAGTAGCCAAGCCAAGGCTAGTTGAGATGGCTTGCAGTCTTTCTCATTCGCAAGTTCCTTGATCTTGGCCACAAGATCAAGATTCTTCTGGAAGTTCTCGCCTTGGAATCTTGGAGAAGTGCGGCGGTAATCGTCCGGTTCGAGGTCCTCATAACGCTGAATCTGTCCAGTCAGGAAACCGCGGCCGAGTGGGCTGTACGGTACGAAGCCAATGCCTAACTCGCGGCATGTCGGCAGAATGGACTCTTCGACATCACGATCCCACAGCGAGTATTCAGTCTGCAGCGCTGTGATCGGATGAACAGCGTGTCCACGTCGAATAAGATCGGGTGATGCTTCCGATAGACCAAGATAACGAACCTTACCTGCCTTGACAAGGTCGGCCATCGCGCCTACAGTTTCTTCAATTGGTGTATCCGGATCAACTCGATGTTGATAGTAGAGATCTATATGATCGACACCGAGACGTTTCAGACTGGCATCACATGCAGCCTTTACATATTCAGGGCGGCCGTTGACGCTAACGGCACCATTCTCCCCAACTACTGCGGCGAACTTAGTCGCTAAGATAACCCCATCTCTGCGACCTTTTAGCGCCCGTCCGAGCAGTTCTTCATTTTCGCCTAAACCATAAACATCTGCGGTGTCGAGCAGCGTAACACCAAGCTCCAATGCCCGGTGGATGGTACGGATGGATTCCGCTTCATCCCGCCCGGCATAGAAGTCGGACATGCCCATACAACCAAGACCTAGCGCGGATACCTCCAGTTTGCTGTTTCCAAGCGTTCTTTTTTTCAAAGCTTTCT
Organism: Paenibacillus sp. GCM10012306; assembly: GCF_042649265.1. Lineage (NCBI taxonomy): Bacteria > Bacillati > Bacillota > Bacilli > Caryophanales > Paenibacillaceae > Paenibacillus > Paenibacillus sp. GCM10012306. Next base: position 131,159 of record NZ_JBHRYW010000004.1, on the reverse strand, counting down.
CCACCTTTCTAAATTAAGGAGTATTCTAGATAAGACTCCTGTGATTTTTGTTAAAAGTGACGCTAGTGACATCATACAGGGCTTGGCCCGCCGCTGACAGATGCCTGTTTATACAGGTATTAATACTACCATGATACAGTGGAGGCCCCTCTCCTCTGGTCGCCCATTTTGCCCTATTCCATATCTACCGGCTTCTGAATACCATCCTCATAGAAATCAAAGAACAACTGCTGCTGCGTGCCTCTTACGGCGTAGAACACATCCGACAGTTGCTTTCCCTTGCGCTTCACTTGTTTTTCTAACCATTCCCTGGTTAGCCCTTGATTCTCCAGGTTCCCCTCCAGGATGACACCATCCATCACGAATTCCACTGGAAAATGTTCTGTCTTCGCAGGAAGCTTCAGATCCTTCTTGGTGACAAATTGGTACTCCTCTTTTTTTAATACGGATACCGTCCCGTTATCTTCCAGCACCGCATAAGCCACCTCTTCCATATTGAAAATCCCCATGCCCCGCAATACCTGGGCCAAGGTATCGAGCGTATATCTTAGCTTCTTCATGTTGTTCTCAAGAATCTTCCCATTTTCGATCAGTACCGTAGGCGAACCCGAGATCCAGTTTCTTAATTTGGGATTCTTCAAGGCGATGTAAGATAGCAAAAAGGACACGATGGTGACAACAATAAGCGCCAACAGGAAATAGGATGTTTTAAGCGATTCATTAAACGCCAGATTGCCCGCAATCGAGCCAAGCGTAATACTGGTCACAAAATCATGAAATGTCATATTGGAGATTGTCTGCTTCCCCAGCAGCTTAGCTACCAGTAAAAGCGCTAAGATCGAAATCATAGCCCTGAATAATATGTCCAGATAAGCATGCATGTCATCCACCCTCCTCCCAATCATTGTTGCCAACCAGTAATGGAAACAATCCCTGTCAGATGGCGAGATTATTGAACGGGGCGCATATCCTATCGGACGCGCTTTTATTACATCTCATTTATGGATTATATTTGAAGTGAAGAATTTAAGAGGAGTGAGTGCATGATCAACCAAATGATTGTAAGTGAAATGATCTCACAACTGGGCATGGACCCCGCAGAAGTTAAGCTCCTTGGAGGGTATAACAGCAATGTCTTCGAGGTCGGTTTAAAGGAACCCTTTATTGTAAAAATAATGGAGAGGTCACATCATTCCGAAAGGGACACTTTATCGGAGTTGGAGTGGCTAGGATACCTGCATTCGCAAGGGGTTAATGTCGTTCAGCCACTGTGTACTAATGGGAATGGATATATTCAACCTCTGGATGATGAGTATTATTATGTAGCTTTTAAAAAGATAAACGGTGTGCATATTTCACCAGACCAACATGAAGCTTGGGGAGATACTTTATTTGAAAAGTGGGGCGAAGTACTGGGCAAGGTACACTCGACTACCAAAAGGTATTCGGCCGTTCATGACCGTCCTCATTGGGACCACAACAGTCTACTTTTAAATGTAGAGACTCTCCCTCTCAAGCCGCAACTCATTCAAAAATGGAAACAGTACATAAAAGAGTTACATGCACTACCTATTTCAAGTGATACTTTCGGACTGATTCACGGAGATCTTCATTATGGAAATTTATTAACGACAGGAACTGAGCTCACCCTTATTGATTTCGGAGATAGTGAGTACCATTGGTTTGCTTACGACATTGCCATTGTTATTTATCATGCCTCTCTCACTGTACAAAAATCTGAAAGGGATGAATTCGCTCAAAACTTCTTTAGCTCATTTATGAGTGGTTATACCCGTTCGAACCCCAACACATCATTCATTAAAGACATTGCCTACTTCATTGATTTCAGACATCTCTATTCCTTTACGTATCATTCATTACATCTAGACAAGAGCGCATTAACAGAGGAGCAACTACGCTACCTTCATGAGATGGAAGAGTCGCTTTTGAAGGACAGCCCTTTCTTAAATACATCCTTTACATGATGCTGAGAAGATATGGCGTCTGAAGCCTATTGAATGCCTGTATAAAAATAACCCCATTGGCTTTGCCCAGACATTTAAGATCCGGCAGCTCAATGGGGCTATTCATTTTTCTTAGAGTTTCTTCTCATAAAAATGTGCAGAAAACCTTCCGTGTTCATTATTCATCTCGTTCTGCTAAAAGATTTCCGTCAATCACCCGCCTATACGACAGGCTCTTGAACGGCTTCTTTCTCCGCTGATGGGTTCACATCGTTCCATACCGAACTCTTGATCTCGCGCCGCAGGGTAGGAGCGACCTCCTCGGCGAAGCGTGCCGCTTGCTCGCGCTGTTCGGACTCCGTCAAGCCATCCACGCTGATGCTGAGCACCTGATTGCCGAACGCCTTGTTATAGCGCAGTATTTTCTCAATCACATGCTCTGCACTGCCGACCAGAATGGGACCATTCTCGATATTGTCCTCGAGATCCCGGAAAGGTGACAGATCATGCGGAGCTTTCAGCCTGCCATGGAACGCATCATAATAAGGCCGGAACTTCTTGATCGCTTCTTCGGTCGTATTGGCTATAAAAATAGCGCCGCCGGCGCCTGATCCAATGACTGCCTTGGCGGGATCATGGCCGTAAAAAGCCAGCCGTTCGCGGTAATGCTCGATCAACGCTGTGTACTTGGACTGGCGGTGAATTGTATTGGAGGAGAACAACGGCTCGCCGTATTTGGCTGCCAGCTCGGTTGAATGCGTACTTGAGGCGCTTCCGTGCCAGATCGGAATCGGCTGCTGGAACGGCCGTGGCTGGGTCGTCACATTCTCTAGCGGAGTGCGATAGCGCCCCTGCCAGCTGACATTCTCTTCGCTCCATAGCCTTTTCAGCAATGCGTACCGCTCGGCAAGCGACTCCCACTGTTCCTCCTCGGAAATACCGAAGAGTGGATAATGGCTCGCGTCGTTACCTTTACCGATAATCAGCTCAATCCGTCCGCCTGAAAGATGATCGAGCGTCGCATAATCCTCCGCCACCCGGACTGGGTCAAGCACGCTAAGCACCGTCACGGTCGTTAAAAGCCGGATGTGAGAGGTTCTCGCAGCGATAGCAGTAAGCACAACCGGTGGCGATGAAGCGATGAATGGCGCGGTATGTCGTTCACCTACACCGTAGGCGTCGAAGCCTAGCTCCTCGGCAAGCACAGCTTGCTTCAGCACGTTCTGGAATTTCTGCTGTGTCGTGAACGATTCCCCTGTCAGGGCGTTAGGCGTGTTGAGCAGCAAGCTCATCAATGCGAATTTCATGGTCAGATGGCCTCCTTATGGTGAAAATGGTAATGGATCAAAGTGGATAATGACAAGCTGCGGCATGGCCGCTGCTGATGTCCGCAAGCTTCGGCTCCTCTTCCCGGCACCTTGCCGTAGCTGCTGGGCAGCGAGTATGAAATCTGCAGCCAGACGGCGGAGACATCGGCGAAGGAATTTCGCCTTGAATGGAGACGAATTCCCGTTTGCGACTGGGATCAGGCCAAGGAATCGACGCAATCAACGCGGCGGTGTAGGGATGGGCCGGATGCTGAAACAATTCATCTGCCGGAGCGACCTCGACCAGCTTGCCAAGATACATAACCCCGATCCGTGACGACACATGCCGGACGATGTTAAGACCGTGCGCAATAAATACATAGGTTAAGCCCAGCGTGTTCTGGAGGTGCTGCATTAAGTTGACGATCTGAGCCTGTACTGACACGTCAAGTGCGGATACAGCCTCATCTGCCAACACGAACTTTGGCTGCAAGGCAATTGCGCGGGCAATCCCGATCCGCTGGCGTTGCCCACCTGAAAATTCATGCGGGTATCGGTCAGCCCAAGCCGGGTTCAGGCCCACCAGTTGCAGCAGCTCCTCCACACGTGCCTTCCGCTGCGCGGCAGGCAGCGATTCATGCACAACTAACGGCTCAGCAATGGTCTCGCCAATCGTCCAGCGCGGATTGACCGAGCCGTAGGGATCCTGGAAAATCATCTGCATATCACGGCGGACATCCCGCCGTCTTGCAGCGTTCATGACCGTCAAGTCTTCCCCGCTGAATAAGACACGACCAGCGCTTGCTTGCTCCAGCTGAATCAGGACGCGCCCGAGCGTAGATTTGCCGCTGCCGGATTCGCCGACAAGCCCGAAGGTCTCACCTTTACGAATCGTGAAGGAAACGTCATCTACAGCATGGACGACGGCCTTGGTCAGGCCGAAGGGCCCTTTGACCGGATAATGCTTCGTTAATCCGGCAACCTCAAATAGCGGTGGCGCCTTCGTCAGCGCTTCAGCTGCGATGCTTGGGAACGACGTTTTATGGGAGACTTCTATCTTTTTCGACACATTTAGTGGTACTGTCCGGCGGTCCGCGAAGGGATCGATGTCCTCACCGTTCAGAAGCTTATCCGTATGCCAGCAAGCTGCTTCATGACCATCCTCTCCAGCCAGTAACGGCACCTCGGTACGGCATTGATCGGTAGCCAGCGGGCAGCGGGGATGAAACCGGCAGCCGGAAGGGAATTCCGCCACATTGGGCGGCGTTCCTTCAATGGTATACAGCGCGGCGCTGCGGTCACTGTCCATCGTCGTAATGGAACGCAGCAGCCCGGCGGTGTAAGGATGGCGCGGCTGCTGAAACAGGCGAACTGCCGGTGCCTGCTCTACGATCCGGCCCGCATACATGACGATCATCCGATCAGCCATTTCGGCCGCGATCCCGAGATCATGGGTGATCAGCAGAATGGACATGCCATATTCCGCCTTCAGTTCGTTCAGCAGCTTGAGAATCTGCGCCTGGATCGTGACATCGAGCGCTGTTGTCGGTTCATCCGCGATTAACAGCTCCGGCCCGCAGGCAAGCGCCATAGCAATCATTGCCCGCTGGAGCATCCCCCCGGACAGCTCATTCGGGTATTGACCAAGGCGCAGCTTCGGCTCCGGGAATCCGACGCGGCGCAGCAACTCCTCGGCATGTGCCCTGGCTTCCTTCTCGCTGCGCTTGTCGTGGCGACGAATCGTCTCCACAAGCTGGGCACCAATCGTAAAGACAGGATCGAACGCCGCCATCGGCTCCTGAAAGATCATCGCGATTTTTTTGCCACGAATGGCCCGCAGCAAGTTCTGGGGAAGTGTCGTTAACTCTTGTCCGTCCAGCTTGACACTGCCCGCCGCGATACGCCCCCGGTCGAAATCGGTCAGGCGCATGATGGCTTTGGACGTAATCGTCTTGCCGCTACCGGATTCACCGACCAGGCATACCGTCTCACCTCGGCCGATATCAAAGGAGACATCCGCGATCGGCACAAGTGTGCCGCCGGATGCCTGGAATTCAACCTTCAAGCTTTCGATTTCCAGCAAGGGCCGGGTCATATACTGCCTCCTTCCGCCAGTCAGGCGCCGCTTTTTCTTGGATCCAGCTTATCCCGCAGCCGGTCTCCGATGATGTTGATAGCCAGTACGAATAGCGCGATAGCAAGCCCCGGGAATGTGCAAATCCACCAGGCTACCGTCAAATAACCCCGTCCTTGTGCGAGCACAGTGCCCCAATCCGGAATTTCCTTAATGACCCCAAGACCCAGGAAGCTAAGTCCCGATCCGGTCAGAATAGACGTTCCAATACCTATCGTGGCCATCACCAGGAATGGTGCCAGAGAGTTGGGCAGCACATGCTTGTAGAAGATGCGAAATCCCGAACTACCGATAGAACGAGAGGCTGTGACGAACGCCCGATTCTTGACGCTAAGCACCTGGCTCCGCATCACCCTTGCATAACGCGGAATCGTCCCGGCCGCAATCGCCAGTACGACGTTGATCAAGCTGGGCCCGATGGCCGCAGCGATCGCCAGCGCCAGCAGAATGCCCGGTATCGTCATCAGTACCTCAATGATCCGCATAATGACCTGATCAATCCATCCTCCGACATAGCCAGAGAAGGCTCCGAGCACACCACCGGTCAGTCCACCCACGATGACGGAAGATAGACCGATGAGCAGCGAATCCCGGCTTCCATAGACGATCAGGCTGAACACATCTCTTCCGAAATAATCGGTGCCAAGGAAATGCTTAGCGCCGGGCGGCTGCAGCAACTGAGCCGCATCCATCATCGTGGGCGAATAGGGCGCGACCCACCCCGGCACAATCGCACAAACGACCAGAAAGAGCACCACTAATTCCGCCGCGTACAGGAACAAATCGGATACGCCGAGATGCCAGGACCTTTCAGGGCGTTTGCTTTCGCTTTTCCATATGGGCTTAAGCGCCGTTGCTTCTTTCATTCCGGTTCCTCCTCCCTTCTATACGCGTTCTTATTAGGTCGACCGCCGGATGCGCGGATCAACTAACGAATACGAAATGTCTACCAGCATGTTCACGGACACATAGATGATCGCGGTGAAAAAAACAACGCCCTGCACCACCGGTATATCCTTTGCCATGATTGCGTCAGCGAGGATGCGGCCAATCCCTTGGCGCGCGAACACCGTCTCGATCACGACCGTCCCGCTCAGCAGCTCGCCGATCATAACCCCTATCATTGTCAACGCGGGAATTAGGGAATTTCGCAGCGCATGACGATACATGACCGCTCGTTCCGCAAGACCTTTGGCGCGCAGAGTCAGAATAAACGGCTCGCTCAAGATTTCAAGCATCGTATTACGAACCATCCGGACAATAAAACCTGCACCTACCAGCCCCAGCGCAATGCCGGGCAGTACGAGCGTTTTCCAGCTTCCAGAACCCATCGCCGGGAACCAGCCCAGCTTAATGGAGAACAACAGCAGCAGCAAAATACCCGTCCAGAACGACGGCATCGAAATGCCGAACAGGCCGACAAACCGCGCCAGCACATCGATAATGCCGTTCCGGTGGATCGCAGACAAGACGCCAAGCAGGATGCCAACCACAATGGAGACCGCAGCGCTGACGAAAGTGAGCGCAAGGGTAGCCGGAACCTGTTCGAGGATTTTGGGCAGAACCGGATCTTGTGTAATCCGCGACTGACCGAAATCTCCTTGTAACAAATGGATGAAATAGCGGGAAAATTGTTCATAGAACGGCTGATCCAATCCGAGTTGATGGCGCAAATCCGCAATCGCCTCAGGCGATGTCGCATTACCATCCAGCATTTGCAATACCGGATCGCCGGGCAGTACATACATGATGAGGAAGACCAGCATCGACGAACCGACCACGACGAGCAGGGAAGTGAGCAATCGCGTTACAATGGTTCCGGCCATTTCCTTGGCCTCCTCTCCGGTTATTTGTGGATACTTACATCATAAAATTGCGGGTACCCGAGCAGATCGAATTTCAGACCTTCGACCGTTTTCGGATGGGCTACCGTATACGGGAACACATAGATCGGGAGAATTACGGCATGATCAATCAGATATTGCTGGATTTTGGTATAGGCTTCTTTTCGCTTCTCCAGATCGGTTTCCTCCGAGCCAAGATCAAGCAGCTTGTCGATTTCAGGATCAGACAGATTCGACCAGTTCGTACCTCCGTTGGCGTATTCCTTGCCGGACTGGAAAATGCTCCGCATGACATCAGGATCAGCCTTCACCTGAGAGTTGCCAAAAAGATCGAAGTTGCCTTCCTTAAGTGGTGTACTCGTATCCTTCGTAATGTTGAGTGTCACATTGACGCCAATTGCTTTCAATTGCTGCTGAACGATTGCTGCAATGTCGTTACGCTTCTCACGATTCGGCGAACCATCAAGATAACGGAGAATCAGCTTCTTGCCATCCTTCTCACGTATGCCGTCCGCACCTTTCTTCCAGCCTGCTTCATCCAGCAGTTGGTTTGCCTTGTCAAGATCGGGTTTGATCTTGTTCTCTAGCGATGCATCATATCCGAGCAGCTCTGGTGTGATAGACGACCAGGCCCGGTCATATGTACCGAGGTACAGGGTTTTGACGATCGTATCGACGTCGACCGCAAGCTGCACAGCTTGGCGTGCCTTGATATCACTCCAAATGTCACTCTTCAAATTGAAATAGAGGGAGAAGGCCGTTCCGTTCGTGATCGCCTGATCCACCTGGAACTCGGGATCATTTTTAAGAGCGGCAATGTTCTGCGGTGGAACTGCTTCTGCAGCCAGCAATTGTCCGCTTTGTACACTACCGATGCGTGTCGCCTCTTCCGGCACTATCTTGAACGTCAGTTTATCCAGATGCGATGGTCCTCTGTTATCCGCAGTTGGTGGACCCCAGTTGTAGTCCGGGTTCTTCTCCAGGGCGATTTCGTCATTCTCCGTCCAACTGACAAATTTGAACGGCCCCGTGCCTACGGGATGCTTGCCATATTGATCACCATACTGCTGTATTGCCTGTGGTGAAGAGATACCGAGGAATGCCGAGCTCAGCCCGCTAAGAAACGGCTCGAACGGTTGTGACAGGATTAGCTTGATTGTATAGTCGTCAACCACCTCCGCCGATTCAAAAGGACCGATAAGAGACTTGGCCTGACCTCTAGCCCCTGTCGTAATATGGTCGAAATTCGCTTTAACAGCCGCGGCGTTGAATGGTGTGCCATCCTGGAACTTGACGTCTTGGCGCAGTTTGAATGTATAGGTCTTGCCGTCTTCCGATTTCGTCCACTCCGTTGCTAGCCAAGGCTGGAAGCTTCCATCCTGAAGCTGAACGACGAGGCTATCCGTGATATTTCGGAATACCCGGTGAGATACTGCAAATCCGCTTGCTCCCGGATCGAGAGTATCTGGAGATGTCGCCAGCGCGTAGGTCAGCTCTCCACCTTCCACTGGCTTGGCAACCGCTGGAGCCGCTGCAGAAGAATTGGTAGAGCTAGTGGCTTCTCCGCCTTTGGCCGCGCAGCCTGCCAAGACCAGTGTTAATGCCGCTGTTAACGATACGTAAGTCGCCCATTTGATAACCCGTTGTCTTATCATACTTAGCTCCCCTTTTCTCTTAAACGTTATAGTAGACCACACACTGCAATTACGCCTGCTGCAAAGTCAACGCCTTACCGTCCCACACTGTGCTGGGAATTTCGCGCCGTAGAACCGGCATAACATCCTTAGCGAACCGCTCTATTTGCTCGAGCTGTTCTGATTCGCTCAATCCGTCCGCGCCGATGCTAAGCACCTGATGACCATATGCACGGTGGTAAGTCAGCACCTTCTCGATTACACTCTCCGGACTGCCAACCAGCGTAGGACCGTTCTCTACTGTATCTTCAAGGCTTTTGAATGGCGATTGATTATGCTTCGCCGAATCCGTGGAGCTGAATGCCTCGTAATAAGGCTTATATCTACGGATCGCTTCTTCCTTCGTATCCGCCAAATACAGACTGCCACCACCGGCTCCAACGACAGCATCCTTCGGATCGTGGCCATAGTACTCCCAGCGTTCACGGTAATGATCGATCAGTGCCTTGTACTTCGCCATCGGGTGAAAGCCATTTGACGAGAAGATCGGCTCCCCGTATTTCGCCGCAAGCTCGGTCGACAACGGGCTAGAGGCACTGCCATGCCACACCGGAATCGATTGCTGGAAAGGCCGGGGTTGTGTGGTCACCTTATCCAGCGGCGTCCGGTAGCGTCCCTGCCAGGTGACATTTTCTTCGTTCCACAGCCGCTTGAGCAGCTCATAGCGCTCGGCAAGAGACTCCCACTGCTCCTCTTCCTTAACCCCGAAAAGCGGATAATGGCGCGGATCGTTGCCTTTCCCGATAATCAGTTCGAGCCGTCCACCGGACAGATGATCTAACGTAGCATAATCCTCAGCCACCCGCACAGGGTCCAGTACGCTTAGTACAGTCACCGTCGTAAGCAGACGGATGCGACTCGTTCTGGCCGCAATTGCCGTTAGAACAACCGGTGGAGACGAGGACAGGAATGGCGCTCCGTGTCGTTCGCCCACACCATAAGCATCGAAGCCCAGCTTCTCGGCCAGCTCTGCCTGCTTCAGCACGTTCTGGAATTTTTGTTGTGTGGTCAAGGCCTCCCCCGTAAGAGCATTCGGAAGATTAAGCATCAGACTGAACAAAGCGAATTTCATCGGATACCCTCCTTCATATGATTTCACCAAAACATTATAATCCGGTTGTTTTAGTATGAATTATAAAGACTGTAGCATCCTTGCCTCTTCACGTCTAATAGAGTTTTTCTAGTATTCATTCGGAAAATCTGATACAAGTCCCTCTTGTCCTGTATTTCTCTATACTTTCGTCTAGTTATCTGCCACGATTATTCCTGGGAGAGGGCGTATAGGCGATGTGCCAAATGAACCGATAGCCCCTCTATCTTGTCTATTCTTTAGGAGGTGATCGCCGGTGGACGACGATTACTTGAAATACGCTGCTCCCATGGATGCTAATACACTTGAGTCACTCATGCGCGAATACGGCCAAGAAGTATGGAACTATGCCTATTTGATCTGCCGTAGCCGGAGTATGGCGGACGATATTACGCAGGACGTCTTTCTAAAGGCATACCGACACCTCGCCTCGTTTCGCGGGGAGGCATCCGTGAAAACATGGCTGCTCCGCATTACACGCAACCTGAGCTACAACTATAGAAATTCAGCCTTCTTCCGAAAAACACTGCTGCTCGATGTCATTATCCCAAACGGCAACCAGCGCTCTGCCGAGCAAGCGTTCCTGGATGAAGAGGCGACCAACGAAGTTTGGCGTCAGGTGTTCTGTCTATCTGCCAAGCATAGAGAGGTTCTGTTGCTTCATGCGAGGCATCAACTGTCGCTCGCCGAGATTGCTTCGCTGCTCGGGGTTCCCGAAGGCACCGTGAAATCAAGATTATTCACTGCACGCCAAAAATTATCAAAGCTGCTCAAGGAGGATGAAACCCATGGACAGTTTATCTAATCCGGATTGGTACGACACTTTGAAAGAGGATCAGCCGTTCCGAACGCGTAATTTCACTGAAGCACATGTGGCTGATATTTCTACGAAGGCGGTTACGGCAGCAGCCCGAAGCACCTTTTTCAAGCGAAAAAGGGTTGGAGCGGTAATGATTGCCGCCGTCGCTTGCACAATTCTTCTCTACTCGAACATGCTTACATCGAACGTGGCGCCAGTTGCCTCCACCCAAGCAGGTGGAACCATCGGTACGCTCGATCCGCACATCCGGGACAGATTGATTAATTCGAGCAGCAGCCAGGCACAGCAGAAAGAAATTCTATCCGAGAAACGTGTCAACGACCATCTCGAATTGATCTATTCTGTACCTTCAAACCCCGCGCTAAGTTCCGCCTTATCCATCGACATTTTGAGATGGACCGACTACGGCGGAGATCGTTCCATCGGTACCGGCCTCGATGGTTGGTCTCACGTCTTCAGGGGTCAAGCTGGAGGAATCGATAATCTCGTGATGACTGGCGTATCGTGGGACGGAAAAATAACGTACGATGGCCTTAATCTATTTACTGGGAAACTGCTCCAATCCAGCATCGCAGGCATCCGGGTCGTAGACGGGTCCGGCAAGGCGTGGGATGCGCAGCTCTCCCCAGGACCGAATGGCTCGCGCTATTGGTTCGTCGACATGCTCGTACCGGTCAACGAATTCAGAATTGAAGCCTTGAGCGAACATGGAACTGTGCTGTCCAGTTATTCACCTGAATAACCTAACGGAAAGGATGGTTCTCAGAAAAGCAAAACAGCCCTCGTTCCATGGAATTCAGGAACGAGGGCTGTCTCAATTATTTTTCATATCGCCTACCTCGCGGTCTGCTGTTCACTACTTAAACCCAGTGTCTGCGCTGTAGAAGTATGAATTTTCTGAATAAGATCTGGGTTTTCCACTAGTGACACTCCGTAGGAAGGAATCATTTCTTTTATTTTCGGTTCCCAATCTTGTAGATGTTGCGGGAAGCATTTCTCGATCACCTCAAGCATGACGGAAACAGCGGTAGAAGCACCTGGAGAAGCGCCGAGCAATGCGGCAATCGATCCATCAGCGGCACAAACCACTTCTGTACCAAATTGCAGCGTTCCTTTGCCCGCAGCCGTATCCTTGATGACCTGCACACGCTGACCGGACACCAATAGATCCCAGTCCTCACTTTTAGCATTTGGGATGAACTCCCGCAGCTCTTCCATACGCTGTTCCTTCGAAAGCATCACTTGCTGGATCAGGTATTTGGTCAGAGACAGATTTTTGGCCCCTGCCGCCAGCATTGTTAGCACGTTATTAGGTTTCACAGAACCTAACAAGTCAAACATCGAACCGGTCTTCAAGAACTTGGGCGAGAACCCGGCAAACGGTCCAAAGAGTAGCGATTTTTTATTATCGATAAATCTGGTGTCTAGATGCGGAACAGACATTGGCGGGGCGCCGACCTTAGCTTTGCCGTATACTTTGGCATGATGCTGGGCTACAACTTCCGGTTTATTACACACCATGAACAGACCGCTGATCGGGAATCCACCAATATGCTTGCTCTCAGGGATACCAGACTTTTGCAGCAAAGGAAGGCTTCCTCCCCCACCGCCGATAAAGACAAACTTCGCCGTACGGCGTTCAACTTGACCACGATCATTCCGTACCTTCAGTTCCCATAAGCCATCGCTGGTCCGTTTAATATCTTCAACACCATGCTTGTAATGAATATCGACATTCTTAGTCTTTAAATGGTTGAACAGCATGCGCGTTAAAGCGCCAAAGTTAACATCCGTGCCAGATTCGATTTTAGTTGCTGCGATCGGCTCATCCAATGGCCGGTCCTTCATAATCAGCGGTATCCATTGCTGCAATTGCTCGGGATCATCGGAGAATTCCATACCTTGAAACAACGGATGATTTGAGAGCGCTTTAAAACGTTCCTTCAAGAACGCTACATTCTTTTCCCCGAGTACCATACTCATATGTGGCAATGGCATGATAAAGTCTTGCGGATTACGAATCAGATCACTGCTCACAAGATAAGACCAAAACTGCATGGAATCTTGAAAATGCTCATTCACAATGACAGCTTTGCTGATATCTATGGTTCCGTCCGGTTTTTCGGTAGTGTAGTTAAGCTCGCATAGTGCAGCATGCCCCGTTCCCGCATTATTCCATTCGTTGGAGCTTTCCTCTCCTGCGCTAGCTAGCTTCTCAAACACTGTGATTTTCCAATCGGGTACTAATTCTTTCAACAATGTCCCCAACGTCGCACTCATGATTCCGGCACCAATTAAAATAACGTCTGTTTCGGTTTGTCTGCTGCTCATGTATACCGCCCTTACACGTTAGTATTTGAAGAAAAGATGCAGTGCGATCTGAGCTTACATCTTCTCAATTATAACCTGAACCTAGTATATCACTTTTAATTTTATAGATTAAGTTTTTTACAGCTTTCTTCTCAAGAAATGATGCTCAGTATTTTATCAATAACCTGCTTGTCTAAAACAATGTTATGACCAGATATACAAGTATCAAAATCCATCTCTCGATACTTCAAGAGTGTGCGGATATAATCTTCCTTTTCCCCATAAAGACTAGGAATAATCTCATCCATGGAGTCGCCGATATTATCGCCTACATTGATCACTTTATCTACTTCATCAAGTACACTTATAGAATCCACGGTATGGCCAGGGGTATAGATAAGCCTTATTTTATCTTCAGGAAAATACAGTTCTTGTTCAAACGTCAGATTGGGCAGATGCATTTCTGCTTCACCCTCAAGATACATTTTAAACTTCTCGAACGTGTTCTCCCAATTCTGCTCTATCATCTCTCCACATAGCCTATGAGATATGATCATACAATCTTGAACTGAGCTATTACCCCAAATATGATCCCAGTGATGATGTGTATTTATCACAATGATTGGTTTGTTGTTATGCCCTATGTATTCTTTGATCGCTGCAATGGTTAGAGAGCCAAGCCCTGTATCAATAAGATAATTGTATTTATCCCCCAGAATAAGTTGAACATTTAAATCCCATCCTGAAGCCGTTCGGGTAGTAAACAACACACTTCTATTCTTAATTTTTTCTATTTGCATAATTACATTCTCTCCTCATGTTTTTAAAGAAAATAATATACATAACAACTTGATAATTATAACATTAAATCAAATAAATAGTGTTCAATATCCTAAGGGGGGGAATATCTTGCCTAAGCGAATTGGAGCAGCAGCAGTTATCTTGGATTCCGCAGGAAGAGTATTATTGGTAAAACACAGTTATGGAAAAAACAATTGGGACTTGCCAGGCGGAAAAGCTGAGGATAACGAGTCTGCGGAGGAAACAGCAAAAAGAGAAATATATGAAGAAGTAGGGTTAAAAGTGGACGTGCGTCAATTAACAGGTATTTATTACGATCCCGACTATGACATGCATCATTTTGTATTCATTGCAGTGAATGAGAGTGATCAAGCACCTCAACCAAGTTCGCCCGAAATTTTAGAATGCAGATTCTGCTCAAGAGATGATCTCCCAAGACCGATAAGTGACTTCACCTGTAAACGTATAGAAGACGCAATAAATGATGATCGACAACAGCTATTCCATAGTATTGGGCCAAGAAAATGGATTGAATAATTGTGGTTGTGAAGCTCATTATCTATTAAGCCAAATGGTGAGGCACCTGATGGGGTGCCTTTCGTTATGTCTGCGTTTCAAATTTTTTTCCATGAAAATAACTTTTTGTATGACTTCTCCATCTAATCATATAGAGGGCCCTCAAGGAGGAACAATGAATTGCTGGAAAACGAAATGGATATCAAAAAGGCGCAGAGAGGCGACCATGAGGCGTTTATCCGTCTTTTCAGGCAACTGGAATCACAGTTGTACAGATTAGCTAAGACCATTTTGATGAAAGATGAAGATTGTGCGGATGCTCTTCAGGAAACGACACTCAAGGTATACAAAGGGTTGGCCAACCTTAAAGAGCCCAAGTTTTTCAAAACCTGGGTCATACGCATCCTGATTAATGAATGCAATCAGTTGCTCCGCATTCGAGAACGAACGGTGGTTGTGGCGGAAGTTCCCGAAGAAACGGACGTTTCTTACGCTTATTTTGAAAATTCAGGGACTGTGGACCTGCAAAGCTTCATTAACGAGCTGGACGAATCCCTGCGGCTTGCTATCGTGCTTTTCTACTATGAGGATTTATCCATTAAGCAGATTGCGGATGTGCTTAATATCTCTGAAGGAGCGGTCAAGGCACGACTTCACCGCGCACGGCGATTGTTATCCAAACAGATACATCCTGTGCGGGAGGAGGGGCTTGCAAATGAATAATAATAATTTGGAAAAGCAGCTTAGGGAGCTAGGGAGAACTAGTACACCGGAACTTCCTCCTTTATTACGATCACGGCAGGATTCCATTTATGAATCTCTGGCCACCATTGTCCAAGATCCTCCGGAGAAGAAGAAGAAAAGAAAGATATATCCCAAGATCGCAGCTGTGGCTGCGGCATTATTGCTCAGTGTTATGCTAACGGCAATCTATCCGCCAGCATTGGCCAATGCGCTGAAGCAGCTTCCATGGGTAGGCGGCATTTTTGAACGGGCAGATGATCTGGGGCTACAGGCCGCCCAGCGTTTGGGTCTGATCTCCCGCCCGAACAGCAGTGATACGCATGATGGAATCACCTTGTCTGCCGAAGAGGCAGTATTTGACGGTAACCGTTTAGCATTTGCCGTGAAGGGTGAGGGAGAAGCAGCGGGCGTTAAGCTAACGCCTTTGGCGGTAGGGCCTGATGGAAAGATAACTAGAATGGAGATTGGGCCTGATGGAAAGCTTGTTCTAAACAAAGGCACAATAATCTCTGGAGAAGTATTGATCAACGGAGCTCCCTTGGAGGATTACTCAGATGGTCGTTTACAATCTATGCCGGTCCTAACCTGGCAGGCAGGCAAGGAGGAGAATACCGCTATTTTCCGACTGGTGGATTCTTCGAATCTGGGTCTCTCCGCCAAACCGTTCCCGGATCAATTCGTACTGACCGTAACGATTGGCTTACAAGACATTGATGAACCGTATATTCTTCAAATCCCTGCACGGAAGGTCACAACGAATACGATTTCCACACCTGATATAAGCGCACACGCAGAAGGATGGACTATGCTGCTGCAAAAGCTGGAATACAGTCCATTAACAACTCGTCTATCGCTCATGTTTGAACCAGGGCCAGATGGAGATCCATCCGCTCTGGACGGAGTATCCTTTGAAGTAAAGGATGATCAGGGAGAGGTGCTGAATTTTATATCACAAAAAAACCTCCCGTCTACCAATGGATCATTTCATGTGGATTTGCTGACTGAGCCGTTCGACAAGCATCCTAATAGACTCACCATCCGTGCCTATCTTAATGAGTTCGAAGACCCGAAAAGTAAGACTGGAGCATTCAAAATAGACAGTTCCGGCAACATAGTTAAGCATTACATTGATGGTCTTAAGATAAGCGTGCTAGTCCAATAATAAACTTAGGAGATGGATATCATGAGAACAAAAACAATGAAATTGTCTGCACTTCTATTTGCTGCTGCTGTAGGTCTTGGCGGGCTGGGAATACCGGCCACAACCCATGCAGCCGCTGTTCAACCAGCCGCTAACACGTTGCTAAATACAGCGAAAGCCTCCGAT
Organism: Paenibacillus sp. GCM10012306; assembly: GCF_042649265.1. Classification (NCBI taxonomy): domain Bacteria; kingdom Bacillati; phylum Bacillota; class Bacilli; order Caryophanales; family Paenibacillaceae; genus Paenibacillus; species Paenibacillus sp. GCM10012306. The sequence continues at coordinate 114,608 of NZ_JBHRYW010000004.1, read as the reverse complement.
TCACACGATAAGGTTACTTTAACAGGCGTTGCACAGTTTGACGGTAATTATATTAAGATCAATCTGAGCCGTGAGACGTCTTCATATCCAGGAAATTTTGCAGCACTAAACTATGATGATGAAGGTAAGCCTTATCTGTCAGATGGATCACTCATTAGAGTAGACGCAGCAATATCAAACCCAGAAGGGATTCAGTTTAAGTCACCACGCTGGATCAGTGGCGGTGATGCCAACAAGGCGGTCATTGTTTTGCAAACAGGATGGTTAGATGAGAAACAAAGGGCCAGCCTGGCCTCCTCTGAATTGAGTGTTGATTTGAAGCTACAAGGAATCCAAGATCCGTATACACTGAAGTTTTCATTCAAGAAAGGCGGATTGGTGCGTAACATTACAGCATCTGCTGCAAAGTCAGATAAGCAATTTAAAATCCAGGCCAACCGAGTTGCTGTGGGAGAAGCTTCTGTACGCATTGGATTAACGGTTACAGGAGTACCGGAGCAAGCGCACGCTATAGGATATGACGCTTACGATGATCTGGGGAATAAAGTAGAATTCATTGCCCGGGAATCTACTAAAACCTCCAAGGATACTACTACTGAAGATTTGTTGCTCCAGAAGATCCGCCCGGACGCACAATATCTGACCCTCAGACCTTATGAAGCAGTGTTCGAAAAAGGCAACTCCGGGGCATATAAATTGGATGCCAAAGGGGATGTAGTTAAAAACTACAATAAGCAACTGGAAATCAAAATTCCTTTGAAATAGTCATTGTCGCAAGCCAATAGATTCATACTTATCTGAAAAAAGGGGATTACCGATCGGGCCGCACAGCCTGAGGTAATCCCCTTTTCCATTGTGAGAAAGTCTACTATTACTGATCATTCTTAGCTGAAAAGCGAATATTAACGGTTGTCCCATGACCTTCAGAGCTTTCATAATGAATCTCTCCATCATATTTTGCTACGATATTAAAACAGATCATTAACCCTAACCCTGTTCCATTACTTTTCACTGAATAGAAAGGAGTGCCTAGCAGCTTAACCTCAGCTTCTGACATTCCGCTGCCTTCATCGATGATTTTTATCTCAACAAAATTATTGTTTCTCTTTGCGATAATAAATACGGATTTACCAACATCCGAAGCTTCTAAAGCATTTTTTATTAAATTAATGAGCAGCTGCTTAAACTCAATTTTATTGATGGAAATAATGCAGTCTTCCTCTACATTTATATGGATTTGATTATCAGATAGCATTGCATACGAATTGAGCAGCCCTGAAACCCTCTGTAGAACTTCATTCACATCGACTTTCTCTGTTGTCTGGTCTCCATTCGGTTTGGAAAGTGTGAGGAATTGCGAGATAATTTGTTCCACTGTGTTCAATTCATCTATCATTAATTTGAACTTGTTTTTGATAGGATCACTAAATGAAGCATCTTCTTTGTAAAACTGCAAAAAACCTCTAACCACTGTTACCGGGTTTCTAATTTCATGTGCCACAGCTGCTGTTAAATGTGCGACCATCTTTAACCGCTCAGATTGCTGTAATTGTTCATAATAAACTTGCTGACTTCTCATTCTTCTAAAAGAGAGATAAAAAATAAGAAATAATAAGGCTTGAATAGCTATTATATTTATAAGATTACCTATACTATCTTGATGTAAATATGCATATAAATTACCTCTATTCATATCAATCAAGAAGATATAACTAAAAGTAAGAGCTATCAATATCCCATTTACAATAAAAGAAAAATAAAACAGCTTTAAATCATAAAATAGAATAGAAAGAGCAGGTATGAGGCAAATAAAAATATAGGTGGTCCAAGTCTGAGGATATAAAAAGAAAAGAAGATAGAAGTAAGCAAATGCTAATAGAATAATGATCTTTCTGAGAAAATGAGTTTCATGCTTAGGATAGATCAACAAAGAAGCAGATATAAAAATCACACACAAAACGTGCAAAATGTATCCAAAAGTAATCCCCTCGAGCTCTGTTGTAGAAAGTATTAATCCAGCAACCATAAGTACGATGATCATTACCATTACTATATAATATGTTCTTCGATTCACCGCACTATCCAATTCTTTCATGAATTCACCACATTCAAATTAATTTTACCGTTTTCAATATGCAACCTCTCAAGAGGCGAAATATAAGGGCACCCATCTGGATGCCCTTTTCTGCATATAGTTGCAATTAATTATATCAGCGAGTATCTAAAAATGGTAACATACTTTTACTGAATTGAATTCATCAACTCAAAGAAATATTTGGATTCATGAGTCTTATGAAGACTATACCAGGCATTTAATGTTTTTGAAGAAAACACCCCCAGAGCTTTCATTACATGTACAGAAAACTCCAACGGAGCCGTTCCAGATGCAGTGATCAGATTTCCATCCGTTACAGCAGATTCCATTTGGTAATTCTCTTCGCCCATGTAGGTGGGGCAGATCATTTTAAGGAATTCCAGATCATTACTTGTATGCCTACGTGAATTTAGTAGTCCTGCTTGGGCAAGGCCAAATGTGGCACCACAAATCCCCGCAACTAATACCCCTTCCTGCAAACACCTCTCAGCGACTTTTAAAATGGGCTCGTGAATGGCTTCTGTCCATGTATCTCCACCGGGCAAAATCAAGGCATCTGTGCTTTCAATGTTACACTCATCCAGCTTGATGTCAGGTAGTATTTTCAATCCGCCCATTGTTGTTACTGGCGTCTTTTCAATGCCCACGGTAACTATTTTTGATGGGGCTACTTCCTTTTTATAATATCTTCCCGAATTCAGTTCAGCAGTTAAATAACCGATCTCCCAGTCTGCCATTGTGTCGAATACATAGAGGTATACGGTATGATTCATTCTCAAGCTCTCCTTATTTTACAATTCAACCAGTGATCTCAACCATCGGTCGGTGATCAATGTTTATCATCATTATAAAAAAGCATCACTGACATCTGCTGTCAGTGATGCTTTTTATTATATAATTGGATTAATATGGATTGATCTATCAAGAACATATAGCAACTTAACTTGAGGAGGAACGATATGGTACAAACCACCGTTAAGAATCTTCCAGAAGATCACGATTTATCTTCAAAAGACTTATTAGCGTTTTTCAAGAAAGTGCAAGAGTCGAACTTAGATATAAATAGTTTTATTTTAATGCAAGATGGGCAAGCTATTTCTCAATTTTATCGGGAGCCTTATCGAAAGGATACACCACAATTATTATTTTCCCTTAGTAAAAGCTTTACATCTATTGCGGTAGGAATAGCTTGGGATGAAGGATATTTCGACCTACACGATAAGGTGATCTCGTTCTTCTCAGACAAATTGCCTGATTATATATCGCCTAATTTGTCACAGATGACCATACATCATCTCTTATCAATGACTGCTGGTCATCAAAATAATATTTATGGCGACGTGGTAAAGCATACTGACTGGATATCATCATTCCTATCTCAAGAGGTACATCATGTGCCAGGAAGTTATTATCGATATAGTACGCACTCTACTTACATGCTCTCTGCTATTGTTGAAAGAGTAACCGGTCAGAATTTAGTCGATTTCTTGATGCCACGATTATTCGAACCTTTAGAGATTCCCAGACCATCGTGGGAGACTTGTCCAATGGGAATTACAGCTGGGGGAATGGGGTTAAGCATTTCCACCGAAGGAATTGCCCGATTTGGTCAAATGCTTTTAGAGAAAGGTATATTCAAGGGTAGAAGAATTGTATCGGAGAAATACATTAACCTTGCTACCTCAAAACATGCGGATACGATGCGCGACGAGAGCAGAATTGATTTTTCAAAAGGATACGGTTATCAATTATTTCTATGTCGTAATGATTGTTTCATGGGTAATGGTGGATACGGACAACTTTGTTTTGTAGCCCCTAAGGAGAGGATTGTTATCGCAGCAACCTCCTGCCTACCCAGTATGAAGCATCTGCAATCGCTCCTGGACTTAGTGTATGAATACATCCTTGGGCAATTCAATCATGGGACTCCTTCGGAATTAGAAGACGCAGTTGCATTACAAGAATACCTTTCTAACGTTGCCTATCCCTTCCCACCATCTAAGGATTTAATAAACAACGAATTCATTTTCAAGGATGCCCGATATACTATTCACGACAATTCTCAGTGCATAGAGGAAGTCCGTTTCTCTTTCCAAAACAATCAATTAGAGTTTCAAATGATTTATGACAGCAAGGTAAATAAGAGATATTGGTTTGAGTTTGACACTCTTGTTCATGCACGAGACTTATTCACGAAAGACTTGGCCCTTCATGATCAAGAAGTTGTTACTCATGCATATTGGTCTAGTGAAAATACCTTGGTGCTCACTTTGTTTTACATTGAAACGCCTTATGTGATCACATACAATATTTCCACTAGAAATAAAACCATTGAACTCCAATGTTCCAACAATGCATCTCTTGATAGTGAGGCGTACACCATAACTGGGGTATTATGAAAATGAACCGATACTTAAACGCTTATTCCAATATTACCGAATTGCTCTCCCTGCTGCATTCTGTGAAATGCCTCGGCAGTATCTTGTAAAGGATATACTCGATCAATGATAGGACGAAGACCGTGGCGTTCCATAAATTGCAGCATATCAGCAAACTCTTCGCTGCTTCCCATAGAAGTGCCGATGATACTAATTTGCGGGAAAAATATGGACCGAACGGGGATCTCTATTCGATCTCCCGAGCTTGCACCAAACGTGACAATACGGCCATTGGGTCTAATAATGTCAAAGTAATGCGGGAACGTCGCAGGCCCGATGCTGTCGAGGATGAGATCCACGCTGTTCCCATTCATACATTCCTTCCAATCACCGTTACTGTCGAATGCATAGTTAGCACCATATGTGAGGGCAGCTTGTCTTTTCGCCTCACTACGTGATGTGACACTGACACGTGCATCTGCTGCTAACGCCATCATCATGGCATAAGTCGCAACACCACCGCCGATGCCAGGAATAAGGACGTGCTCCCCTTGCTGCAAGCGACCTTTCGTGAACAGAGCACGATAGGCGGTCAAGGCAGACAGGGGCAGCACACCCGCTTCTTCCCAAGACAGGTACGCTGGTTTACTGATGGCATTTTGTGCAGGGATGATAATAGACTCGGCGAATGTACCTTCTGAAGGACCGCCCACAATGGCTGGAATGTGTGGAACATTGTCGACAGATTCCCATCCGAGACATGGGTTAATGATGACAGCAGCCCCCACTGTATGGTGGGATACACCTTCACCTACTGCTTCAATCCTGCCCGCGCCATCAGAGCCAATAATTAGAGGGACATCTTGTTCTGTCCGGCCTGCCATAATGAACAAGTCCCTATGGTTCAGTCCTGCAGCCTTTATCCTTACCTTCACTTCGCCAGCACCCGGCTGTCTATCTGTAATATCCCTATATTTCAAGCCCTTCAGGCCACTTTGCCCAGCATGTACAATGGCTTTCATTTTGATTACTCCTTTAATCGTTGTTAATGAATATATATAAGATGAACAAAAGAGATTAACAGAAAGGGAGGAGGAATGGAGTGGAATGATTGGAACTGTAGGAGCGCAGCGTTCGCCTTTGTCTCCTGATTTCAACCGCTAGAAGCGGTTCAATCGAAGAAATCTGGAGACAACAGCGACCGGAAGTCCAAACATTCACCGTAGTGACGACCGAGCTTTACGTTCGGATCTTAAATTCATCGTATATATTGAATTGTACATAGAGGATATAATCCAGTAAAATGATCAAAAATGAAGGCGACTATCAAAAAGAATCATACCAGGCAGGTGGATGGAAATGGAAAGTGGGGATTTGAGAATATTTCAAGCCGTTGCACGCGAGGGCACTATAACCAAGGCTGCACAAGCTCTGAACTATGTCCAGTCCAATGTGACGAGCCGGGTCCAGCAGCTTGAAGCTGAGCTGAAGCTCCCTCTTTTTCGTCGATCTAATCGGGGGATGACACTAACGGCGGCAGGTAAGAACCTGCTAGAATATACGGATAAAATACTGACGCTGATGGACGAGGCTGTGAAATCTACACAATACTCGGAACACCCTGCGGGCCTTCTCCGTGTAGGTTCTGTCGAAACGACAGCGGTTATTCACCTCACCCCTCTTCTGACCAAATATCACTTACGATACCCCGATGTCAATCTATCCCTCGTAACTGGCGAAACGCATGGTCTCTTACAAAAGGTGCTTGATTACGAACTAGATGGAGCCTTTGTGTATGGACCCATAGATCAGCCTGATATAGATCATATCGCGGCTTTCGACGAGGAGTTGGTGCTAATCTCACAACCGGGTAATAACGACATGCACCAATTACTTACGAAGCCGATGTTGTTCTTTGACGTTGGATGTACACACCGGGCAAAAGCTGAACGCTTCCTAAACGAAAGCGGGATAAGTGCTTATCAGATTATGGAGTTTGGGACGTTAGAAGTGATTCTAAGTGGGGTAGCCGCTGGACTCGGCGTATCTTTGCTACCACAATCGTCGATTACCAAAGCGGAAGAGGCTGGAGCCATCGCTTCCCACCGTTTGCCTGAAGGGTATCGTAATTTGCAGGTATGGTTCGTGTATCGCCGGAATTCGGTTTTCTCCAGTGCATTGTCAAGCTTACTCCAAATGATTGAGCAGGCTTAGACGCAAGTATTAGCTCCATTAAGCATCTTCTGATCTGGTTCCCTTTAACGAAGTTCAAAGTTTATTGGAAGTCGTTTCTCCAAAAAACATTGCAGTTCTTTGCTCTTTTCCTCTCCATTCGGAAATGAAACGATCCTGTTTAGCAGCAGCCACCTTAAGGCAGCGATGCTTTCAAATACATTTAGTTCAATATCTTCAAAGGGTTGCTGAGATAAATAGGCTGACTTGAACCAGTTGTATTCATTCTCACCTAAAGATATTAACAGCAGAACAGCGGACCACGCTACATCGTAACGGATATCTCCCACTTGAACATTAGTCCAATCGATTATTGTGATCTCATGATCTTTAAGAAGAATATTCCCTAAGTTAAAATCACCATGAATTAGCCTGCGTTCTCGATCTGGATAGGTTCCTTTCAAACTTTCCAGTATAATCATAATATCTTGATGCTGTTCAATATCGGGAAAATACTGATTTATAATTATATCAATAATTTCACCCCCGGTATCACTATCCAATCCAAGATGATGGGTTGGGGTATGGTGAATCTGATATAGAACCCTTGCAAATTGTTCGATTTGGCGCTTTGATGGTTTATCGACTGGATATCCTGAAAAATCAGTGGCTAGAACTTCTGTCCCCGTATCTGTTTTTCCCCAACCAACAGGCGTTGGGACAGGTAATCCTGCAATTTGCGCATTAAATAAGAACTTATATTGTTGATGTGCTTGTGAATTAAAAAGTTGTTTCCATACCTTTAACACATACTTAGGTTCATCCTTCTTCTGCAATAACAATATATCGGCTTCAAATCCAGTTGTTATTTCACGGAAAGTAATATCCATTCCTTGATTTAGCCACTCAGCGAAAGATGGTTCTTGTTCACTCCATTGAACATTGATCACAATGAATCCCCCGATCTCTAATTCCTTTTTAACTAATGCAAAAGGTTGCTCAGCCGTAGCTTAATTGTAAATATTAGGTGGTCATTCTTTCAAGATAAAATCGAGAGGATAATCGCTACCGCTCACTGTATCAACATTATGCAAAAATAGGGCATCCCCAACACGGGTATGCCCTTGCCTTTTCAATCTGACCAATCATCATGGTCTAGCTTATTGGTACAGCCAAATCCCCGAAACCGTCATAACCGCCGGCAGCGCAGATTCATCCACGGCTACATTGTCATACCAGCCACCCACCGCAAGGTTAAGTAGCAGATAAAAAGGCTCGTCAAAAGGCGTTACACCTGGCTCCAGACGATGCTCGGCATAGCAATGCCCGTCTACCAGCCAACGTATTCCCTCTGCATCCCATTCCAGCGCATAATCACGGAATTCGTTTATCGTTCCGTCTTCTAATTGGTAGGAGAACTCCTCAATGACTTTATGTTCCCAGTCCTTTCCGTAGTGCAACGTGCCAAAGATTTGCTGGGGCAAGCGGCCCTTGGCTTCCAGAATATCAATCTCGCCAGAAGCAGGCCAAGGCCCATAAGTCTGGTGCTGTGGAAGCAGCCAGATAGCAGGCCATAACCCTTGCCCTACAGGCAGCTTTGCACGTACAACTAGCTTCCCGTAGCAAAAGGAAAAGTGATCCTTGGTGTCCAAACGGGCCGAGGTATATGCAAAATGACGGCCCTCCGATTCTATATTTTCACTGCGCGCGCATAAATTCAGACCAAATTCATCGAAAAATAGATTGCTGGAATGATCACTATAAAACTGCTGCTCGTTGTTGCCCCAGCCTGGGGCTATAGGATTACCATGGTCATCAAGTAAGTCATTCCCAAGGCGAATATTCCACTCTTTCAAATCAGCATTTTGCTTTAAGAAATTCTGTTCCCATACAAGCTTGTGCATCCTTTACACACTCCCCTCATTTAATCACAGCATACTTAAATTTTGCGCCTGGTCAAACAAATCTAAAATAATGGGATAGGGTCCATAATCATGGGCTTTTTTTCCTATGCGCATTTTCATACGATGAAATAGAAAGGGGGACGGAACATGTTCCAATACAGAACGGGACAAATGAAAGCGCTTCTTAAGCAGTGGCAATTGCAAAGCATGGTCATTCCAGGCATCATCTGGATGTTTATCTTTTGTTATATCCCCATGTTTTGGCTCATTATTGCATTTATGGACTACAGTATCGCCAAGCCCTTACTTGATTCACCATTTGTCGGGCTGAAGCACTTTCAGGATTTTTTGTCGGATGAGCGGTTTTGGCGTTCGATCCGCAATACCCTGGGGATGAGCAGCATCAAGCTAATTTTGGGCTTTCCCATTCCGATCTTGTTTGCCTTGCTCCTCAATGAAATACGGAGTCTTCGATTTAAGCGTACGGTACAAACCATTTCGTACCTTCCGCACTTTATCGCCTGGACGATTTTTGGCGGGATTGCACTTAACTGGCTGGGCGAGGGCGGTGTGATCAATCAGCTGATGATGGGGCTCGGACTCCAGGAACGCGAAATCCTGTTTAACAGCGAACCTAAATACTTTTGGTGGATTACCTTTTTCACCGATACGCTGAAAGAAACCGGCTGGAGCGCCATTATCTACATAGCAGCAATATCTGGTATTGATCCGGGGCTATACGAGGCGGCCGAGCTGGATGGCGCAAATCGGTGGCAGCGGATGTGGCATATCACTATTCAGAGCATACGCCCCACCATCGCTATTCTGTTCATCCTCGCTGTCAGCGGGATCCTCGGCAGTAACTTTGAGCAGATCTTTATGTTGAAGAACAACATGAACATGAGAATGGCGGAAAGCCTGGACTTGTACATCTACAACATGGGGTTGGTATCCGGGCGTCATTCCTTCTCAACAGCCGTCCTGTTCGCCCGCTCTATTGTGGCGCTTGGTTTGTTATTTTTGGCTAATTCCACAGCCAAGAAACTAACTGGCGATAGCATTTTTTAAAAGGAGGGAGGAGAGAAGTATGGAAAGACGCAGAAGATTTCGACAGATTGGAGTGTTTGAGGTCTGTAACACCCTGCTAATGCTGGCGGTTTGCTTTTTAACACTGTACCCGATGTGGTTTGTGTTCGTGAACTCGCTTAATGCGCCGCAGCAAGCATCGCTGGGTACCGTCAACTGGTTTCCCAAAGAATTCTCGCTAGCCAGCTATAGTGTTGTATTCAACGATAAAACGATGATGAACGGCTTTTACATCACTACTCTGCGTACGGTGGTCGGGACAGCGACGCATGTGTTGTTTACCGCCATTATCGCTTACGGAATGAGCAAGTCCAATCTGATCGGTCGCAAGGTGTATATGAAAATCGCCTTGATTACGATGCTATTCTCAGGGGGGCTGATCCCCTCGTTTATCCTGATGACGAAGCTTGGCCTATACGATAATTTCTGGGTATTCATCATTCCTTCCATGTACACTTTCTTTAATATGGTCATATTCATGAGTTTCTTCCGCACCATTCCCGACAGCCTGGAGGAATCTGCGAAGGTAGACGGTGCATCCGACTATGGCGTCCTATTCAGAATCGTATTGCCTAACAGCATGGCTGTTATTGCGACCATATCGCTTTTTTCAGCCGTCTATCATTGGAACGATTATTATCAGGGGGTCATTTACATCCGCTCCCAGAACCTACTGCCGCTGCAGACTATGTTGTACAAAATTATTGCAGAGAACTCCATGTCGTTCATGCAGCAGCAAGCGATGGCGCAATTCGGCGCACGGCTGCCCGGCAACTCTATCAAATTTGCATCCATGATGGTGGCCACACTGCCTATTCTGGTAGTTTATCCTTTCATTCAGCGCTATCTCGTCAAAGGCGTGATGATTGGAGCCATTAAAGGGTAGGTGTATGCGTCGATATATATTGAACTTAAGATGTTAACATAAGGATCGGCGTCGCTCCGGTGAAGCTTGGACTTTCGGTCGCTGTTGTCTCCAGATTTCTTCTATAATTAACCTCATGTCGAGGTTGAAATCTGGAGACAAAGGCGATCGCTAACGCTCCTACAGTTCCAATCTTCCCCTCCACTCCTTCTCCCTTTTCGTTTCTTTCTTTAGTTCAAGTTATATAAAAACTTATATACAAAGTTCAGAAAAAAGAAAGGATGATCCTGTCATGAAACGCAATTTTCTCAAGCCAGGCTTGACCCTTGTTCTAGCTACATCCTTGGCGCTAGGTATGGCCGCGTGTAGCAATTCATCTAACGAAAGTAGCCCGACCCCACAACCTACGGATAGTACGCAGTCGCCGCCGAGCGAAGTAAAGCTCAATCCCGATGAACCTGCATGGAAGCAGGATACCAGCCCCGTAGATTTAACCTGGTTCGTAGGCGCTAACTGGTACGGCCAAACCTGGGGTGATAGCTTAACTTCCAAGTATGTCACGGAAAAGACTGGCGTTAACATCAAGCTGGAAGTACCTTCTGGGGAAGCGAATGAACATGTTACCCTGATGATGACCTCCGGCAAGCTGCCAGACTTAATCTCGATGGGTTCTTGGGAAAACGCTGTCAAAAAGCTATGGGAAGGCGATCATGTGTATGCCTTGAATGAATTGGCTGATAAGTACGATCCCTACTTCTTCAAGGTAGCTGGCGAAGGATCATTGAAGTGGTATCGTCAAGAAAATGGTAATACTTATGGCGTGCCAAATGATTCCTATAGCCCTAACCTGATGCATGAAACCGGCATGACAGCCGCCAACCAGACCTTCCTGGTGCGGAAGGATCTGTATGAAGAAATGGGTAGCCCGGATCTGAGCACCCCAGAGGGCTTTTTGAACGCGCTGCAACTGTTGAAGGATAAGTATCCCCAGTATAAAGGTCAGCCTATCAGTCCCTTCTTTGCACAGGGGAATGTTCCTTACGGGATGACTGAATATCTGCAGAATCTGTTGGCCGTACCACATGAGAAAGACGGGAAGGTATATGACCGAGTTACCGATCCCGATTATGTCGCTTGGTTGAAAACCTTCCGCACAGCTTACGAGCGCGGGCTGATTAATGTAGATTTCCTGGTGGATTCCGATACTCAAGTTGAGGAAAAAACGAACAATGCCCGTTATTTCATGATGGTTCGCGAGTGGAACGGAATGGCAGCTGTCAATCCGATGCTGGCTGCAAGCTCCAACCCGGACTCCTACTACATCGCAGTCGATGGGCCAAAGAACAGCAAGGGTGATGGTCCTAAGCTATTCCCTGGTAACATGGACGGCTGGATGGTAACGATGATTAGCAAATCTACCAAAAACCCTGAACGAGCCATCAGCTTTTTGACCTATCTGGCTAGTGAAGAAGGACAAAGAGATTTGTTCCTTGGTAAAGAAGGTGAAACATGGGAGATGGTTGATGGCAAGCCGCAGTTGAAGCCTGAAATGGTTAATCTGCAGGAGAACGATATTGAGAAAATGGAGAAGCAGTACGGCATCATGGATACCTATTGGATGATGCGTAACCCTGTAATCATTAACCAGTGGAGACCGGCGAAAGCCCCTGTCCTTAAGCAAATGGAGGACTTCGCCAATCAGCGGGCTGATATTGATAGCGGTATCTACAAAGGTCTAGATCCACAAGGCGATTCTGATGTATCCGTGTCCTGGGCGCGTATTGCTCAGAATTGGGAGGAAGTGATGCCTGAGCTGATTACGGCCAAGAATGAAGCTGAGTTTGATAAAATCTTCGACAATTTCCTTGACCGCCGCGGAACCTATGGCTTTGACAAGGTGATGGAATACCGTCAGACCGAACTAGATGCGCGAAAAGCTAAAATGGCAGAGTAACAATGCTTGTACCAAGATTGTACCGGTCACCGAAATGGTGGCCGGTACTCCCTGCTTCTGGGGTTCTAACCATTGGGAACAACAGCCTCGTTACCTACCGGGCGGTTTGTAATATATGGTATATTACAAAGGTAGGGAGGCTATTAAAATGATGTATCTGCTTACTAAAGTAAGAAAGCTTTACCGCAATTCGCGCATATCTAAGAAATTATTTCTAGCTTTTAGCATGCTGATTGTCATCCCTGGAATTTTAGTATCCTTATTATTTATACGCACACAGGAACGCCAGCTATACAAGGATGCAATGGCCACCGGCAGCAATCATGTCTCACGGCTTAACGAACAGCTGCGTACAAGACTGGGGATTATTGAGAGCGCTTCCTCTACTGCGCTGAATCAAAAGGCATTTGTGGATTTTATTCACTCCAATATGCGCGGGGATGGCCTGCGTCTTGTGAAATTTAGACAAAACCAATATGAGCAAATGCATAATATTATTCAGAGCCATGAGATGATCAGTGAGCTCAGCTTCTATGTCGATAATCCAAATCTATTTGAGATTTGGCCTGAAATCTATCATTATGACAAGTTTTGGCCGCAAAATTACTGGGTGACGCTTCGGGAGGATGGCGGGGCCGCACACCGCTTATTTGCTTTTAAAGATGGCGAGCATACCCTTTCCTATTACCGGCTGGTACGCCTTCAGGGTCAGCAGCAGAAGCTCCCCACCATTATGGAAATTCGCACCCCGCATAACGTGTTTTTTAGCGATTTGCTAGAGGAGAGCGGTGGAGATTTTTTTTCTGTGGTAATGGACAGAAGTAATTCTGCTCGATCTGTATACAATCCTCAGCACATGTTTGCGCAAACGTCCGGGAACGAGCTGAATGAGATTCTTGGCAGCATTCATCAGCGGCTGGATGTACTGCAGCAGAATAATCCAATTAAAGTCAATGTAGGGGATCATACGTACTACGCACTTTATCGCTACATCGCCCCACTGAACGCCTATGTAGTGGATATTGCCTCCCATCAGGCGCTTATGGAGGGCCCGCGAAGCTGGTATCTGCTCGTAGTAGCGATCACATTATGTGTGCTGCTATTGATGCTGCTGCTCGTTTCGCATACCACCCGGCGCATTTTTCGCCGATTAGACAGAGTACTGGTCTCTATGCGCAAGGTGCGACAAGGCCAACTGGATGCGAAAATTAATACCGGTCTCGGTGAAAATGAACCTGGCGATGAAATCGACGAGGTGGCCGTCAGCTACAATAGTATGCTAGACGAGATCAAACATCTGATGACACAGGTGGTGGATAAGCAGCTAATCGCCAAAAACGCACAGCTGCATTCGCTGCATTCGCAGATCAACTCCCACTTTTTATATAACGCGCTGGAATCCATCCGTATGCTGGCAGAGGTTCAGCGGCAACCAGCGATCGCCGACGCATTGGTGTCGTTAGGCTCACAGCTACGATACAGCATGCAGTGGCGCAGCGATACTGTTGCCCTTAGCGAAGAACTGGCGAACATACACAGCTATGTCCGTTTCATAAACTTTATGGAAGGTGGCAGCATTGTATTGACGGCGGATCTCCCGCAAGAGGTGCTGCGCTATACGATTCCTAAAATGTGCATGCAGCCCATTGTCGAAAATGCTGTGCATCACGCAGCACCTTCGGGTGGCAGTGTAAACATCCAAATTACCGTATCCGTAGAGAATGACAGCTTTCAGCTCATCAAGATACGGGATGACGGTGCAGGAGTTGACCCTAAGATGCTGTCCAGTTTGCAGGCTGTGCTGCGGGGCGACTCCGATACGCCGATTGTCACCAGCAAGAATGGACTGGGCTTGGAGAATGTTCATAAACGCATACAGCTTCATTACGGCAAGGGCTGCGGCCTATGGATCGATAGTGTGCAGGGCGTCTATACCTGTGTAACCATACGATTGCCTTGGGAAAATGTGAATCTTGGAGGATGGTAAGGCATGATCAATATTCTGATTGTGGACGATCAAAAACATATTCGCGATGGGCTACAGGCCATGCTGCGCCAATTCCCTCTGCAGCTTGATAACATTTACTGTGCCGTAAACGGGATTGAGGCACTGGAAATATTGCGTCAGTACGACATCCAACTGGTAATTACTGATATCCGCATGCCCGATATGGATGGACTGACACTGATGGCGCAGACCAAAGAGGAGCACATTGAGGTCGATTTCCTGATTATTAGCGGCTATAGCGATTTTGCTTATGCACAAAGGGCTATTGGGCTTGGGGCCAAGGGTTACCTGCTCAAACCTGTGAAACGTGAAGATCTGCAAACCGCGGTTGAACATGTAGAGCAGGAGATAACAACACGGCAAGCGCTCTCGCGCAATATGGAGCATATCTCCCGCCGCGCGCAAGAAACAGACCGCAAGGAGCTAAGTATGTACATGCAGGGTGCAGTGAACGATGAAGCGTGGATCCTTCAGACCCAGGGGCAGAATCCAGAGCTGTGGCAGAATTACCGTCTGTGTCTGCTACGGGAGGAGCTATGGATTAACCAACCGGGGGCGGACAGTAGCCACAGCATAGAATCCATTGCCTATCGTGTATATGGCAGACAAGGATGTATATGCCTGCAACACCGGCCGTATCTGATCCTTGCTGTCGATGCAGCCGTAGATCCGGGAGTCTTTCCCACGGCTCTTAAGGCAGAGCAGAAGGATGCTATCATTGCCATGACTGGTCCGCAGCAAGGATTAAAAGAGCTGCCTAATAGCTATACACAAGCGTTAGAGCTATATCACCACAGTTACCTTTTTCCTGATCGGAACTGCATCCTGCCAACACATATTGAGCGGCTAGAGCAGCAATGGGAGCTTCCCTATGAGGAGCTATATGCCCTGTTCCAGCTAATCGGCACCAAGAACAGCGGTACAATCACCCAAGGCATTTCCAAAGTATTTCACAAAGATACGCTGCAACGCTATCACATCCGCTACACACAGCAGTTATCCCGCGCCATTGTACAGATGCTGGAGGAATATGTGCGAGTGATCACCCCGTATATGGGAGAAGAAACGCTGGACATCGAATGCTTGCGTAATCTATTTGATTATCATGGCATTCGCGATTATATTCAGGCGCTGCAACAACAGCTGCTCCGGCTGAACCAGTTCTACTATGAATATAAGTGCAGCTATCGCAACACGCAGGATCTGAATGAAGCCATACGTTTTATACACGAAAGCTATCATAAACCGCTAGACCTGGCGATGGTGTCCAACCACGTGTCGCTTAATTATGCCTATTTTTCAAACCTGTTCAAGAAGAATATCGGTAAAGGCTTTGCTGAATACCTGCGCGATGTACGTCTGGATAAAGCCCGGCGACTGCTCGCCGAAACGGATCATAAAATCGTCGAAGTAGCCACCATGGTCGGGTATGAGAGCTACAAGAGCTTCACACGGACCTTCCGGGATGTCATGGATATGCAACCCACCGAGTACCGGCAACTGATGCGTAGAAAATATGACAGCGAAGGGGAATACCAGGACACCGCACTATAAATGGGCGATATCCGTGCTTAAATAAACAGACATAAGCAAAAGCCAAAAAATTGGGTTATAACAAAAATTATTGTACCTTTCAGCCCATTATTACATTCGATAGAATAAAGATGACCCTAAAATGAAAGCGGTTTCCAAATAGTGCGCACAGAACCGCTTCATTGGGGACATTGTCGTCTATAGGTCAGTCTATTCCGAAGGAACACCATTATTTTAGCACAGGAGGGCAAGTATGAAGCGACTTCGCAAAACGGAGAGTGGATTGACGCACAGGCTATTAAGTTTGTTCTTAGCAGTAGTGCTGCTGGCTGGTGTTGGGCTATTGCCAACTTCAAAGGTTCAGGCAGCAGGAACGACCGTTACCTCTATGGCTTACTTTTCAGGGGCAGACGGACCTGTCATCTCCAAATCCGGGGTTGGACAAGCCAGTTTCGGTTTTGTTATGCCTATATTCAATGGAGGCTCCGCTACCTGGAACAACGTGTCGGATGATGTAGGTGTAAAGGTAAAAGTGAATGGCAATTGGCTTGATATTGATAGCGCAAGTGGCTACACCTATAACCAGAACTGGGGGCACTGGAGCGACGGCGGCTTGAACGGTTATTGGTTCACACTCTCCGCAACCACTGAGATTCAACTGTTCTCCAAAGCTAATGGGGTTACCCTTGATTACACTCTTGTCTTTCAAAACATAAACAAAGCAACCATCACTGCTATGGCACCTACTCAAGGGCCGCAGATTACAGCAGGTTTCACAGGCAGTGCAGGCTTTACTTATCCTACCTTCAACAATGACCCGTCCATCCCTTATCAAGCTGTGGCTGAGGATTTGAAGGTGTTCGTAAAACCTGTAAACAGCAGTACATGGATTGATATTGATAATAACGCAGCCAGCGGCTGGATCTATGATAACAACTTCGGCCAATTCACCGAAGGCGGTGGTGGCTATTGGTTTACCGTAACGGAGTCTATCAACGTAAAATTAGAGTCGAGAACCTCCTCGGCTAACGTCGTTTATACGATCACTTTTAATGAACCCGTAAGAAATTCGTATGTGCTCACTCCCTATGATGGCACAACCTACACAGCAGATGTGAACGGCGTCATAGGCGTACCGCTGCCCAAAATTGATGGGGGCGCCCCAATCGGCACCGAGCTTGGAAAATTCGTGTACCAGATTAACATTAACGGACAATGGGTGGCTATGAGTGACTCCAGTCAGAGCGGATTCGCATACGCCGCGAATGGCTACAACCACATGTCCGATGCCAATCAGTGGGGATACTGGGCTGACTATATCTACGGACTTTGGTTCCAACCGATTCAGGAGGATATGCAGATCCGTATCGGTTATCCATTGAATGGCCAAGCGGGTGGCAGTGTCGGCAATAATTTTGTCTACTATACCTTTATTGGCAATCCAAATGCCCCACGCCCGGATGTATCTGATCATGATGACATTGCCATCGGCACACCAACTGATCCGACAATCGCGGGCATGAATCTCATTTGGCAGGATGAATTTAACGGAACCGCACTCGATATGAATAAATGGAACTATGAAACAGGGTACTATATCAGTAATGATCCTCATAGCTGGGGTTGGGGCAATGCGGAGCTGCAGCACTATACAGACAGTCCACAAAATATTTTTGTACAAGATGGAAAGCTGAACATCCGGGTCTTGCACGACTCCAAATCCTTTCCACAGGATCCAAACCGGTTCGCACAATACTCCTCTGGTAAAATCAACACCAAGGACCATCTGTCCTTCCAGTATGGCAGAGTAGATATTCGTGCCAAGCTGCCTACAGGCAATGGCGTCTGGCCTGCACTCTGGATGCTCCCAGAAGATTCTGTATATGGTGCATGGGCTGCATCCGGTGAAATCGATATTATGGAAGCAAAAGGACGCTTGCCAGGTACGACCAGCGGCGCTATACACTTTGGCGGGCAGTGGCCGGTTAACCGATATATTGCTGGCGAATATCACTTCCCTGAAGGTCAGACCTTCGCTAATGACTATCATGTGTATTCCATGGTCTGGGAAGAAGATAACATAAAGTGGTATGTGGACGGCAATTTCTTCTTCAAAGTTAGCCGAGATCAATGGTATTCCACTGCCGCGCCGAACAATCCAAACGCCCCATTCGATAAGCCATTCTACCTCATCATGAATCTGGCGATCGGTGGTTACTTTGACAATTTAAATACCCCAGATCCGTCTGATATCCCTGCAACGATGCAGGTCGATTATGTTCGTGTGTATAAAGAAGGCAACAGTGAAAATCCAGGTAACAACAACGTGCCGGTTACCGGTGTAACGCTGAATCAGACCACCGCACAGGTGGAGGTTGGAAAGACTGTACAGTTGAACGCCAATGTCGCCCCGTCCAATGCAACCAATAAACAGGTCACTTGGAGCGTGTCAGGCAACAGCATCGCTTCCGTGAGCCAAAACGGTACCGTGACCGGCCTCGCTCCAGGCACGACAACCGTTACAGCTACAACTGCGGATGGCAATAAAACAGCCGTCTCCACCATCACCGTTGTGCCGTCATCATCATCCGGTACAATCATCGTTGGCGATGCGGTGCGGGGCTTGAAGAAGACAGGCAACGACCTGACCTTCTATGTGAATGGTGCAACCTTTGCCGACTTACATTATAAGATCAATAACGGTGGGCAGTTGAACGTAGCTATGACCCCGGCAGGGAACGGTAACTATACGTATCCTGTAAATAACCTGCAACAGGGGGATACCGTCGAGTACTTCTTCACCTATAATCCGGGGCAAGGGGCTGTAGATAGCCCGACGCTCACGTATGTTCATGGGGTGACGCAGGGGACTCCGGAGTAAATTGGTTAGACCTTAGTAGGAGCATGTTGCTACTAGGAGAGGAATTAAAGTGACTGGACGCTAGGAGAACTGTGTGAATACGAACAGGCGAGGGGGAGTGTTGGCTTCCCCTCGCCTGTTTTGTTGTTTCAGCAACATCGTTAGGAGCACTGCAATATCGCGGAATCGATTGGGTATCTTTCCTTTCTTTTATCGGATTTTATAGTACAAATGTCACTAAAAAATTAACAGTTTCAGCTACGTCTTTAGGTGTAACTTTACTAGTAATGAGTTGATGAATCAAATACTGTTTTTCTCCATTCTGGTATGGTATCTATCATCGGTATAAACCATCTTATGCGCTTTACCCCTTACATTATCCTCATTAATTCTGGAAGTATAGGCAACAGCCCTTCATTCCTCTGGAAATTAAAACTTTGTAGATAGTCACTTCCGCTAGTTGTTATAAATTCCATAAATAAACAAAATTAGTTAATTTGAACTATTACCTAATTTTTGAATTAAATATAATATTAAATAGAATTAATTAATTTAAGGGAGATGATTTAATGAAAAAATCAAAGTTGTTTTTAAAATCATCATTAGTTACTGTCTTGGCTGTTTCGTTTGCTCTTCCAGCGTATGCTGAAACTGATGGTGATCTTATTAATTCCAGCAAGCCAGATCAACAAGTTATAAACAATATTACATATTTAAACGGTATAGAAGTAATTCCTGACGACTATGCTGGAAAAAGAGATGCTGAACTAAAAGAAATTGTTCAAGTACCAAAATCAAAAGATCAAATTTCAACTAGGGGTATCAACAAATGGACCAAAATATCTGAATCAAACTTTTATACAGGTCATGATTGGGATAGATATAACAATAATACAAGCAAAGCTGTTTCGGTAACGTTAAAAACGACATCGAGCATGACAGCTTCAATTAGTGGAAGCACTAAATTCGGATTTAAAGATGTGGCTGAGGCTTCAATGACTGCTACTATCGGTGAAACATATTCGAAGGAGTTTACACAAAGCGTGTCAGTTCCTGGGTATTATGTTACTGAACTCAAAAGTGCCAAGAAAGCTTTAGAGCAAAACTACAAATACACTGATACAGGTATTATATGGGATACTGATTATTACGCTTCAAGTCTTGATCATCGAGGTAATGAATATTGGGTATTTTCAAATCCTCTATAGGTTAAGATAATTTAGTTAGTGGTAATGGGGCGTCCATTAGAGGATTGCCCCATTGTCGTAAGACAAGGAGGGTTGGCATGAGGAATATTACGTATACGGGTTGGAAAGCAACTACGCGTTTCATTCAATTAAATATACTAATTATTGTAGGATTGCTCATTTTAAGCGGATGTTCGGATCAGACAGTAACAGAAATAGAGAAATTTAGATATAACGAAGAAAAAATACAGACCCTCGAAAGTTTGAGAATAAACGAAGAAACTTTTTTGTTTAAAGATGATATGTTCACTATTATTTTTCCTTATTCTTTGGATTTTCTTAATAAAATTAAAGAGGTTCGCTTTTTTTTTAATGAGGAGCAAACTGATACCATTTCAAATGAAGACACACCAAAGATTAGTTTGAATGAGAATAAAATCATCTTTAATGAAGAAAGTCCAATAAACGATTTCAATCGTATTGAAGTATTGGACCTGTATGATCAAGTAATCACATTAAACACGGGTTTATATTCATTTGATAACTCTGTGAAGTATAGTGAGCTACCAGAGGGAAAAGAAAGCTACCAGAGATCAAGTCATTTTAGGCAAGAAGGACAGAAAATCATAATGACTTTTAGCTTAACTAATACTCCTGATTCTAAGATCAGATTTAGACTTCCATATTCCACACAAGATATTCTTGTAAACCCATCAACAACTTTACTAACTGAAAATGATAAATCTTCTTCTTATCAATTTGTATTTTTTGTTAATCAGTCTTATCTATTGAATAACGATCTTAACAATGTTAGTTTTGAACTAATTGTAGAGCAGCAATACCGTGGTTTGCATCATGTTATCAGCAAATCATTTATTCCAATAGACGCTCAAAGTATCAATAACAACTAGCGTTATATGAGTATTCTCGTTCGAACCTCTTTGTCAGTAGAATAAGGTTCTGCGAAGTTCACCTGTAAAGATAAGTAGCCTCCAGGCTGGCATAACAAGCAAATTCTCCTGCCCGATCAGCCGTAGCCATCAAGAATGTTTTTGAAGGGCCCTCCGAAGCAAATAGCTTCAATATCCTTGTCGGGATACTGAAGCTACAATCTATTATTATTGAACTTTGCCTTCATCCACTGTCTTCATTAATATCCTGAGTAATTCCCGAACCAGCTTAATTTCCTCCAGGGCATCAAATGGCTCAACCTCCAGAGCAGTAACAATCTTTTGGGTGTCTCCAGCGCAATGTTTCATTCTCCTCGTTCAACACCTGCCAAATACGTATCGATCATATCATCACGTTCTGCAAGTGCCTAAACCATAATTGAATGAGTTCGAAAGAATTAATAAAATCACCATAACAAGCAATTATCGACGCATAAGCAATTCTATTCTCCAGAGAAAAACAACCCCAAAAAAGATCCATGAGCATTCGAGAAATCAAATGTTCCCCCTAGAAAATATCCAATGGAGATAAAAATCGCACACCAGCACAAGGCTCCGAGGCCCGAGAAAAGTATATATTTCCGTGGGTTCATAGCGCTCATCCCTGCCAGATAACAAGTCAGATGACGGAACCCTGGAATATAGTAGCCGATGCAGATCGCCCAGGGGCCGTAACGCTGGAACCAGTTCTCTGTTTTCTCTAACCTTTTGGTTGTGAGTCTGACCCATTTTCCATACTTCCATAGCAACGGCTTGCCGAACTTCCGTCCAAGGGCGTAACTGCACAGCATACCACTCATAGCCCCGAGGACGCTGACCACAAGGGATACTGGGAAATTAAGCACCCCTATTGAAGAAAAATAGCCCACAATCGTCATGAGAACTTCATCAGGCACAGGCAAACCAATAATACCAAGCGTAAGGCATAGGAAGATGCCAATATAACCGTACTGGGTAACGATATCTTGTATGAAAGCGATGATGTCCACACTCCAGTTCTAATGGCTTTGGGCAAGGGAGACTGTTCTCGTCTCCTGAATGATTCATCGCCCTTTCAGGTATCTTAGCGCCTCCCTTGTCAATGAACCTAGTGCCGAATTGTCACATGACACTTGCAAAGCAGCTGAATGTCATAGATGACGAAATGCAACTTGTTGGTGTGACAACTCCTTTGCGATACTGGGCTCAGCCGATGATTAAAAGGCAAATCCAATAGTTAAGGAGACATCATTTATGAAGAATACGAAGAATACAAAGAATACGAAGAAATGGATTCGCAAGAATCGCGCAGTTCTACTATTAACTGTTCTGGTGTTAACGGGTACAGTCATTAACGCTTGTACGGAAGTAGGGAACGCAGCCAATAGCCCGCAGACTCCCCCGCCAGTTACATCTGAGGTTACCAGCCTGAAGGCGCCGCAGGATACCAAGGCACTGGAGGGACCGCGGGATTCCAAGGAACTGGAGACCTTTGCAGATGGCGTTTTTAAGGAAGCGATGAAAAAGTATAATACGGTTGGTTCTAATTTTGCAGTCGTTTCAAATGGTAAAGTGCTGTTAAGCAAGGGTTACGGTTATGCCGACAGGGAAAATAAAATTCCGGTAGACAGCAGCACCGTTTTCCAAATTGGTTCTGTGACGAAGCAGTTCACGGCAT
Source organism: Paenibacillus sp. GCM10012306 (assembly GCF_042649265.1). Lineage (NCBI taxonomy): Bacteria > Bacillati > Bacillota > Bacilli > Caryophanales > Paenibacillaceae > Paenibacillus > Paenibacillus sp. GCM10012306. Next base: position 91,959 of record NZ_JBHRYW010000004.1, on the reverse strand, counting down.
TGGCAGCTATGCAGCTGGTCGATAAGGGAAAAATTGATTTGCATCACGATATCCAGGAATACCTGGGAGGGATGAAGGTACCGAATAAAACAGGCAAAAAACTAACGATGTACGATCTGCTTACGTATACCAGCGGCTTTGACAAACCGGATATCCTCTCGGGATCGAAGCCGGAATATGTGAATCAATTCTACCCGATGAAGGAAGCTCTTGAAGCGAATATGCCGACGGTGGTCAGACCTCCGGGGGAAGCGTACACCTATGATAATTTTGGATTCACACTGGCGGGGTATGCGGTAGGGCAAGTAGCGGGCACGTCATACGCCCAGTATATGGAGGACAATATTTTCAAACCGCTGGGCATGAACTCGACGAATGTGCGGTTTAAACCCGACCTGCTCAAAAGAATGGCTGCCCATTATGATCCTAAAGGCAAGCTAATCCCCTTGGAGGGATTCATACCAACCGATCGGCCTAGCGGTGGTATGGTATCCAACGCAGATGACATGGTGAAGTACCTTATGATGCATCTGAACAACGGAACGTATGAAGGAAAACAAATCTTAAGTCCCGAGAGCATCAAGCAAATGCACACCTACCAGGTGTTCCCTGACAAAGATATCCCTGTCACAACCATCGGATTCGAAGGCTACTTCAAAGAGAAGATGAATGGTCAACATGTGGTTATCAAGGGGGGAAATGTGACTGGGCATTCTTCCTTGATTGTTCTTCTGCCGGAGAAAAATACAGCGCTCTACATGTCCTACAATAACGACTCCATGATGAGTCTCGACGTGTATGAGGCATTTATGAATCATTATTATCCTAAAAAAACAGCGGATCCAAAGCCATCCTACTCGGCTATCAGTGAGCAGCAAGCCAAGGACTACGTGGGATTGTACCAAAACACGCGTCTTGGATCCATGAGATCACACGTTTCCTATTCAAACGGAAAATTGGTTATAGAGACAGGAGATCTGGGCAAGAGTACGCTGAAAATGATCCGCCCGTTACTCTTTGAGGATGAAGCCGGCAATAAAATAGCCTTTCAAAAAAATGGGGCAGGCAAAATCACCTATTTCTATTACATGACGCTTCCGCACTACGTGGGTTATGCACAAAAAGTAAATACGGATACGCGATTCACTGATGTACCGGCGAACAGCAAGTATGCGTCTTATATTCAAAATCTCCGTGCTTTAAAGATCATGGACGGAAAGACAGCTACCCGCTTCGATCCGAATGGAAAGTTAACTCAAGGCGAGTTCTCGGCGTTGCTGCTACACGCCCATGGCTGGGAAAGCATGCCTTATACGATTGAAGACAACAAGAAGCAAATGTTGTCCGGAGTGCCTAATTATAAGCCTAATTCTCCTATCACCAGAGAGATGGCGGCAGTGATGATCCAAAACCTGAGACAAGCTGAGCCTGGAACCAAGAAGGTTACATTGCGTGGCGAAGGTGATGCCTGGGCAGTTAAAGCCATCACAACCCTTGTATCCCAAGGCATCATGGACCCGGATACCCAGATCAATAAGGACGGCTCCATCAACTTCCGTTCCAAGCAGCCACTGAAGCGGCAGGAAGCGAGCGCCTTATTGGATCTAGCATTTGATTACTACACATTGCCAATTGCCAAACGGTAATGAACGTAAACCCTAATTCTGAATAAGTAAAAAAGCCTTTAAAAATCTAAATGGCGGATGCCGACATACGAAGCATTATCACTCCGTATGCCGGGCATCCGCCACCATAATACATAACTTGGGGTTATTCCAAAAGCCCAGCCTCCCTGGCTTTTTGCACCGCTTCCTCCCGGTTGCGGACCCCCAGCTTCATATAAGCCGATGATGCATAGTTTCGAACCGTACCATCGGATAAATACAACTTAGAAGCAATGCTTTTATATCGCAGCCCTTTGGAGACGAATTGTAAAATTTCAAGCTCCCGGGGCGTTAACTCATAGGCCGATGACGCTTCTTTGACTAACGAAGGATCATCTCCGCTATTGTCCGCTTCCAGTTGGGCAAACAATTTGTGCGACATGCCTTGATCGATCAGTGTACCCCCGCGGTAGACGGTGCGTATCGTTTCAGCCAGCTCTAACGGCTGCATGGACTTCAACAAGTATCCGTCCACCCCGCTTCGCATTGCCTCGAGAGCCTGTCTGGTATCCTCGAACGTAGTGAGAATCAGAATGCGGATATCGGGCCACAATTCTTTTATCGTACGAGATGCGGCGATTCCATCCATGTTCGACATTTCCAGATCCATAAGCACCAGCTGCGGCTGAACCTGCCTGCACAGCTCGATCGCTTGCTCGCCATCCTCTGCCGTTCCAACAACCTGCAAATCCTGCTGCTCCTCCAGCAGAGTCCGCAGGCTTTCACGGATAAAGGGCTGGTCATCTACGACCAACAGCCGGATGACTTCATCCTTAAGCTCCGTTTGTCTGGGCAGCGTACAGGTAACCAGAGTGCCTTGTCCCGGCTCCGTATAGACGGCCACATGGCCTTGCAAATTCATCGCCCGCTCCTTCATGGCGCTCAAACCGAAGCCCTCCTTCACATTTTCCATCCCGCGGCCGTTATCTTGGATTTCCAGTCTCGTCTGCTGGGGCTCGAATTGCACGGACACCTTAATCTCTGTCGAGTTTCCATGACGCACAGCATTTGTCAACGACTCTTGCAGGCAGCGATAAAGGGCTGTCTTCGCTTGCTTCGTTACAGGGTATTCTTCCCCGTAGGCATGGAACCGAACCGTCACCTTGGCATGCTCTTGAAACTCCTCCGCCAGCTTCTTCAAAGACTGAAGCAGCGGAAGTGCCTCATGCGGCGATTCGATTTGATGCACGTAGCTTCTGACCTCCTCCATATTTTGGCGGCCCAGGTTCAATAGGGAATCGAGCCTTTCTCTCCCTGTATCCGTTGCCACCTCAGGACGCAACGTTTCCAATCCCATAATGAGCGAAGTGTAGGCATGACCGACGGTATCGTGAAGCTCTTTGGACAGTCGGTTCCGCTCTTCAGCAAGCGTGATGCGCTCGATCTGGGACAGGTACTGCTCCAACACTCCATTTTGTTCGCGGATAATTTCGCCTTGACGAGAATTGAGCGCGAGTAAATGAAAGGAAAATCCGAAGACATACGCCAGCCCGATGTGAACGGCCATGACCCAGTATTCACTCTGCTCTGCAAGCAGCTTGATCATGGCGGGCAGGAGCAATATGGATACAGGCCCTGACCAGAGATAGGTCTTTTGCGCGCTGTGGGCAGCAATTAGAAAGGCATACAGCAGGAATGAGAAATAGGCTTGCGGAAAAAATGCAGCCAGGTACAAACACATCCCGCCCGAGATCACGATTTCGGTAAACAGGTAGTATTTATAACCGAGCTGCAAGCAAAGCCACGGAACGGAAAAAGCAATCAGCTGCCACAGGATAAGCACCCCTATCGGCAGCGTGAAATATTCTTGCAGCCCTATAGTCGTAAACACGAGCGAAATGCTGCATATCAGGCGGATTATGAACATGAGCCAATCGTACCAATACCATTGCTTGACCATATCGAACAAATTCATCAACCCCTAACGACCTTCAGTATGACATTACGTAATTAGTATTGAATAAACCGCTATAGAGTAAACTACCATCGGGCGGCCTACGTTGCAAATACGGGCGTGGCGACTACCGGTTCACATGCTTGATCATCAGACGTGTGTAACCGCCTATCAAGTACGCCAAGCGACCCGTAAGCCTGTAGCTCACCGCCATCAACACGACCCCTGCGGCCGATACCATCACGGCTTTGGCAATCGTATCTACCCCCACAAAGGAAAGGTTGATAAACCGATAGAGGAACGGGGCCGCAATCAATACAAGCGGCGCTGCGTAAAGCAAGGCCGCACTGATCAGACTTAATATCCCTATCGGGAATTTCAACAGCAGCCAGCCAATTGCGATCCAGTTGCGTACGTTCAACAGCTCCTTTTTCGCTTGAAGCCAGCTCGACACATCGGGTCTCGCGGATTTAACGCAAGGCTCGGTGGTAATGTCCGTATAGATCTTGGTCTGTACTCGTTCAAATTGCAGGAAGGCGGTCGTCGTCCGCAAAACGTGTGTCAGGAGAGGAACTCCCGCGACAGTAAACGAAAGACTCAAGCCCAAGGTTAGAGCGACCAGATAAAAGCTGAAGTAAAACATTCCTGTGACAAAAGTAAGCAGCAGGAAATAGCCGTTTTGAATAAAGCTAACGACGGTTCTGGCCATCAAAGAGCCCACATCCTTTCCAAGTAGTAGATGTATTTTAAGGATCTTGATGTCAAATCCGCCAGTGTCATAATGTCATATGACATAAAATGAACGGAGTTATCCGCAGTAACGAGCGGGACAGGTGCCAGATGAGCCACTTTTCGGTCTCCGTTGCCTTCGCCCCTACGTATCTACTCATTAGAATCATCTTGATACATCGGATACAACGGCGCCGATGACGATCTGCTATCAGAAGATGAAGCTCTCCCAACTGTCCGTCAAGCTTAGGGCTTAGCGCTGACAAACTGTATTAAACGTGCTAGCATATTATCTAATCATGACGAATAATTACACGCATAGTATGGAGGAATTGGGAAGATGCTTGAAAACCATCGCCTAAAAGTCTTAATGGAAGTCCAACAGCAGATGCTGTTATCTAACTTTGATCTGAAGTTGTTTATGCAGACAATCTGCGATCGGATGTGCCTATTAACTGATGCCGACGGTTCTACTATAGAAATGCTGGCGGACGATGAAATGGTTTATGCCGCTGTCAGCGGTACCCTGCAGCCTCATCTTGGAATTCGAATAAAAAAGAACGGCAGCTTGTCGGGTTTGTGCGTGACAGAGAAAGAAATTTTGTATTCGCCGGATACACAGCAGGACGATCGCGTCGATAAGGAAGCGACTATGAGAGTCGGCGCACGGAGCATGGTCTGCGTACCCCTGTTTGACTCCAGCGCTGCCGTCGGCGTGTTGAAGGTCATTTCCGGTCGCTCCGACGCTTTCTCTGACCGCGATATTGAAACGCTACAGTTATTATCGCTCGCCCTGGGCTCAGAATTAGGCAAACAAATTAACTACGATGACAAAATTCGTGTGCTTAACGATTATGAGCAATTATTGATTCAATTAAGAGCCGAGATCGAAAAACGTAAAGAACTAGAGATCGAGCTTATTCAATTGACAGAGCGTGACATTTTGACGGGCTTGTTGAATCGCAGAGGATTTAGCACTCGCATCCAAGGCTGGATGAATCGGGCTAGTTGCCAAGAAGGCGTATTCGGGGTGTTCTACCTCGATTTGAATAAATTCAAGCAATGCAACGATACTTACGGACATGAAGTCGGTGATCTTGTACTTGTAGAGTTCGCGAAGCGAATTAAGCAAGTCGTTCGGGAGACCGATCTATTAGCACGCGTTGGCGGCGATGAATTTCTGGTGGCAGCATGGCTGCAAAACGGCTACGACGGCTTGGTGCAGGTTGCTAAGCGTTTGATCGGGCAACTAGAGTCACCGATGCAGATCAAGGAGCTTCAACTACCGATGACCACTAGCGTTGGCTGTACGCTATGGGTGGAGGGCATGACGGAACTTGATCTCATTCGCGATGCGGACCAATCGATGTATCTCGCCAAGACCAACGGTACTAATAGAATTGCGATTAAAGGCGAGCTGGTAGTGTGATTTCAGTTATACGGATACCCCATTAAGAGGGTCACGGGGCCAGTCAAAACAATGGAAATATTCATCGACGCCGCGAGTCTAGGCAAAAGTGAGAAATCGAAAGGCACCCGATTAGGGTGCCTTTTTTTGCTAATGGATTTACATTCGGCCATCTCTGTCTCACAATCTCCATAATGCCAATGGCGTAATCTTATAGTTGAACCATATCATCCCTTATAATAAAATACTTTGAACAGAGGAGTTGATGTTATGAACGAAAAAGAAAAATCGCATGCTGGTCTGTTATACCAACCTGGCGATCCTGAGCTTGTCGCAGACCGTGCGGATACCGTGAAAAAGCTATATGAATATAACAATATACACCCGCTAGACCACGAAGCACGACGGACTGCCATTCGCGGACTGCTGGGAAAGACGGGAGATAATTGCGTTGTGGAGCAGCCGCTTTTCTGTACTTATGGGTACAATACCACGGTAGGGGATAATTTTTTTCTCAATGTTAATTGCAAACTCATGGACAGCGGGAAAATTACTATTGGTAACAACGTATTTATTGCGCCCAACGTCTGCCTTATAACAGAAGAACATGCCATGGATGTAGAGCAACGGTTGGAGGGGTTGGAATACACACATCCAGTCAATATTGGTGATAATGTATGGATCGGTGCAGGCGCTACAGTCCTGCCGGGAGTGACGATCGGCGCGAACAGCGTGATCGGGGCCGGCAGTGTCGTTACGAAGGACATTCCGCCAGATAGTTTGGCTGTGGGCAATCCGTGCAAGGTCATTCGCTCTTTGAAAAAAGCCCTTTAGTCGGGCGCCAATCGGGGATTCTATCGCTGTCAGAACTATAACAACAACCCTCATGTGGTCTCACCCTAATTCCTAGCGTTATCTATCTGTCACATTTACATCCTGGGATTCGAGCAGTATTGGACTTTGCTTTGATGTGCAAGCTCCACACAAAAACAAGGCTGCTTTGAAATTGACTTCAAAGCAGCCTTGTTTGATTTCCCTTTACTTGTTATTTTGCGCCAACATTCTCAGTAGCACCGTTACCGACTCTGCTCTTGTCGTTTTATCGCCCGGGGCAAATGCATTTGCACCTTTGCCTTCGATAATGCTCAGCTTTTTAATGGCCCCAACTGCACCTTTCGCCCAGTTCGGAATTTCCTTTTCGTCCGCGAAGCCTGTTGCCGTTGCAGCTTCAACTGACTGTCCCAGCGCTTTTGCGATCATCACCGCCATCTCCAGACGCGTAATTTCGGCGTCCGGTCGGAAAGTGCCGTCTTCATAGCCATTAATGATGCTCGCTTTTACCGCTTGCGCGACCGAATTCTGCGCCCATGTTGCGATCTTCCCTTTATCAATAAACGTCAGTTCGGCTCCATCTCCTTGCGGCTTGAGAGTATTCATCAGCATAACTGCAAATTCCGCACGCGTTACGGTACGGTTCGGATTGAACGTACCGTCCGGATAACCGCTGATGATTCCGAAGCTTACCGCTTGATTGATGCTCGCCTCAGCCCAGTGTCCGGAAATATCGCTGAAGTTGACCGGCGTGACTGTAGCTGAATCTTCGCCTTGACCTGCTGCGAGTACCGCATACTTCGTAAAGTGGTTAACTTTTATGGTGATGGTATTTCCTTTTACCTCGCCGCCGATTTCCACCCATACCTTCTTTATTTCGTCGTAGAAAAATACAGAAGGTTTTTGATTACCCTTTAATTTTTTCGGATCAAAGGTAAAGATCATCGTGAGTTCCTTGCTGAAATTTTCCGGAAAGTTTTTTAGAATTTCGAATACCGGACTGACCAGAACATCCTTGCTTGTAAGCAGCTTTTGTGTGTCTGCCACTTTTTCTACCGTGATTTTCAATTCTTTGTTTGACGCACCTGTAGGAATTATAATCTTGACATCATCGCCTATGCTAACCTCGCCGGATTTACCAATGGAAAGCGTTAGCGTACCGTCTGTGGAGATCACTGTATTGTTTGAGGACGTTACTGGCAGGGTACCGCTATTGCCTGATGTTGGTTCTGATGTTGGTGTTGGTGTTGGTGTTGGTGTTGATGCTGGTGCTGCTGCTACCGTCACCGTTACTGTATAATCCTGTGTCGTATTGTCCGCTGCTACAACGGTGTATATCACTGGTTCCGTGAAATTCTGCTGCGTTGTTCCGCTCGCTTGTGTTGTGCTTCCCACCTTCACACTAGCGCCCGTTGTTGTAAACGTTGGCACTAACGACGTTACATTCGTTCCATATGGCACGGTCAATGCGATGGTTTTGTTCGATTCATTAACCGTTCCCGTTACCGCCGAACTCAATCCCCCGAATCCAAATGCTGTGATGGCCTTTGCAGAGTTCGCCGCTACCGTCACCGTTACCGTATAATCCTGTGTCGTATTGTCCGCCGCTACAACGGTGTATGTTACGGGTTCCGTGAAATTCTGCTGTGTTGTTCCACTCGCTTGTTCGGTGCTTCCCACCTTCACGCTAGCGCCCGTTGTTGTAAACGTTGGCACTAACGACGTTACATTCGTTCCATATGGCACGGTCAACGCGATGGTTTTGTTCGATTCATTAACCGTTCCCGTTACCGCCGGGCTCAATCCCGCGAATCCAAATGCTGTAATTTCTTTTGCAGAGTTCGCTGCTACCGTCACCGTTACCGTGTAGTCTTGTGTCGTATTGTCCGCTGCTACAACGGTGTATGTTACTGGTTCCGTGAAATTCTGCTGTGTTGTTCCACTCGCTTGTTCAGTGCTTCCCACCTTCACGCTAGCGCCCGTTGTTGTAAACGTTGGCACTAACGACGTTACATTCGTTCCGTATGGCACCGTCAATGCGATGGTTTTATTCGATTCGTTAACCGTTCCCGTTACCGCAGGGCTCAATCCCGCGAATCCAAATGCTGTGATGGCCTTTGCAGTGTTCGCCGCTACCGTCACCGTTACCGAATAATCCTGTGTCGTATTGTCCGCTGCTACAACGGTGTATGTGACCGGTTCCGTGAAATTCTGCTGTGTTGTTCCACTCGCTTGTTCGGTGCTTCCCACCTTCACGCTAACGCCCGTTGTTGTAAACGTTGGGACTAGCGACGTTACATCCGTCCCGTATGGCACGGTCAATGCGATGGTCTTATTCGATTCGTTAACCGTTCCCGTTACTACCGAACTCAGTCCCGCGAATCCAAATGCCGTGATGGCTTTTGCAGGATTCGCCGCTACCGTCACCGTTACCGTATAATCTTGTGTCGTATTGTCTTCCGCTACAACAGTGTATGTTACTGGTTCAGTGAAATTCTGCTGTGTTGTTCCGCTCTCTTGCGCAGTACTTCCCACCTTCACGCTAACGCCCGTTGTTGTAAACGTTGGGACTAGTGACGTTATATCCGTTCCGTATGGCACGGTCAATTCGATGGTCTTATTCGATTCATTAACTGTTCCCGTTACCGCCGGGCTCAGTCCCTCGAATCCGAATGCTGTGATGGCTTTTGCAGAATTTGCTGCCACCGTCACCGTTACCGTATACGTTACCTTCGTAGTTCCATCCTGCGCAGTAACAATAACCTTCTTGCCGGTTGCCAAAGCCGTCGCTACGGTTGTTCCGTCTGCATCATAGACTTCAAACGATGCATTCTCTGCCGGCGTGATCGCTGCCTTGAACTCATTCAACGTCGTGGCGTACGGAACATTCGTGATGCTTTCCTCCGCTGTTCCGCCTGTGCTTACCGTTCCTATCGTCGAGGTCAGCGTTGCGTCTGCGCTCAGTGTCTGAACAGGGACTGCATCGCTCTGCTCCGATTCACCAATTGCATTGAATGCGCTCACCGTAAACGTATAAGAGGTATTCGGTGTCAGTCCGCTCACCGTATAAGTGGTGCCGGATACAGTGGCAATCGCCGGATTGTCTCCATTCTCGTAGAGGTAATAACCGGTCGCTCCTGATACGGCATCCCACGAAAGGATAGTTGATACAGATGTGGTGCTGCTGGATTGCAAATTCGCAGGTGTTTCGGGAGCGATTAGTTGTACTACACCGTTTATTCCCCCTGCGTATAGCGTTCCCCCGACTTCCAGCAGCGCATGTAGCTGGCTCGGCGAACCGACTACCTGTTCCCATATGCCGTTGCTGTACATCCACACGTCGTTGCTATCGTTATCTGTCCCCGCATACAGCGTACCGTTCGCATTGAGCAAGGCATTCACACCACTCGGCGCATGGCTGGTCGTCATCTGCGTCCATTCGGGTATAGTCGCGTTAGCATCGTAGGTCCATATGTCATTGTCAAAGTTACTAGTCCCCGCATACAGCGTACCGTTCACATTGAGCAAGGATGTCACATAACTCGGCGCATGGCTGGTCGTCATCTGCGCCCATTCGGGCGTAGTCGCAGTCGTGTCATATGTCCATACGTCATTGCCACCAGCAGCATTCCCCGCATATAGCGTGCCGTTCACATTAAGCAACGTATTTACGTAACTCGGCGCGCTGCCGGTCGTCATCTGCGTCCATTCAGGCATAGTCGCGGCAGTATCATATGTCCATATGTCATTGTCGCCGTTATTCGTCCCCGCATACAGCGTTCCGTTTACATTGAGCAAGGCATATACGTTACTTGGCGCATTGCTTACTGTCATCTGCGTCCATTTTGGAGTAGTAGCAGACGTGTCATATGTCCATACATCGTTGTCATCGTCGTCATTAGAAGTCCCCGCATACAGCGTACCGTTTACATCAATTAAGGCATACACATATCCCGGCGAGCCACTCATCTGTGTCCATCCGCCTCTGGTCGTATACGCCCATACGGCGTTATTGTCGTCATCCGTCCCTGCATACAGCGTGCCATTGGCACTAAGCAAGGTGTTGGTTCTGCCTGGCAAAGCGCCCATCTGTGCCCACGTGCCGTTACTGTTCGTCCATACGTCGTTCCTTCCGGTCTGCGTCCCTGCATACAACGTCCCGTTGTCATCGAGCAAGGCATATACACTGCCCGGTGCGCCGTTCATCTTCGCCCAACCGTCGCCAGTCGTGTACGTCCATACGTCGTCGAAACCGGCACCGGAGGCAGTTCCCGCATACAGCGTGCCGCTCACGAAGCGCAAGGTTTTCACTCTGGCCGGCGCACCGGCTATTGGCGTCCATGTACCGTTGCTGTTATTGTACGTCCAAACGCTGCGGTTGTCTCCAGATTGAGTTCCCGCCGCATACAGCATGCCGTTTACATTAAGCAACGAAGCTATATATTTGGGATTGCTAACGCCGTTGCTTATCTGCATCCAGCTACCGTTACTGTTCGACCATACGCCGTTGCTTCCAGTCCCCGCATATAGCGTGCCATTAATATACGTCAAGGCTTGTACATCGCCCGGCGAACCCATCATCTTCGTCCAACCGGCAATAGCCGTGTACGTCCATACGTCGTTGCTAGAGCCATTCGAAGCCCCCGCATAAATCGCACCGTTTACATCGATCAAGGAATACACATTGCTCGGCGAGCCGGGCATCTGCTTCCATCCACCACTAGCCGTGTACGTTGATACGTTATTGCCGTCACCCCAAGCCCCCGCATACAACGTGCCATCCGCATCAACGAGAAAGCTTCGCACATTGGCCGGCGAGCCGCTCATCTGTGTCCAAGTACCATTACTGTTCGACCATACGTCATTGCCGAAATTCCCCGTCCCCGCATACAACGTGCTGTCCACTTTGAGCAAAGTTTGCACGTTGGACGGTTGTACACTTTGTCCCACCGCTGGCCAAGTTGACGAGGCAGCATGGACTGCCGTTCCTGCACCCATGAATGGGATGAGCGTCAAGACGAGTACAAATGCCAGAACGATCTTCCCTGATCGGGAAGACCACCTCTTGAGTCTTGATGTCGATCGTTTCATAAATTCGTATACACCTCTTTATTTGTAATAATGATTGCAACCGGCGATGCAGCGATACAAGATGACTATAGACGACAAATAACAACATTCCCTCGCCATTCTTGTCGATCATTGTCACTGTCGTCCTAATATAAGACGATTTCAACACAAAAAAAATCCCCCATCTAAGGGGGAGGGACGGAAAAAATATGGGGGATATACCTCATGCAAATATTTATTGTACAATAAGGATTCTCCTTAATTGCGATAAATAGCTCTCACAACCATTTTAATTCTTTTCCTTGCTTCAGTGCCTGTGCTCTGCTGTTCACATGAAGTTTTCTATACATACTTTTCAGATGGCTCTTGACCGTTTCGGCTGTGATTTGAAGTTGTTCGGCGATCTGTTTATTCGATAGCCCCATGTCAATCATCCGTAATATTTTTAATTCCTGTTTCGTGATAAGGGCTCTCGGGCTTGCAGTCCCATTCGTATGATCCGACATCAACAAAAGCAATTTTCTGGCGTAGAGTATACCCGCAGACTTACGGTTAACGCTGATCTGCCTTTGCCGGATATATTCACGCAGCAATTCGGCCATCTTTGCCCCTTCATCCAAGAAACTGCGGATGTATTTCCCTGGTTCCGCCAATTGGAGTGCCGCTTCCAGCTTCATTACAGCGTTCGTCAATTCTCCTTTTCGATAAAAAGCCATGCTTTGTAGAATGACCACCTTGACCTTATCCCAGGTCCGCTCAGCCTTATCGACAAGCAGGTACAATTGTTCTAGCAGTTGTAAAGCTTCATCGACTTCTCGGCGTTCCATAAGCGCGCTTGCCAAAATAAGATATTCTTTAATCGGACCGAGCGGGATCGTATCGGTATGCTTGATGCCGCATGTTTGCAGCCAACGCTCATCCATAGAGCCGTTCGCAAGCGACAAATTTGCCTTCTCCGCCTCTATCCTCCTCATAAACATGGCTTTATCCACTGAATTGATCTTAGGTTTAACCCACTCAAGCCATTCCAACGCTTTAGCCGAATCCCCCTTGGCCTGACAGATCCGCGCAACATTAACAGAAGCGCCTAACAGAATAAGAGCATACGGCTGCATACACGTTGACCTCAGTACCCTCTCCGCATAAGCTTCGGCTTCTTCCAAGCGGTTCCATTCATATAACAGCAAGCTGTACGTATTGTAGAAAAACCCGGCGTAGGGGTAATTGTCTCTCTCTTCCCATACTTTAATCCATTTATTAAAGAATCTCTCCGCATCATGCAGATCATTGAAAAAACTCAATAAGGTATCAAAATACATCGAATACGAGTTCGCTTCGATCATCTGAACGTAGCTTCCCTCAGGCGCATGCCGATCAAATATCTCAAAATATTCATTCGCCCGCCGAAAGTCTCTTCGGTAAAAAGAAACGGCCGCGGACAAAAAATGGACGGTTCCTGCGTAAGGTTTCCATTCCGGATCCGATAGCTTGTCCTCCATTAGGCGAAGTCTTGCTTGTGCCAACTCCAATTCATTAGTTTCCACCATCACTTTGACAAAAAGAAATTGAATTCCCGGCTTTCCAGTAAAACAGGACTCCGGTAGATCGCGCAACCATCGATAAAGCACACCTCTCTTCGCATGAAGGTTTTGCAGATGCTTTTCGATCAAAGCGCTTGCTTCGAGTTGAAGTCCACCCATAAATAGTTGCTCAACCGCTTCTTCCAAAAACCCGTGCTCCTCCAACCAACGGGCTGCCTTGACATGCAACTCCTTCGATTGTCCCGCATACCTCTGCCGAAAAAGCCTCCGTAAAAACTCGGAAAACAAATGATGATAGCGATACCATTCCCGCTGATCATCCAAGGAAACGATAAACAAATTATGCTGTTCCAGTCTTTCCAGCAGCTCCTGACAATTCGCTTGTCCGGTAACCGTCTCGCACAACGGGCCATTCATCCTGACTACGATCGAAGTTTCCAATAGAAAGGACTGAATTTCGCTCGGCTGGAGACTAAAAACCTCCTGAAACAAAAAATCGGATATGTTGCGGTGTTCCCCGCTAAAGGCGCGGATAAAATCCGAATAATTGCTACTTCTTTGCAGCGAAATGGCCGCAAGATACAGTCCGCTAATCCACCCTTCCGTGCGGTCGACCAGTACAGCTATCTTTTCTCCCGACAGTGGCAATCCCATGCAATCCTGAAAGTAACGAATTCCTTCCGCAAGTTGAAATCGCAGCTCCTGAATCGTGATTTTCACCATTTGGCCAGTCGTCTGCAGCCTTGCTGTAGGAAAGGGCATTTCTGCCCGGCTTGTTACATAGAGGTGGATATGAGCGGGCAAATAAGCAAGAAAATATGCCACTGATGCGTGAATGGAGGCAAGATCAATCACATGATAATCGTCCCAAATCATGACCAATTCATCCGAGTTGCTGTCAAGCTCGCGAATCATGGCTGAGATGAACGGCTCAAACGCTCCTGACTTTAAGGATGACAAATACGGGGTGACTGTTTCCGCAAATTGGGGGTTCTTACTATTGACTGCAGCGATCGTATAGCTCCAAAACTCAATCAGATCATTATCTTGAGGACCCAAGGAAATCCATACGGCAGGTATGGCGGACTGCTGCAGCCACTGACTCAAAGCTGTAGTTTTGCCGTACCCTCCGGGAGCCGTCACAGATGTAAGTTTGCTCTTTAATCCTTTATTTAATAGATCCGTGATCGTCGCTCGCTCAACAAGGTCATCGCGCCGCGTCTGCGGGATATGAAGCTTAGTACTCAGGATCATTGAAGGGCACCTCGAATCTGGTTGTGTTAATCCTTTCTCTATTATATCTGATTTCTAATCTAGAGTTGCTAAATAAAATAAGCCGGGCAGCTTCCTCGCCCAGCCATCGATTAATGCGAAAAATTTCGTCTTACTTATGATACGGTTCACCGCGTTGGCTGAAGCGGCAAGTTTTAGGGCCATCCTTTGTCGGATGGCCCTTTCTTTGATCTGGCTTTGTTCAACTATCGTTCGTCACTAGTTCAGTTAGAGGATGCTACAAAAAGACTAAATATTCCGTTCCTCATACTCAAAGGGCTCTTCACAAGAGTACATGTCATGGAAAAATCCCTTATACGGGATATCGTCCTCCAGACATTTTATGAGATACGACAATTCCTCGTCACACTCCGGTTCCTCACCAGCGTTCTGCATTACCTCGAAAGCATCCACAATACTCTCCATAATGTCTACTTGAATAAATAAGGGCAGCCTATCCAACATTGAATCTTCCACTTTGGTCTCGGATCTATATCCCGCGAGGACAGTTTCAAAATAATCATTCATAAACTTTCTGCGTTTACCAGCGTCCGGTTCAAATTGAGTCCAGCCCACTCCGTGAGTCCAGAGACTTGCTAGGTCACACATATACCACCCGAAACATGAATTATCGAAATCATATACGGTTATTTGCCCAGTATCAAAATCTATCGAATAATTCCCATCGTTATAATCAAAATGGATCATACCGAACGTCTCCTGATTAATTCCCAATCCTTTTAAAGTATTGAGGATCTGTACCATTTTCCCCTTAACCAAGGGTAAGGAGTCAGGAATCAGTCTATCGATATATTCAGCATTAAATTTATCAAAAAAACTATAACGGCGATGAACAGGCGTATATCCTTTTGATATATGGTGCAGCTTCCCCAGAACTTTACCGCAATTATAATAATATTCAGTAATCGGAGCTCCATCCCGGTACTGATAATGATTTTCCACAAGCGTCTTGCCCTTGGCCTTTTCAAATAGGCAGACAAAAAAAGTGCGGTTATTGTGAGTGATTTCTTCTAGCAGGTTTCCCTTCTTGGAGCTGACTACATCCGCGACAGTTCCACCATGCTCGAATAAATACCTGATATACTCCACTTCTCCCAGAAAATCTTCCCGGCTTCTGTCAGGCAAAAAAGCGATTCTTAGTATCTTGGCGTTGACACCTTCTTTCTCACAGGTGTATACGACATTCCTGCCGCCCTCATGTGGCGGTATCTGCCGGATGACAAAGCCTTCTAATCCGAACAATTCTGATACTGCTGTAAGTAAATAGGTATCTCCGATTGAAACAACTTCGTTGTAGTTTATAACTATCTCTCCTTTTCGTACAACCATCATTTATGAATACCAAAAGAGCATACCTCAATAGCGGCAAGCTCAATGGACTTTTTTGATCATTTTAAGCATTGTTCACTCTGATGGGCGCAAACCATTCCATTTCACAATATTGTCCATCATATGCATCCGTGTCAATTTTTTCGAAGAAGAATTCGCTATCCAGAAGTTCGTATCTCCCATTGTGCTCCTGGACAAGCCTATCGATGGCAGTATACAGCGCCTCTGCGCGTAATTCGCTAATTTCCTCGTAATGATGGTTCCCAATATAGCGAAAGCTCACACACATAGAAGCAGGGACTGTGTCACCTGTAAAACCGTCTGGAATATCGTTCAGATCCCTTACACGCATAGACGGTAGATAGTGCGTCCAACTAAGCGATGAATCAGGTTTCCTCGTTAGACCGTAAAAGATATTAGATTCTACTGGATCAGGAACATTATGCCGATTGCCCCACCAAAACTGTTTGGCCACTTCGGGTGCTTTTGTCGGTGCTTCAGCAATCTCAATTTGATACATTCGCCCGATTAAATGAAAGGATGGAATCATGACCAATTCCGGCCCGTATAGCATATTCCCGCTAACATTATTCTTTGGAAATAGATTAAGAGGAGGTGTTAAGTGAATGTTTCTGCCGGAATCTCTACATTCACCAGGCGTAAGCCCATATTCGCGTTTAAACGCACGTATGTAGGTTTGCTCATGTTCATAACCGCATTCCATAGCAATGTCGAGGACCCGCTTCTCAGTTTTCATCAAATCCTCTAAGCTGACGGCTAGCTTTCGAGAGCGGATATAGCTTTGTAGCGGCACGCCAAAAGCGAACTTGAAAAGTCGACGCAAATGAATAGTGGAGATCGGGAGATCGTTCAGATATTCTGTCTCGCTCGTACCAGAAATATTTTCTTCTATTCGGGATAGGAGATCAGAAAGGAGTTTGTATGGTTGTATAGCCGATGTCACTCTCCTGGTATGTTTTTGTTCCTAAAATTCTAAACCGAACATATTTGCTACTAGTGAAATCATACCACAAGGTGGAAATTATTGTCGCTTAATTGAAGGGCTAGAATCCTTATAAATTATCGAATTTCCTGCTATTCTGTACGTTAGCTAAGACCGCTTCAAGCAATTTTTGCTACATATATCATATTCATGACCTAGAGCCAAGACCCTTATATCTAACATATTTCATTCCAACTCTAAAACTGATTCGCCACTAATTATCGTACCGTTATTCTTACCTTCACAAATTTCTTTCATCGAGCCTGGTTTATCGAAGTTAAACACATGCATTGGCAGATTGTAGTCTCTTGCTAAAATGAAAGCTGATTGGTCCATTACCTTTAAGTTGTGTTTTAAAACGTCGTTGTAATGAAGCGAACGAAATTTCCTTGCATCTTTATCAAATTTAGGGTCTGCATTAAGAACACCATCAACACCTTGCTTTGCAACTAATAAAGCGTCACAATTAACCTCGATGGCTCTTTGTACTGAAGGATAGTCTGTTGTAACGTAAGGTTGACCGTTCCCCCCTGCAAAAATTACAATATAGCCTTTTTCTAGATGGTGGATTGCTCTTAGACGGATGTATGGTTCTGCAACTGAAGTAATAGGTATTGCCGTCATTACTCGTACTTCCTTTTTGGTCTTGGCTTTAAGAACTCCACGAAGCATTAAACTATTTACTACAGTCGCAAGCGTCCCAATGTTATCAGCTTCTGCCCTTTCTATCCCCCAGCTTTCCGCCATATTACCTCTGAAAATGTTACCCCCACCTATAACTAACGATACTTCAACGCCTAAGTTTACTACTGACATAATTTCATCCGCAATATGGTCTAACCTTTCTGGCTCAAAACCAAATTCAGAGTTTCCTGCTACTGCTCCACCACTTAGCTTAACGAGAACCCTTTTGTACCTTGACAATTATTACACCCCCATAAAATAAAAACACTAAAGCAATAAATGCTTTAGTGTTCTAATGGAATGGAAATATGAAATTACGCAAGTCGACTGAATGTAAGTCTTCCGTTTCCACCTCATACTCCCACCCCTTGATGTTTTTTCCATCAAGTAATTTTACATTACGTGAAGGTAAATTGCAATTACCGTAACCTACATATTTTACTTGTTATCGTATCGCTTCGCCAGACCGCACCAGAAGCCATTCTGGTGTGTTCTACACCTTACTTCCACGGGCTTCTCAACGGTAATAACGAAGGTTGAACCAGTGAAACAAAAAGACTTACTTCACTCAATCATAAACAAGATCACTGTTAACATTGGGAACAACCCCGACGAAAGAAGCGTCAAGGACATTGAATTGTTCTTTGACGCTTCAATTAACGACGACTTTGTGCTTACTTGTGATACCGTTCACCGTATCATCTTTAAAGCGAAATTGAAAGGCACCCGTTTGGGGCCTTTGGGTGCCTTCACTTGGATCTCACTTCAACGACAGAGTATGGGCATGGGATACGCGAAACGAGTCAATGATAAAGACTCCCTCGACCTTTGGCAATTGAGATTTAAGTCCTGTTACACACTACACATGATTGATTTAGAAGTTCAGTGAACGTCCAATGGTTCGGTTCCTGCAGGACAAAGGGCTGAAATTTATCGCTGATTATTTCCCTGTACTCGTCTGCTTTTTGAACTGCGATGAAATTTTTGATAACCTTCTCTTTAATCATTGCTCTCACAGTGCTGGATAACTCCATAGCCAAGATAATTTTCGGAATAGAGCATTCAACTTGTCCACACGAACATTTTCGGATAAATATGCAGCCAATTTCCCCATGCCAGAGATACCTGCGCCTGTAGAAATACCGCTCCCAACAACAAGTACAGGATTTAATTTAAATGTATATTTTATAAAATCAGAATACTTGTTTTTTCATAGCGTTGTCTCCTTGGATCGAAGCATTAGTCTCATTCATGCTCATAGTTCGACATTTCTCATGAAAAACCTGCTGCCAATTAAGAGGCGTCTAAAAACAAGATATCGTTCTTAAAATATGTAGTGTTATCCATTTTTCGTTATTCAACGGTCGACTGTTTCGAGCTTTTCATGATGGATGGCAGATGTTTCTATACCTCCTATGGAAAAGGCAGGAATTTACCGATGAAAGCTAGAATGATAGAAATTATGTCGAAAATACTAAAATGCTGCTAAGGAGTTACCTTATGATACGAGTTTATAGGGGCAAGCGATCTGAACCGTTTTATCAAGAGTGGAAAGCCCAAGGACTGCTTTCAGATAAATATAAGTTATCAAGAGACTTCATCGAATTCGTAAATGAAAAGTGTGTTTTCTGTGAAACACAAGGCAACGACGAGAAACTTTTCCTAGATTATTATAGGCCCATAAAGGGGGCAAGAAATTCAACAACAGGCGAACTCTTCAAAGACCATTATCGATGGTTAGAAAATGAGTGGGATAATTTCGTCGTTATTTGTCAGCATTGTCTAAGATCAAAGAGTAATCGATTTCCCGTTGAAGGAAGATTGGCACCGATAGACGCATCCGAAAAAGAATTACTTAAAGAAAAAAGATTATTGCTCAATCCGTTTATTGATCATCCAGAAAAACACTTCTTTTATGAAAGAAACGGAAAAATCGGTTCACATACGCAAAAAGGTCTCACATCGATTGACGTTCTAAGTTTGAATCGAGTCGATTTGGTGGCAAGAAGAAACGTGGAAAGTAAGAAGTTTGAAGCCCTCTGCGAGCAATATTTGCAGTATCAAGACGATTCTAGCTTGCTCTACGCTATCGAAGAGAATGTTTCTCCACATGCAGGTATGGCAGGTCTTAAAAGATTTTTGCTCGCGGAAATGATCGAGTCGGGCCAGATGCCGAATAGGAAAGAGCTACTGAGCCCCTTACGTCGAAAGATTGGTACGAATCCCCGTTATTACCAATTGGGGCCGGCTAAAAAGCCTGCAACAATGGAATCAAATATCATTGAAAACCGCGATTTTAACGATCCAAATGGCAGACTGCTCATTCGGGACATATACGGTAAGCAAAGATTCATTGAATCCGTAGAGATTTGCAATTTTCGGGGTATCAAACACATACATCTCGATTTCAGTCGAAGTAAAAGCAAAACGGCCCCATGGTTAATGCTTCTCGGCGAGAATGGGATTGGAAAAAGCTCAATCTTGCAAGCGATCTCGATCACGTTAATGGGACGGCAGGCAAGGGAAGTTCTTAAGTTGAAAGCGCGCGATTTTTTGCGACATGGCGCTGACTTGGGGCATGTCTTCGTTAAATTAACTGGTGAAAATAAACCGGTGAGACTTCTTCTGAGTCAAGGTAGCGATGGGTTTGAAGGAGAACATCACATTTCTCCGAGAGTGTTGATCCTTTCCTACGGTTCGACAAGATTATTGCCGCCAATAAATTATCCGCAAACTAACGACGAACAATGGGTACGCGTAGAAAATCTATTTAATCCTTTTGCTCCTCTAGTCAATGTAGAACAATACTTAACAAGTCTGCAAGAAGAGGATTTTATTAAAATGAGGGAAGCCATCGAATCATTATTTCTTGAACCGGTGCTGTTATCTCGTGAACCCAATGGAATCCTATTCGAATTTATTGAGAAGAAGGAAATGGTACTTTTGAGGGATCTTAGCGACGGGTTCAGAACCATTATTGCACTAGCGGCGGATATCATGATGGTTATGAAAACGAGATGGAACAGCATGGATGCGGAAGGAATCGTCCTTATCGATGAATTAGATGCACATCTCCATCCTCGATGGAATATCGAAATTGTCATTCGGCTCCGTAAAGCATTTCCTATGGTTCAATTTATTGCGACGACGCACAATCCATTAACGTTACGAGGTCTTGATCAAGGTGAACTGTCAGTCATCTTGGAAGATAACAATCGCAACACTGTGATTAGTCAACAATTGCCCAACCAAAAGGATCTGATGATCGACGAAATACTCACTTCGAAGCTGTTTGGATTAAATAACACTTCTCCCGAGATAAATGAAAAATTTAATGAATATTATCTTCTCTTATCCGATCCCAACCCTACTAGAGAGCAGCAAGAGGAGATTAAAAAATATCAATTAGAACTACATACCGCAAGCATGATGGGGACGACGATGCGTGACCGCTTATTCTATGACGCGATTGATCTCTATTTAGCCCATCAAAAGCATAGAAATAGCGAATTAATTGAACGAGACCTTCAGCACGGGATTATGGAGGCCATTGAATTGTTAGAAAGGAAATATTTATTATGATCTACGTAGAAAGAAAGGAGAGACCTGCAATCCTTGATCTAGAAGATCAAGGATCTAAAGGATATATTGAATATCAGGCTGCTCTTACACATTTTAGAACAAATGACCGAGCATTTAACTTCGATGTATATTCAGATCCAAAGGTTAAAGAAGCACTCATCGGCATGTTCCACGGCAAGTGTGCATATTGCGAACGTGAAGTAATTTCCATTGACTATGGGGATGTTGAGCACTTTCGCCCAAAACAAGCTTACAGAAGGGCAAAGGGTCAAGACCTCATTTATCCAGGGTACTACTGGCTCGCAATGGATTGGAACAATCTGTTGCTATCTTGCACTAAATGCAATCAAAAGTATAAAAAAAATCTATTTCCTATAGTTGATGAAAGTCAACGTAAAACGACACATGACGCGCAAATGCAAGAAGAGCCGCTGCTTATCGACCCCTGTAATAAGAATGACGATCCAGCAGCTCATTTCGAATATACTACTGCGGGAGTTATCCAATCCAAGACAGATAAAGGAAAGACATCTATACAAGTATATGGGCTTCATCGCAAAGAATTAAAAGATCGAAGAGAGAAATTCGTTAAGAATATTGAGGATCGGAAAGCTCAGGTGATTCAGTATATTCAAAATGTAAAACTTTTCAGTCGACTGCCTGCGGATCAAGAGATCGCTAAAGCCATTGAGAACAACCTTCGCGATCTGAAGATCTGTTTTGAATTTTTACATAAATCGGTTAACGATCCAACGGAAGAATTCCAAGGCATTGCCCGTAAGTTTGCTACCGATTTTATTACGCGACAAGAGCCGGTTGTGCGCCCGTTGTTGGAGTTATTCGGGAAAATGACAGGAGAGCCCCAAGTACTTGCCAAATAACCTTGGAGCATCTTCAATAGCCACTTTTCTAAACTCTTGAGGTAACAGTTGCTCCACTAGTTAGTATCACCATTGGCATAATATAGAATATTCTCATTCTTCTTTACCACAACAATCACTCGATCATAGTTTGTTGATACTTTTACCGATATCTCAAACTCTATTAAAGAAAGATAAAGGGCGTCTTTCTACTAATATCTACTTATACTTCGCCTTTCTTAGAAAACAACCTACAATTTCGCCCTACTTGTGATACGGTTCAGCTTAACGGGTCTATCGGCGAAAAATCGACCTAAGTGTGCCACTGCATAGGATTTTCCACTGTTTTGCTCATAAAATTAAACAAAGCTCCACGATTTCAAAAATCGATTATGAATCATGTCGGTCAGGAGCAGATCTACAAACCCATAGATCCTTCCTTATATCAGTCTGTTATCGAGTTTTCTTCCCTATTCACTTTTTAACGATAAAGGTAACCGTGGTGCCTTGATGGAGGTTGCTTCGGATTTGCAAACCGCTGCCATAAAGCTGCTTTAGGCGGCGATTAGTATTAGTCAGACCTATGCCTGATTTTCGTCTGGATTCTTTACCCTCCAGCTGCTGGAGGGTCTGATTATCCATCCCAACACCATTATCTGCCACTGACACCTCAGCGTAGGAGCCAAGATCCAGAATTTGAATATGAATGCTCCCGCCTTCGGTACGCTTCAAGATGCCATGGCGGATGGCATTCTCAACCAGCGGTTGGATCGAAAGCGGGGGAATAAGAAGCTCCATGCTCTCATCGATATTCCAAGTTACTTGAAGACGTTCTTCAAAACGTTCTTTTTCAATGAACAGGTAAGATCGAACAAGGTCCAGTTCATTATTCAACGGGATCAAACGCTCAGAATTGCGGAAATCAAAGCTTCCCTGGAGATATTTACCGAATTCAACAAGCAAATTGTGCATGCGGTCTGAGTCAAACTCACTTAAAGCTGCGATGGAATTCAAAGTATTGAATAGAAAGTGCGGCTGAATTTGCGCTTGAAGCCATGCTCCTTCCATCCGCAACCGATCGCTGATGGATTTTTTGATTTCGGTCAATGATCTCACACGTGACCTCAGCTCCATCGCATCAACAGGCTTTGTCACATAATCATTAGCTCCCGCCAGAAAGCCTGCCTCAATATCCTCGGGCCGATTGCGTGCAGTTAGCAGTAGGATTGGCTGCTCCGATACAGAAAAACGATCACGTATGGACCGCGTAACCTCATAACCGGACATAAGGGGCATCATCACATCGGTAATAATTAAATCCCACTCTTGAGAATCCAGATAAGCTAATGCCTCAGCCCCGCTTGTAGCTGTTACGATATCATATCGCTCTATAGACAGAACATTGACCAAGATGCTCAGGTTAATTGGGTCGTCATCGATAGCTAAAATTTTAGGCCTATCTTCAGCTAATGTAGTATTAACTTCGGAAATTAAGCTTGAACTAGCTGCTGCGGTCTCTAAATAGCCTGAAGAGAGCAGAGCAACAGAATCAACATCATCTTGATTACGAGAAATATCAGATAAAGGCAAGGTTAGAGTGAAAGAGGAGCCTTGACCTGGTGTGGAGCTGACAGAAAGCGTTCCATGGTGCAGTTCTACAAGCTGCTTACAGATGTTTAATCCCAGTCCAAGTCCAACTACACTTGCGGTTTGTTCCCCTTCACCTTGCTCATAGGGTTGAAAAATTCTTTGCTGTGTTTCCAGATCCATCCCAATTCCAGTATCCGTGATATGTATGTGGGCTTTATGATCTATAATTTGTGCCCCTATTGTGATAGAGCCTTCGTTAGTGAATTTCACAGCATTATGCAGCAGATTAAACAGGATCTGAATCAGGCGATTCTCATCTGCGATAACGTAGGGGAAATTATCCGGGATGTTATGAATAAGTCGAATGGATTTGCCTTCCGTCATAAATCGCAGCATATCCAATACGCCTGTAGCAAGGGTTTGCACTTGAATATTCTCGACCTGAAGCCGCACACGGCTCTCTTTAAGCATCGTTACATCCAGCAAATCATTCAGCAAGAAGGACATCCGTTTTCCTACAGAAATAAGCAGCTTCATATGTTCTTTATTTTTATCTTCATCATATCTGCTTTCGCTATTTAGGACGGTTTGGGCTATATTGAGCATGCCGTGCAATGGGTTTCTCAGCTCATGAGAGGTATTAAGCAGAAAGTCATCTTTCAGCTTATCCGCTTTTTGAAGCTGCTCTGTGAGCTTTGCTCTCTGCAAGTTGGAACGAACATAACCTCTAAACCAGAAGGCACCAAAGGCGACACTGGTAATGACCATATCGAAAGGGTAGAAGTTCATTTCAATGATGCCTGTATTTTTAATAACGCCCCAGATCGAACTCGTTGTTAAACCCGTTAAACCGAATAATAAATAAATCGCATCTTCATTGCCCTTTCTAACTGAACGGTATATTAGGACTGGGAGCACAAAGAAAGGGACAACGATTATAAATGTATGAAGAGTATCAGCAAGCATGATCGTTTTGACCGGCAGAATCAGCACAAATAAGGCATAAACTGCACATAGGATTGAATACCAACGGAAGCTCTTATAGGTTGCATATTCGGGCAAAAGCAATTTGATATATTGAGTCATAAACGCGGCGACGCCAAGATATGCCAGGTAATATAGCTTTAAAGTCCAATGGTAGTTTACAGCAGACCAAGCCGGCAATAACCGATCATCGTCGATCAGGATAGTGATAATAGCACAAAGCATCAGTATCACAAAATAGAGCAGTGCTCTCTGTCTAGTTCCCATCCAATATAAGATTAATGCATAGATGACATGCATCAGAAGGAGAAGACAAACCGCTACCTGTGCGACTACTGAAAATCCGACAGCCTTGTCGATAGCACGATCAGTGCCGAATTTAACAGGAAAAAACAGACCTCCCGACAAACGGTCGGTATAGTTTGCTACAACTATAATAATTTCGATCTCGTTCTGATCGGTGGCAAAAGAAGCGGTATAAGGCACATTGCCAGCGGTGTATTGCTCTGCGTTAGCGGCAGGATTACCGGAATGGGCCAACAAGCGTCCATTGACATAAAGCTTAGAGGAGGAAGCGATACTGGGCATACGGATACTAAACAATTGGTCTTTATCAGGATCGATCAGGAGCCGTAAACGGTAGCTTCCGTAACCGAAGGTTGGATTTTTATCGTCATCTATAGCGTTGTTCCAGGTTCCCGGTACATCAATAAACACTTTATCATCGGGGATGAAGTGCTCGCTATTGTTCTTCTGTTGAAGCAATAAACGAGGATAAAACTCCCACTGCCCATCGAGTGATAGCGTACGATTGTCCGTGAAGTCCCAATTTCGTAAATCCAATTCACCCTTAATGGCATGAAGATGATCAGGAGTAGTTTGAAAAAGTATCCATATGATTCGCATTGCCGTTAGGATTAGGAAAAAGCAGCCGACTTTGAAAAGAAATTTTTTTCTGGTTATCATAAGCATATCTTCGACAAAAAATGCTGTATTCCTCCCGTTAATGAAATGAACAAGCACCGTTTCACATTATTACCGCCTTTTTAGCCCGAATTAAGCAGCGAAAATACGCCTAGGTGTGCCGCGGCGGCGTTCCGGGCTTAATGGCAACTTGTGCATTTTGCAATTCGGCTCTGAACCGAACTTTCTACAGCAAATTTTTCGCCGTCACTTATGATAAGGTTCCCCCCGATTTATCTTCACCGCGCGATAAATCTGCTCCACCAACACCAGGCGCATGAGCTGATGGGGCAGCGTCATGCGCCCGAAGCTCATGCGCTGCTGCGCGCGGCGCATAACATCGTCGGAGAGCCCGTGGCTCCCTCCGATAACAAAAACAACATGGCTCGTCCCATAGGTGCCGAGCCGGTCGATCTCTCCGGCAAGCTCTTCCGAGCTCCAGAGCTTGCCGTCGATCGCGAGCGCAATGACATGCGCCTCGCTTTTAATCTGCGCGAGGATACGTTCGCCCTCGCGCCCCTTCACCTGCACCACCTCTGCTTCGCTCAGAGAGTCGGGTGCTTTTTCATCCGCTACCTCAATCACTTGGAATTTGAGGTAAGGCGTCAGCCTTTTCGCATATTCCGCGATGCCATCAATCAAGTACTTTTCCTTCAATTTACCTACGCCAATAATCTGAATTAACATATGACCCTCCATCTGTTTGCTTACAACACTATGTCTAAAATCTATCTTCTTTCATGGGGTGTAACTCCAGCGAAAGGCCCTGGCGTCACTATGGTAGCATGTCTAAACTTCCAGTCGCTCTTGCCCCAGACTTTTTCTCTATAAACCGCTTCTACCGATTCAAATCTGAAACTCTTACTCCTACAGCTCCAAGCTCTTGTCTCCGCCTACTCCCCTGCTCCCCGCAACTCCACCATCCGCGCCAGAATCCTTCTCTTCCGGTACAGCATCCGCGCAGCCTCACCTACATCCTCAATCGTTTTGCGATTGGTATAAGCGCCAAAAACAATTCCCGCCACCGGGACCATCTGCAACAGCTTTTTCCAACCGAAGTTGTCCCGGTATACGGTGATGACTTCGTGCCAGCCCTTGATTTTGGATACGGCCGCGTTTGTTCCTTCCAGGATATCGCCGCTGCCTCCTGCTTGCAGATTCAGCTCTTCCAGAATCGCCTGCTTACCCACGATGTCTGAGGAAGCAAACTGCATCACTTTTACCGTGAATACCCGTTCCGCCTTATCGGTCGGATCATAGCCATAGCACAAGCCGATCTCCTGAATAACCTTCAGGGATAGGCCTAGAATAGCCGGAATATCTACTGCCAGGGTGAACACGCCGCCAACTCCAGTGGTCGCCCCCTGAATCGTCGCTGTCTCCCGTCCATTCTCGATGAGCTGAAGTGCTGACGCATCCATGACAGACAAGGAATAAGGACCTCGCTCCGACCCGCCAGCGGCCTGACTTTGGGAAGCCACGAGGGTTCCTACCTTACGTCCCGCTACCAGATAGTTGCCACCGTTCTGGATATAGCCCCCCAATTCGTCGAGCAGTTGGCCTATTTTATCGTGAATAATCTTCGGTGTAATCTTGTCCAGTAATTTAAAAGGGAGACGGGACATGCGGTCCCAGATCATCAGCTTTTTCTGCTCTTTTTCCCACTTCGTGACCTCAGCCAGTGCGGCTTCAAGCCGATCCAGTGTCTCTAACTGTGCAGATGGATGTTGTGGATGCGCCATTTTGAGAACCTCCCTAATGGTATACGGGGCTTAGCTGCCCCTGATCAAATCATCTTTATTTAAAAGATATACGTCTGAGCAGATGATCAGGTCCATATTTCAGTCCACCCTGTGACCATTCCCCGATTACCGCCCAGCGTAATTCCGCTGCTGCCGCTTTTCTTTTAGTGTACCACAATGTGCCGTCCTTCAAGACAGCCGTACGTATACGCACAAAAGCACCCGCTACCCGCGGATGCTTTTTATATAGATAAATTCGATCCCATTACACCAGAAACATTGCCACAATCGTCGTCACCGCCAGCCCCAGCAGTACAGGCTTCAGGTTGCGCCGGGCCAGCTCGAACGGACTAACACCGCAGATGGCGGCTGCCGGAATGAGCGCCCACGGGATCAGCGTACCCCCGCCGACCCAGATCGCGGCCACCTGCCCCAAAGCGGTCAGCGTTGCTGCCCCGGTATGAATAGCAGATGCGAATAGCTGCGCAATAGAGCCAGCCAGTGAAATCCCGGAGAAGCCCGAACCATCCAGCCCGGTGATCGCCCCGATCACAGTCATGGTGACAGCGCCCACCGCACCGTTAAGCGGAACATGGTTCGCCAGCGCCACACCGAGGTCGTTCACGATGCCGTGCGAGGCATCCGGGAGTACTTTTCCGAACAGTTCCGTGAACGCCGAATCACCCAGATAGAAAAAAGCCGCAATCGGAATCACCGGACCAAACACCTTGAATCCAAAAACAAATCCTTCTATTAAATAGGATGTGATCTTTTCGAGCCCCCGGTTGCGGTGGGCCAGCATGGTGATGGCGATCAGAATGAGTACCGCCGTGCCGCCAACGAGCGCTGTGGCATCCCCGCCTTGCAGTTTCAGAACGAACATCGCAACAACATCGACTAGGAATAGAAGCGGGATGACGATCGCCAGCGTTTTTTTGCCACGGGGACTAATCAATAACGGCCCTATGAGCTGTTCACCCACCTCCGTGAGCGTACTACCTCCTTTTACCGTGACCAGCCCATCCCGCCACATTCCATTCTTCTGATCTCTGCGCATCAGCCAGAACGCCGCCACCGTCGTAACCACCCCCATAACAATCACGAGCGGGACACTGGCCTCCATTACACTGCTTACCGGGAGTCCGGCTGCGTCTGCGGTGAGTTTGGGGGCGCCCTGAATAATGTAATCCCCGGATAGCGCGATACCATGACCGAACAGATTCATCGCCATGGCCGCGCCCAGCGCAGGCAGACCGACACGAACCGCAACAGGCAGCAATACAGCACCGATCAGAGCGACCGCCGGCGAAGGCCAGAAGAATAGGGACGTCACCATCATAATGATGCCAATTCCCCAGTAAGCCATGGACGGCGTACGAATGAAACGGCTGAGCGGCGCAACCATCGTCTCATTGATCCCGGTAATAATCAGTATCCGGCTCATCGCTACAATAATGGAGATAATCATGATCGTACCGAGCAGCTCTTTGGTCGCATAGACAAAAGAATTGAAAATCCCCGACACCGAACCGCTCAGCGTATTCGTCGCTAATAGGCCCAAGGCAAAAATCCCAACCACACAGATCATTGTTGTATCCCGCCGCCGGATCAGTAGGCCAAGGATGAACACAATGAACACCAGATACACATAATGGATCGCTGATAGCTCAATCCCCATGATCGTGCGCCCCTTTCTCACCTGTAACTCAGTAGGTGCTATATGCTATGCAGGGGCATGGGCGAAAGTTCGACATCAGGTGCCTATAGGGGAAATAAAAAGGGGCATTTTTTAGCTGCTAATCGCATGGCAATTTCTTGGACTTAACTATCCATTAACCTCATGCAAATTAGTTTAGAAGCATAGCTTAAAGATGAGACTGAAACAGAAAATAAATGTTATAATTTGTATATAACGTCCAGTTTCAAGGAGGGGAGTAAATGAACAGAATAAAGCAAAACATGCCCGCTTTGCTGATTATTTTAGGTGTTGTCTTATTTTTCTTGGTATTCAGTAGAGCTCATACATCCGCTATTGTTCAACTCTCAGAGATATCAAAAGATAGTATTGTTGTAATAAACGCGGTTGGAGAAAAAACAAAAGTGAGAGTGCCTTCTAAAATTGACACCAGTACTCTTAATGAGCAATCTTATTATTTTGTAAGCTATAGCTCAAGTTTTTTTCAACGGAACCGCTTTGATAAAATAGAAATATCACACTAAAAGAGGGAGGGCACATTGCTCATCTCACTCAAACAGCAAACCCTCCATAAATACCGCGATATTATTGGAAGTTTGGAAGCCAGGTGGCTATCCCTGACCCTATATTGAGCATTAAAAAAAGAACGTGAACACTCACGTCCTTTTCATCATCTTATCATTTACGTACAGGCCTTTTACACGACCAAATACTCAGCATTCTTCTCACATTCCGCACATTTCGCCGGCGGGTCCCAGTCAGAGAACTCCGTTTCCTTCAGATCCACAACATCCGGTGCGTCTTCGTACTCGTCCACAAACCTGTCAATGGCTAGCTCCACGTGTTCCTTACACACTACATACATTCAACCAAGCATCCCTTTCTGTGCCGCTGCGGCGTAATACTCCTTCTACTGTTCTACCACACTTCCAGGTAAAAGGGAACTCCCCGCCGTCGATTCCTGTCATTTCCTTAGAGGTGGATGTAATTTTGGAAATTATACCCGATAATATAAGAATGCTGTTGCAAATATTACTCGGAGGATTCCAATGTTCATAACGATAGGATACGTCTCTTTTAGTCTGTTCACTGCAGGCCTCTTTATATTCCGGGCTATCAAACAAAAGTTCACCAAGTACTACAGAGAGAATGTAGGGTTACTCTTTTCATTCATAATAGTAGGCCTTAACCTCAAGGCTCCCATTGAAATAAAAACTGTATGCACTCTACTACTCCTGTTAACATTCATGTACGGAACTACCCAAAGATAACCCCTATTGCAACGCTGTGAAAAAATAACCCCGTCAGACTTTTACCTGACGGGGCTTTATCTTGATCTGTATTCCGCTTCGGGTTACACTTCCACTCTCAATCTCTTCCATGATCCAACGACTTTACACGTCTTCTTATTAGCCCAGGAACTGCACCGGCCGATCCAGCTCATACAATCTACGGTAACGCGGCTCCTTCTCCAGCAGCTCAGCATGAGTGCCGCGCATTTCGACAGTTCCATTCTCCATAAAAATCACTTCGTCCATCAGTTCCGCACCCACAAGGTGGTGCGTGACCCAGACCAGCGATTTTCCGGCCATTGCCTGGAACATCGTCGCCAGCAGCTCGCGCTCGGTGCGTGGGTCGAGACCCACGGTGGGCTCGTCGAGCACGACGACCGGCGTATTCTGGAGCAGGATGCGCGCTAGCGCGATCCGCTGCCGTTCGCCGCCGGAGAAGCGCTGCCCGGCTTCGCGGACGGGCGTGTTATAGCCCTCCGGCAGGGAAGAGATCAGGCTGCCCAGCTTCGCCAGCTCGCCAGCAGCCCGGATCTCTTCCTCGGAAGCCTGCGGATTCCCCAGCCGGATATTGTTCGCCACTGTGGTGTCGAACAAGTGCGGACGCTGATTGAGCACCGCAATCAGCGAAGGGATGTCGTCGCCGTAGGACGCGGCGGCCCGCCCGTTAATCTCAGCCGTACCTTCCATCGGCTGAATCACACCCTGAATGACCTTCAGCAGCGTCGATTTGCCCGCTCCGCTGCGTCCGATGATCGCGATCTTTTTCCCCTGCGGGATATCCAGGCTTAGATCGCGGACAGACCAAGCATCATCGGTTCCGTACCGGTAGCCGACATTCTCCAGCCGGATGTGAGTCTCAGCCATACTACCATGTAGGCTGTGGCCTTCATTACTAGCTTGCCCCGTAGTCGTCGAAATGTCGCGCCCACCAACAGTCACTCTAATTTTCGCTATTCCAGCACTTTGCATACGTACTTCGTCCAATGCTTCTGTACTACTTCCAGCCGCTGACGCTACTTCCAATGCACCAGCACTTACCGTACGGGCTCCCTGCGCATTCTTTTCTTTCACTATAGCGCTCTGCGTGAGCACCCCATCCTTCTCCTCCACCCCGGACAAGCGCTCCAGCGAGTTCCGGTACTGCGGAATCTTCTCCACCGCTTCCGAGACCGGCAGGAAGGCATCCGCCACTGGAAAGACCACCAGCACGAACGCTGCGATCAGCGTTCCAGCAATGGCTCCGTTAGCATATTCTCCCCCTGCCCAGTAAAGCATCGACAGCACGCCGATCCCGACAATAGCCTGCCCGATAAACATCCGCAGACGGGCCCAGCCTCGCAGCCAGCCATCGGTACGAGCCACTTTGCGCTCATCGGATTCATAGGTCTCTACAAACTGGCTTTGCCGTCCGCTGATCATCCAGTCGCCCATGCCTAGTACAGCATCGGTCAGCTTCTGGTAGAGACGGTTACGCTCCTGCTTCACTTCACGCTGCCGTCTTTGTGTGAACAACAGCGAGACCAGTGGCAGCACAACCACCAGCACCAGAATGTACAAGCCCATCAGAAGCGCGAAGGCCAGATCGAAGGTACCGAGCGCTATAACCGCTCCGCCATACAATAACAGCGCGATAATACTAGGAAAGACGGTACGCAGATATACGTTCTGCAAATATTCAATATCGTCGGCCAGCATGCCGAGAATGTCGCCAGTCCGAAAACGTGAGGACAAGAACAACGCTTGTGGCTCCAGTATATGATACAGGCGGACACGCATCTTGGACAGAATCCGCAGGATCGTGTCATGACC
Source organism: Paenibacillus sp. GCM10012306 (assembly GCF_042649265.1). Classification (NCBI taxonomy): domain Bacteria; kingdom Bacillati; phylum Bacillota; class Bacilli; order Caryophanales; family Paenibacillaceae; genus Paenibacillus; species Paenibacillus sp. GCM10012306. The sequence goes on along the minus strand of NZ_JBHRYW010000004.1, from coordinate 59,995 downwards.
GACCAGCCGCTCCACATAGTGGATCACTGCCCGGCTTGTTCCGAAGGTGCGCACACCGACGATCGGTACATAGATCATTAATATATTTTCCGGCGGGATGGATGCCTTGGAGATCAGGAACCCTGAGGTGTACATCAGAGAAGAAGCCGAGAACACCGTTAGTGCCCCAAGGATAATAATCAGCACAAACCGCCAGAAGTATGAAGATACATAAGGGGCAAACCATCCTTCTCGTTTCAATGGATTCCCTCCAATTGCGATTGAATAAGCTCATAATAGGCACCCTTGCGAGCAATCAGTTCCTGGTGGGTGCCAGTCTCAGCTACTTGCCCCTGCTTCATCACGACAATGAGGTCCATATCGACCATCCAGTGCAGGCGATGTGTCGCGAGGAAGACCAGCTTCCCGGCAAACAGTGGAAGCATCGTTTCCTTGAGCTCGTACTCTGTTTCAATATCCAGATGGGCGGTCGGCTCATCCAGCAGCATAATCGGGCGGCTGCTGAGCAGAGCGCGAGCCAAAGCCACCCGCTGTTCCTGTCCGCTGCTGAGGGAACGACCTCCCCCGCCGATCATTTCGTCTAGTCCACTCGGTAAAGAATCTACCAATCTCGATAATCCGGCTTCGCTGATGACTCTGCGAACATCCTCTAGCGAGGCTTCCGGGTAATAGAAGCGCACATTATCTGCAAGCGTACCACTGAAAATATAAGGCCGCTGCGGGATATAAGCGGTCTGCTTCCGCCAGGCTTCGTCTGTCAGCGAACTAAACGTGTTATTGCCCACGGTAATACTGCCAGAAGTAGGATGCAGAAAGCCGCCCAGGATATCCACCAATGTGGACTTCCCTGCTCCACTCTCCCCAATAATGCCGATCTTGGCCGCTCCAGCGAACCGCAGATTGACCCCTTCCAGTGAGGATGGACCGCCTTCTTCATACTTCACGCCAACGTCATTCAATTGTAAGATGGCATCGTTAGTCCAAGCAAAGTCGGAAGCAGCGGACGGCTTCCCCACAGGGGCGGTGTCAGCAGTTTCAGCGCGACCAGCACTATCGGCATTATCAGCACTACCAACACTGCCAGCACTACCAACACTGCCATCACTACCAACACTGCCATCACTACCAACATTAATAACACGTCCAGTTCCACCCTCCGTCAGCTTCACCGCCTGCACGGTCTCCCGGTCGATAATACTCTTCATGGCCTCACCCGCTTCCTTCCCGTCCAGCGTAGCGTGGAAGTCTGCACCCACGAGCCGGACCGGCAGGAAATACTCCGGTGCCAGGATCAGAATGGTCAGCCCGGTGACCAGCGTCATCTGCTCATTGACCAGCCGCAGTCCAAGACTAACGGCTACAGAAGCTACCGAGAGCATGGTGAAGAAATCCAGTGCGAAAGAAGATAGAAACGCCACACGCAAGGTGCGCATCGTGGCCGAGCGATAACGATCGCTCACCTGGGCAATACTCTCGCTATGACTACGACTGCGACCGAGAAACTTCAGCGTCTCTAACCCCCGCAACGAATCGACAAAGTGATTCGACAGCGTCCGATAGGACTTCAGCTGACGATCCATTTGTTTACGCGCAGTCATACCGATCAAGATCATGAAGACAATAATGATCGGCATCGTCACGGTGAGAATCACGCCGCTTGTCGTATCTTGCGTGTACACATAGACGAGCACCAGCAGCGGTGTGACCGACATGCCGACCATCCGTGGAATAATCAGCTCCAGATAAGTGCGGAACTTCGTTACGCCTTCCAATACCAGTGTAACCAGCGTGCCGGTTCCCCGGTCGCCTGCCAATCTCGGCCCTAGCTGGAACAGCTTATCCATCATCTGCTGCCGCATGCTGCTTCCGGTGGCTTCCGCGAACCGGTAGGATACCCTGCTCATCAGCAGAGCGCACACATGGCGCACCAGAAACGCAAGAAGGAACAACAGGGAAGTACCCCATTGTTCCTTCAGCGGTGCTCCCGCAAACAGCGCAGAGACAACTTCCGCCAGCCATTTGGCCAGTAGAAGAATGGACAGGCTTTGCACCAGGGTTAGGAAGCCGACGATCAGGAAGACCGGCTTAACTCCTTTGTACCCAAGCAAATTTTTATCCATTAGTATTCAAGATGCTCCTTCTCGTGAACCCGTTTGTGAAAGATAAAATAACTCCAAATCTGATAACCTAGTACGAACGGTAGCAGCGTCAACGCCACAATCGTCATGACCTTCAGTGAATAGTGTCCGGAAGCCGCATTCGTGATTGTCAGGTTGAACGCCTGATCAATAGAGCTGATCATCACTCGTGGGAACAATCCCACGAAGATGGAAGCCACCGACAGAGCGAATACCGCTCCCGTCATGCCGAATGCCCAGCCGTCCTTCTTTTTCAACATGAAGTAGCCCGCCAGTACATATGCAATAATACCCAATATTACTATACTCAGAAGCAGTGTTCCACGCTTTTCAAAAATATCAGTCATGAAGTAGGTCATGACCACAAAACTCAGCAGCAGTACGCCGAGTGGAATCAGCAGCTTCTGTCCTAGTTTGCGGGCCCGAACCTGTAGATCGCCAATCGTACGCAGCGTCGTGAACATCAGGCCGTGTACCAGACAGAGCAGAACTACTGTAATCCCGGCAACTACGGTGTAGATATTGACGATATCCGTGAATCCGGCATACATCTGCATGTTCGCGTCAATCGGCAGGCCCTTGATGAAGCTTGCAAAGACAACAGCCAGCAGGAATGGCGGAAGGAAGCTACCAAGGAAGATGCAGACATCCCAAGTTTTTTTCCAGGCCAGGGAATCGCGCTTGCCCCTGAATTCAAATGCTACACCCCGAGCGATCAGCGCCAACAGCGCGAACACAAAGGGAATATAGAATCCACTGAACAGCGTCGCATACCAGTTCGGAAAGGCCGCGAACATCGCGCCCGCACCAGTCAACAACCATACTTCATTGGCATCCCAGAATGGCCCGATCGAGTTGATCAGCACCCGGCGTTCCGTATCATTCTTGGCCAGGAACTGTGTTTCCATTCCTACGCCAAAGTCAAAACCCTCCAGGAAGAAGAACCCGATGAACAGAACCGCAATCAATACAAACCACAATTCATTAAGAGAAAGCATGGGATCCCTCCTTGTTATATGGATCATGCGAATCGCCGTGATCGTTATCCATCGCATAAGGACCTTTTTTGATAACTTTGATGAACAAGCCGACCAGTACCAGACCCAGAATTAAATAGATTGTTGTAAAAGAAATCACTGAGAACAGTACCTGTCCGCTAGTAATATTAGGCGACACACTGTCTTTGGTCTGCATCAAGCCAAATACGGTCCACGGCTGACGACCAAATTCGGTCATGATCCAGCCCGCTGTATTAGCGATTGGTGGAAGCAATAGTCCCCATAACATGAAGCGCATGAACCAGGTGTTCGGACGATCCATCTTTTTACGCCAAATCAAGTACATTGCATACAGACCAAGCACCATCATTAGCGTACCCGCAGCGACCATGATCCGGAAGCTCCAGAAGGTAGTCCGTACCGGAGGGATATAATCCCCAGGTCCATACTGCTGTTCATATTCTGCCTGCAATTGGTTCATCCCTTTAACTTCACCGGAGAACTTACTGTAAGACAGGAAGCTAAGCAAGTATGGGATTTTGAATTCACCACTGTTGGTCTTGTTCGTAGGGTCAATACTCGCCCACACCGTCCAAGGTGCAGGATCGCCGCTATCACCCCATAGTCCTTCAGAAGCCGCCATCTTCATCGGCTGAGTCTCTACCAGGTATTGTGCCTGGGCATGTCCTGCCACTGCTACACCCACAGAAGAGATAATGCCGACAATCGCCGCAATTTGGAAAGATTTCTTAAAGAAAGATACTTCCTGTTTCTTCAGCAGCTTGTAGGCACTGATACCCGTTACAAGGAACGCGCCTGTAGCGTAGGCCGCCAGCACCGTATGTGGGAACTCCACCAGCAATTGTCCGTTCGTAATGAGAGCGAAGATGTCATTCATTTCTGCACGCCCATTGTTGATCTCGAAGCCCACCGGATGCTGCATGAAAGAGTTCGCCGCTAAGATCCAGAAGGCTGACAGCATCGTACCGAGCGCAACCATCCAGATGGAGAGCAGATGCACCTTCTTAGAGACTTTGTCCCAACCGAAGATCCACAGCCCGATAAATGTAGACTCCAGAAAAAAGGCCAGAAGAGCTTCCACGGCCAGTGGTGCACCGAACACGTCACCGACGAATCGTGAATAATCTGACCAGTTCATCCCGAACTGGAACTCCTGCAGAATACCTGTAACTACCCCGACCGCAAAATTTATGAGGAACAGCTTTCCCCAGAATTGCGCCATTCTCTTGTACTCTTCATCGCCTTTTCTTACATACATAGTCTCCATGATCGCAATCAAAAGCGCTAGCCCAATAGACACTGGCACAAAGAAATAGTGAAAAATTGTCGTCGACGCAAATTGAATACGTGACAGCATGATTGTATCCATATTTCTCCCCTTCCCTTTCCCTTATCAATACGTCTATTTTGTCAAAAATTTTAAGGGTAACGTGTGATGTAAATCACATTATACGCTCTAATTTAGCTATAAAAATATAAATTTTGTGACAAATATCACAAAGTAGTGACAAGAAAGCAAAAAAAATAAGACGGTTTAACCGTCTTGGAGTTTGTGCGTTATTCTATACTAGGCTTGGCTCATAAAGGCGCCCGTCACGTAATGGAAATACCTTTCTTCAGCGACTTTAGATCACCGTTGGAATTGAGCAGCAGCGGCAGCATCTTCATACTGCGGACCATCGGAGCGTTGCAGAGACGACAAGAAGGTACAGTGTCAAAAGCAAAATTGTCCCTCATCCATCCATTGCACCCCTCGTTCGTACAGGCCCAAATCGCGGTATTCTCTTCCGGGATTTCCTCCACGGGTTTCTTCCGGTAGTTCATTGCCGTTCCTCCTTCCTTTATGCCACAAGTGGATTAACGATACATGATACCCCAAAATGTTAAGATTTATGCTTACACCTCTATAATAATAAGAAAAGCCCCAATACGGAGCCTTTACATAGGTGTTGAATTCTGTTAAAAAAAGACCGTCCCAACTTTCAACAAGCGGGGACGGTATCTTCTATTATTACAGTTTTACAACGTTTTCGGCTTGTGGACCACGGTTGCCTTGAACAACGTTGAATTCAACGCGTTGGCCTTCGTCCAAAGTTTTGAAGCCTTCGCCAGTGATCGCACTGAAGTGTACGAATACGTCGCTACCGCCTTCAACTTCGATAAATCCGAATCCTTTTTCAGCGTTGAACCATTTAACTGTACCTGTTTGCATGTGTGTAACCTCCACAAATTTAAATTAATATGTTCTTTTTATCTTCAAACAAAGAAAAAATTCACACATTGAAAAAGGTTGTATATTACTTAAATTGACAGCCCTTTTCAACGCGAGAATTAGGTATCAAATGTATGATTGTTTTCATAGTACCACACCTGCGGAGTAAAGGCAAGCTGACCCATCCGAATATCTCCGTTTTTTCCCACAAAAGGCTGACTTCCCAATGTAAGGGCTGTCAGCCTGTCTGGTCATGACTGCTGTATCATTATATACCATTTCTGAAGGTTTTATTCCTCAGGTTTCTCCAAAAGTTTTACCGAGACCTGCTTCAGAACCCCATTTCTGTAAAAAGTGATCTGCAATTCGTCACCGATCTTGGTGTGATTATACAAATACTTCCGCAGTGAAAGGGTAGAAGTAATCGGCTCTCCGTCAAATTTTGTGATAACGTCATTGAACTGGAGGCCCGCAACCTTTGCCGGTCCAACAGCATCGAGTACAACTACACCATCTTTAACCGCCGCAGGCAGGTTCAGTTCCTTGCGTTGATCTTCAGCCAGCGGGACATATGGATTGTTCAGATCCACAGTGTAGACACCGAGATAGGATCGTGCGATTTTCCCCTTGCTGGTTAGCTCCTCCGCCGTCTCCATAACATGATTGGCCGGGATGGCAAAGCCAAGCCCTTCTACACCAGTATCCGAAATTTTCATCGTATTGATCCCGATTACCTTGCCGTTGAGATCTACCAGCGCACCACCACTATTGCCTTCATTGATAGCCGCATCGGTCTGGATGACCTCCTGCTCCCAGTCGTATACACCATCCTGGTTGAGAGAGACCGGAATCTTCCGCTCCGTGTAACTTACAATGCCAGAAGTCAGCGTGTCACCAAGACCAAGCGGATTGCCAATGGCTATGACGGTCTCTCCAAGACGCAGCTTGGAGGAATCGCCAATCTGGGCCACGGTGTTGATTCCCTTGGCGTCAATGGACAACACAGCAATATCGCTTACCTTATCTGCGCCGACCAGTTCGGCTCTGCGGGTCTCCCCAGCCACCGTAACAATCTCCAGCTTGCCTGCTCCCTGAACGACATGGTTATTGGTAATGATGTAGGCCTTATTCGTATCTTTCTTATAAATAACTCCGGAGCCCAGTGAGGACTGATCCAGAATATTCTGTTCCTTGTTATCTTCCTTGTGGTTAACGATACTTACTACGGCAGGACGGACCATCGCCGCCGCCTGAATAATACGATCATAAGGATCGCCACTGCTCGGCGTCACGTTCTCAATGACGGTTGAGCTTTTTGCTCGCTCCGGCGCCCATTGCCCGGTCACCAGGCTGAACAGCAATACTGCTACCACCGCACTGATTACGGAGCTAACTGCAGAGATCTGCCATGTTGAGAGACTACGGCGCGATCTGCTAGTACGCCACCCGCGTGAAAAGCCTTTGGATTTGTCCTGTTCTCTGCTCCGCCGTGGTACCTTCGTTGAATAAAAATCATCATCAAACAATCCCAACTGTAATCCTCTCCCCTCTATTGCTACTGCATTCATACCTGAACGCCAAGCAACACCCGAACGGCTTCGTACTCTTTCAAGACTCCAAAGAGTGCCAAAAGGTTTCACTTTATCCATTCACCCAAATAGGCGGATTCCAAGCGTAGGGGTCTCATATTCTTTCAATCAGGGAATATTTTACGACTTAAAAGACTACAATAGTAGAAAGCTCCAATTGTCACTTACGCCTAAACGCTCTGTATTGATTGTATCACAGGCGGGCACGCTTTCGCGGCTTTTCCGCCGTAATTATTCTGCACATTTTTCCCAAACCCCTATCTCATCCCCAAAGGAAGTGCAAAGAAATGGAATCCTCTTCACTAAACATGGATTTGGTGCAATTTATCGGTAAGCTTGGTGATTTGAAGGATGAGCATTACCATATGACACATGCCCTCAGTGCCGTCATCGAGCTGTTGATCGACAAGGGCCTGATCACTCGTCAGGAACTGGAACACAAGACATCCGAACTGGACCAGCTTATGGCTGGCTCACCGTATCCCATGGCGTAGGGCGGTCATAATAAGTCTCGCATAGTTTAAATTCGCTGTCTTTGTAGAAGCAACCCCGGTCCTCCATGGCGCCGCGCACAGACATCTTCGCTAGATCCATCATATTATGATCCAGGCTCAAGTGCGCCAGATAGGTGCGTTTCGTCCGCCCCGTCAGGATCTCACTCAGGGCTGCGCCCGCAGCTTCGTTGGAGAGATGGCCCATGTCGCCGAGAATACGGCGTTTGGTGTTCCAAGGGTAGCGTCCCATCCGCAGCATCTCGATATCATGGTTAGCCTCTAGCACCAGCACATCGGAATCGGCAATCGCCATCCTTACCTTATCGCTGACATACCCCAGGTCTGTAGCTACGCACAGCTTCTCTTTGCCATCATAAAAGTTGTAGCCCACCGGCTCTGCGGCATCATGGGAGATTGCGAACGACTCCACACGCAGACTGCCGAAATCCCTCTGCTGTCCGGTCTCCATAATCACGCGATGATGGTCCGGTATTTTCCCGATGCCCTTCTCGATGGCTCTCCAGGTATTGGTGTTGGCGTAGATGGGCAGCTCATATTTACGGGCCATAGCCCCGAGCCCCTTGATATGATCGGAATGCTCGTGGGTCACCAGAATCCCGTCAATATCCTGCCCGGTCAGCTCACGCATGCCCAATAGCTCGTCGATCCGCTTCGCACTAAGACCCGCATCAATCATCAGCGTTGTCTCCCCATTGCGTACCACGGTCACGTTACCTGTAGAACCACTGGACAATACTGAAAAAGATATCCCCATGTTTACTACTCCTTCTATCCTGAAATCACGATATTTCTATATTTCACTAGAGAATATCGGTCTCCCATGAAATTCAATCCTCTGATGGTGCCGCCAAGGCGGCAGAGAGGTTCTAATCTGTTGTCTTGGGACTGATGATGTCCGCGCTGATGGCGTCCACATAATAGGACTTGCCATTCTCCAGCATGAACCGCCACATCGGGGCAGCCACCTGGCTTTCGGAATTGAACAATTCCCCGTAATAGCCCAGCTGAATTTCCTTGACTGCCGTGTCCGGAGGAAAATATTTCTCAATCAGACTGCTCAGGGCGTTAGACGCCGGAAGCACCTTCTGCACATCCTCATTGCTGCCCAGCCCTATCTCGATTTTGGGACTTCGGTACGCCACAATCTTCTGGTTGTTGTAGATTAACTCCAGCCTGACCCTAAACAGCGGCCATTCCTTCTTCACCAGCGGATGCAGCACGAATTTGCCCGCTCCGCTCTCCAATGGATCGAACTGGTAATTAGAAATATCAGGTATTTCATTTTGCAGCTCACGACTAAGCTCAGAGAATGTAAAGATCAGCTTACTGTCTATCGGCCGCTTGAGCAGAACTGGCTGCTCGCTCTGCTCATCCCCGGAGTAGCGGTATGTAATGCCAGGAAGCTGCGGCGTTGCCGCCGGGATTGGGCACAGAATACGGATTCCCTTCTGCTCCATCACTTGCTGTGTAGTTTCGGAGAGGGAAGTGAAATCCAGATTGGCGCTGACCTGATCGCGTAGGTCGATCCACAGTTGATAACACAGCAGCATATTCAACAGTAAAAAAGCGTAGATCAGCACATTTTTGGCTCTTCCCCAATCCATCTCCGTTCCTCCTTCAAGTGAATAGCTTAATCCAGCGTAAACATACTGCCGTCACGCAGCGTAACCTTCCATACCGGCACCAGCTGCAGCTTCTCTCCCTTCAGCGAAGGGATATAGGCCGGTGTTAAATCCTGAATCGGCGAGGTCTTGCTGACTTGGGCCAATCGGCTAAGCAGTACTTCGCCCCCCGATAGCTCGGCCACCTTTTTCACCGCCTGATTCTCGTTCAGATACAACAGAGAGCGCTCATAAGAAGAGACAGTCCCCTTCTGCAGTTCCAAATGAATCACACCGAATTTCAGCTCCGGGCGGTTCAGGATCGGATAGGAGCCGTAAGGGTAAGAACCATAGTATTGTTGAAAAGATACCCGTCGCTCCTTGTTACCGTCCCCTATTGGCAGTTGGTCCTGCGTTTCGTCTTCCGCCGCAGCCAGCCGATAGGTTCCATTCCAGCCTCCATGCTGGTTCACGAAGTCCACAGCTTCCAGCGCATCCTTCGCAGGCGTACTCTCCCCGGCTGGCAAGGCCGCCGGATCACTGTAACTCATCCAGTTCTGCTCTTGATCCACCTGGAGACTGCGCTTACTGTCTGTATAGATCTCCGATCCGTCCTTCTCGCGAATATACCGCGTGCTGCTGGTATCGAAGAAGAGATTGCTCTGCATTTGCTCAATAGTATACAAACCAGAAGGAATTTCGACCTCTACCAGCGACAGCTTGTCTGTCGGTACATAATAATCGCCGTTCGCCGTCGTATATAGCGTCCAGTTCTTGCCGAAATCCACATGCTGCTGAACGTCCTGCACGGTCAAGTCGGCTTTAGCCGCCTCATAGACGATGTCGCCTCTCGTACTGAAGAAGATGGCATGCGCTTTGGAATCATTCTTGACATTGTAGATCCAGATTCGGTCGATGCTCTCCCCGGCGAACAAGGAATCGGGCGAGAGCTGCATCACCCGTTGCAGCAGCGTTACAGGAATCCCTGCACCGAAGGAAAGCTCAATGCCCGGGTTCTCTTTGCGGATCTTATTCCAGTCGAAGTCGTCCACCGACCGGCGCTGGAAGCTCTCGAAGGTGCGGCCCTTCAACCGATTGATGATCAAGTTGTAGAACGTGGAGCTAGGATAAAACAGCGTATGCTTGTCCTCGCCCATATGAATAATCATCTTGTCGGGATAGAGCAGGTTCTCTACCTTTTCCTCCGGTCCCATGTTGTCTGTCTTTACATACAAATTCTCCGACATCACCGCCGAGTCGCTGCCCGGCAAGCGATATATCAGATAATAGCTCTCTACGAGACTGCTGAGGACGAGCAGCGCAAGAATCCATGTCTTTACTCTCTCCTTCACGCTTCACTCCCCCTTTGCTCGTTCAGAGGCAGCGTGAAGGTCACCTTCGAGCCTTGGTCGACTTCAGATTGCAAGGAAATAGAGCCTCCGTGCGCCTTCACAATTTCCCGGGCAATGGAGAGTCCAAGACCGGTTCCCCCCATGTTGCGTGAGCGGGCCTTATCTACCCGGTAAAAGCGTTCAAAAATGCGCTCAATATCCTTCTTCGGAATCCCGATTCCGGAATCTCGCACAGAGATCGATAGCATCCCTTCTTCATTCTGCAGGGCTTCCAGCTCAATACTGCCGCCCTCGGGCGTATACTTGAGCGCATTGGACACCAGATTGCCCAGCACCTGATCAATCTGATCACGGTCCAGCCAAGCGGAAGCAGCCTCCTTGCGCACCTTCGTACGGATATTGATCCGCTTCTGCCGGATCTGGAAGGAGAAACGGTCTGCCACATCCTCCAGCATCTCGGCCACATCCGTCTGCTGTATACGCAGAAGAGCCTCCTTGGAGTCCAGCCGCGATAGATGCAGCAGATCCGTTACGAGCCGGATCATCCGCTCTGTCTCATTGCGGATGACTCCGACAAAGCGGGCAGCCAGCTGCGGATCATCCAGTGCGCCGTCATCCAGCGCCTCGGCATAGCTCTTGATCGTCGTGAGCGGCGTACGCAGCTCATGCGATACATTCGCCACGAACTCGCGGCGGGATTCCTCCAGGTTCTCCTGCTCCGTGACATCCTGGAGCACGGCGATCGTTCCTGCGATCCCGCCTTCCCGGCGGTGGATCGGCGTGAAGGTGACCCGCACAATATTAGGGTCACCACCGTCCATCGGCAACAAACGGAGCATGGCCGAATGGGCATTGTCACGCGGCAAGGCTCCGGCCTGCTCAGGGTCCAAGCCGAGTAGTTCATTCAAGGGCGCCCCCTCTGGGAGCGGCCCTTCGGCACCCAGCATCAGCGCGGCGCGGCGGTTCATCAGAATGACCACGCCTGTCTCGTCGGTTGCCACCACGCCGTCGCTCATGTTCGTCAGAATGGAGGCCAGCTTCTCCTTCTCTTCCTCATTCTGTGACAGCGCCTCATGCAATCGGCCTGTCATATAGTTGAAGGCCTGACTCAGCTGACCGATCTCGTCATTGCCAAAGACGGGCATTTTCCGGTTGAAGCGCCCTTCAGCCACTGCCGTAGCATGACGAGTCATCTCCTTGATCGGCTGTGTGAATGTGTGGGCAATGATAACGCCAAGCACCGCCGTAAGGGTCAGCGCAAGTAATAGGCCGGAGATGAATACACTGTTAATCCGGCTCATCGTGGCATAGAGATCCTTCATATCGGCAGCGATATAAATAGCGCCCACGACTTTACCGCCGGAGAGTACCGGCTTTGCAACGACCTTCTTGCGTACATTGTCATCGCCGATAATATATTCCTCATTGTCGCTAATGCCTTGAAGGGCACGGCTGACCACGGTCTGCGTATTTCGCTGACCTACATAGTCATTCTGTGAAGGGACAGACGTCGTGATAATCTTACCGTTGGCATCCAGCACCTGTATTTCGGCACCGTTAATGTAGAGATTGTTCACCATTCCGCGCAGACTCTCTACCGCTGTCTCCTCATCGATGGTACCAGCCTCACTACCGAACTTGTCTGCAGTCAGAATGGACAGCATCTCGGCTCTCGCCTTGAGATCCTTCGTAAAGTTGTCGGTCAGTGAATTTTTCATCGAGCTGACAAAATAGACGCCGATCAGTTGCATCGCAATCAAGATCAGCAGGACATAAATGATAATGAACTTGGCTTGAATCGTCCGGAAAAAGGACAGTCCCTTCATCCTAACCCTCCGTTTTTGGGGCTATGCATCAAATAACCAAGACCGCGTCGGGTAAAGATATATTCCGGTTTGCTGGGGTTCTCCTCAATCTTCTCCCGCAGACGCCGGATCGTAACATCCACGGTCCGCACATCACCGAAGTATTCAAAGCCCCAAACGGCCTGTAGCAAATGCTCCCGGGTCATGACCTTGCCAGCATGGCGGATCATATAGTAGAGCAGCTCGTACTCCCGATGCGTCAGATCGAGCGCTTCTCCATCTTTATAAACCATGTACATATCCGTATCTATAAACAAATCGAAATGGTGAATGCCCTGCTTGGCTACAGGAGGCTCGTTACTGAGCGTCTCTGCCGCACTGGGCTTGTGCTGCCGCCGCATCTGCGCCTTAACCCGGGCCAGCAGCTCACGCGTGCTGAACGGCTTGGTTACATAATCGTCGGCCCCCAGCTCCAGCCCGAGTACCTTGTCGATCTCCCCGTCCTTGGCTGTGAGCATTATGATCGGAATATCCAGATGGGCCGAGCGTACCTCCCGGCATACATCCATCCCGTCCTTGCCGGGAAGCATCAGATCCAGCAGCATAAGATCGGGCCGTTTGGACAAAGCCAACTCTACTGCGCTATTGCCATCAAAGGCACAAATGACCTCATAGCCTTCTTTTTCAAGGTTAAATTTCAAAATATCAGCAATAGGCTGCTCATCGTCCACAACCAGAATCGTTCCCATCTGCATATGCGGCTTCACCTTTCTCTCTGTACTTGCTTACATTCCTTTATTCTAACATACCTGCCGTGGCCTCACATCCTCCCAATTAAGCAGTCTGCCGAGGGAAAACAGAAGCCGCCCGAAGGAAGTCTCGGACGGCCTGTTAGAAGATATGAATTATTTTAAATACTTCATAGGATTCAATGCCGATCCGTTCTTACGGATCTCGAAATGCAGATGCGTACCTGTGGAACGTCCCGTGCTGCCCATGACGCCAATCGTCGCGCCCTGCTCCAGACGCTGTCCCCGGGATACAGCAATACTGCTGAGGTGGCCATAATAAGTCTCATAGCCATTGTTGTGATTAATAATCACTACATTGCCATAGCCGCTCTGCACACCCGCAAAGGACACCGTGCCGGCATCCGAGGCCTTGATCTTCCGATTACCGGACACCAGATCTACACCCTTATGGGCACGGCCCCACCGTTCACCAAAGCTGCTGGAGATCGTAGCCCCGCTAACCGGCCATGCAAACATACCCGATGATTGCATGGCCGCTTTGATGCCAGAGGCTTGCACGGCCGCTTTGGTGCCAGATGCTTGCTTGGCCACTTTGGTGCCCCGGTATACAACCTCCGGGAGTGAGTCCTTCAGCACCGTCTGGCCCAGCCATTCCTCCTGCACCACGACTCCGTTCTCCTTAGTCAACCGGTACTCCATCTCTTTAAGTCCGGTTTGTCCGGGACGAACCACCTTGCTCTTCCCGGCTTCCAACAGATCGCTTGTACGCACGATCACTTCCGGTTCCGTAACAATCTGCTCGGACACCTTCTCTACCGTTACAACGGTAAGCTCCGGCTGGGGTACCGTGAGCTGCAGCTCATCCCCGATCTGTAGTGTCAATTCCTTGACCCCAGGATTGTTACGGAAAATATCAGCCTGTGTGATTCCAAACCGCTTGGCGATAGCCGAAATGGTGTCACCTTCCTGAACCTCATAAATCAGCGGAGCATCCTTGCCTTCCGTCAGCACCTTGATCGCTTCTTCCACGCCCAGCACCTTGTTCGGGTCTGCTTTGGCTGGTTCAATCGTCACTTGTTCACGAATCTTCGCCGATCCCACCAGCTCCGGTGAGGCTTTAGACCCAGAGGCCACCGCTTTCCCGCTCGCCGCCGTCCGCTTCAGCTGAGCGCCTTGTGATGCTCCCGTTTCTGGTACATAATGCTGCTTCACACCTTGCAACACGGCATTAGCCGTTTCCTGATCCTTAACGATGCCGACGGCTTTACCGTTCACCATCAGCTGTACACCTACCGCGTAGGCTTTGAGCATGCCATCCAATTTCTTTAGAGTGGCTTCGCTTTCAACCTTAGGCTTGTAAGCCTGATCAGGCTTCGTCGTAATCCCGTCCGTCTGTACAACCATCAGCGCTCCTGGGTACTTAGTCTGATACTCCAGTCTCTTCTTCTCGAATAGGGCGGACAGCTCACCGGTGTCACCGATTGTACCGATCTCCTTGTCACGCAGCATTACCCGGTAAAAGGACTCCGTGTTAGCAGCAACGTACTTCTTCTCTGCATTGATGGCAAAGATGGTGAGCAGCGCCACCCCAGCTAAAGCCAGTGCCCAGTAACGCCACCGTCTTCGGGGCTTTCTTTCTTCATGAACATCCTTCACACCGGACTCCGCAGGCATCTCCGCGCTGTTCTGCAGCTTCCCCACCCGGCGTATTAACTTGAATCCTTTCATGAAACTCTCCCTTTCAGCTTGCATCTCCATGCCGCAGGTCAGCGACCAAGCTTAAAATTGCGATCCCATGTGTATCCTCTGCTGTATAAATTGCTGCTTCTATGCTGCATCGATTTGTATGGTTCTCTCTAGTCTGTAGCTACGAAAAAAGGTTACAAAATATTAACCTTATTCAATCCTTGTCTACTTTAACATAGCCAGCCGAGGATTTTCAACTTTACTGACATGGAAAAACCCGCTGAAAACGCGGGTTTTTTCCAGTAGTATAGGCTTTACAGGGTAATTTCGTGTCCAAATAATGACAGATTTCAGTGCAGCGAAGTTTCCGGCACCGTAGGAGTAAGCATTTTCATCAACTCATTATATTCCTTGGGGTCCACATACTTGGCGATAACCGCCTGAATTTCCTTGACCTCCGCCTCCGTCAGTCCGTCCTCCATCATAACGGAGATCTTCTGCATTTCCTCCTGTGGCAGCTTGTTCATCAGGATATTGAAAATGTTAACCTTCTCTGCAGACGGCAAATTGTCCTTCAGATCACGCATAGCCTCCGGGGTCATCACCAATTGCTGGTCCAGGGCACTTCCCCCTTGGTTCTGGGCATCTGCGGACTCGCCAGCAATCTGCCCCATGACAGGGAGCGCATCCTCTGGTACCTTCTCCTCCGTGGGCTTGTCGCCACTGGCCGGGGAACTTGATGGTTTTGGCGTATCCTTGTTGCTACCACTCTTGCCCTTATCCTGTGTCGCTTTACCCTTGTCCCCGTTCACAGCTTCTGCCACAGCAGGCTTTTCCTTCGTCCCCATCAGGCTCCGCATCATCCCGACAATGCCAGGTGCAGGCTTTTCCAGCTTGATGTCAAAGCTCGCCAGCACCGATTGAATGTAGGCATTCACCACAACCCCCGTCGTCAGGATTGAAAGGGTGCTTGCCAGCACGACAATCATGCATACGGCTAGCGTACGTTTTACCAGTCTCATATTTACCACTCCCTTAGTGTCTGTTCAACGCTGATCCCTAAGGATCATGCCGCTTCTACATCCATCTCTCCAGTATTGACGGGAACAGGCCTCGGGAAACCTTGAGGTAGCTATGAAATCAGGAAAAAGACAACAAAAAAAGAAGCCTCTAAAGAGGCCCCTTTGACATTAGATATAGATTGGCAATACTTGATTTGTCTGTTCACGGTTGCGTCCTACGGAGAAGATCGCAATCGGAATACCTGTCAGCTCCGATACACGCTCAACATATTTGCGAGTGTTCTCAGGAAGATCAGCCAGCGTCTTCGCACCTGTAATATCCTCGCTCCAGCCTGGCAGCTCTTCATACACTGCTTCGCATTCAGCCAGCATCTTCAGGCTTGCAGGGTAGTGTGTGATGATCTCGCCACGGTATTTGTAGCCTGTGCAGATTTTAACCGTCTCAAGACCGCTCAGAACGTCCAAGGAGTTCAAAGACAAGCCGGTAATTCCGCTAACCCGACGAGCATGACGTACCACGACGCTGTCGAACCAACCTACACGGCGAGGACGACCTGTAACAGTACCGTACTCATGTCCGGTCTCGCGGATCGTATCACCGATAGCATCGTTCAGTTCAGTTGGGAACGGGCCGTCTCCAACACGGGTAGTGTAAGATTTGGCTACCCCAATAACTTGTTGAATCTTCGATGGACCCACGCCGGAGCCAATGCACACGCCACCTGCGGATGGGTTAGAGGAAGTTACGAACGGATACGTACCTTGGTCGATATCCAACATAACCCCTTGTGCGCCTTCGAACAGCACTTTGGAGTCGTTATCGATGGCATCATTCAAGACAACCGAGGTGTCTGTCACATACTTGCGCAGCACTTCAGCATAGCCGAGGTATTGGGTCAGAATTTCCTCAACGTCCAGTGCTTCCGCCCCATAGACTTGAGTAATGATCTGATTCTTCTCTGTCACCAGATGGCGCAGGCGTAATTCGAACTCTTCAGCATCCATCAGATCTGCAATCCGGATACCGTTACGGGCAGCTTTATCCATGTAGCAAGGGCCGATCCCTTTGCGGGTAGTTCCGATTTTGTTCGGGCCTTTACGGTCCTCTTCCAGTGCGTCAAGCAACATATGATATGGCATGATTACGTGAGCACGATCGCTAATAACCAGATTCTCTGTGTCAAAGCCGTTCTCATGAATATAATTAATTTCCTCGATCAGCGCTGCCGGGTTGATAACCATCCCGTTGCCGATCACGCAAGTCTTCTCTTTATAAAATACACCTGATGGAATAAGGCTCAACTTGAACTTCTTACCGTCAATCAGAATCGTGTGACCGGCATTGTTGCCCCCCTGATACCGGGCGACCACATCTGCGCTCTCCGCCAGAAAGTCAGTGATTTTCCCTTTACCTTCGTCTCCCCATTGTGTTCCCACGACGACTACTGTTGACATGTTCATTCCTCCGTAGGTGCTCACAAACAGCACCATTATTTTTCATAATATGGGCCCTTAACAATGATATTATGTACGCAGCCCTTGCGGGTGCTTCAGCGGTTTTTCCCGTTAAAGCACAATAATCAGTGTACCAGTCGTCATTTTTAAAGTCAAATAAAAACGAACGATTATACATCGAAATGTACAATCGTTCGGGTATTGTCAGAATTAGGTTTAACCTGCAAATGGTTCTGCATGAGCTCGCTCATAGTTGACGAACTTGTTGAAATTCTTAAGGAATACCAGCTCTACCGTACCCACTGGTCCGTTACGCTGCTTGGCAATGATAATCTCGATAATGTTCTTCTTCTCGGTCTCCTGGTTGTAATAATCGTCACGATACAGGAAGGCAACGATATCGGCATCCTGCTCGATAGAACCCGATTCCCGCAAGTCACTCATCATCGGTCGTTTATCCTGGCGCTGTTCCACACCACGACTGAGCTGTGACAGTGCAATAACCGGCACATCCAGCTCACGGGCAATCATCTTCAGGGTCCGGGAGATTTCCGAGACTTCCTGCTGACGGTTCTCGCCGGCCTTGCCGCGCCCTTGAATCAGCTGTAGATAATCGATCAGGATCATGCCAAGTCCTTTTTCCTTTTTCAACCGACGGCATTTGGAACGAATATCCGTGACTGTAATCCCCGCCGTGTCATCAATATAGATCTCAGCCTCTGACAAGGACTGAATTCCCATTGTCAGCTTGGACCAATCATCGTCGCTTTTGAAGTCACCAGTACGCATAAGGTTGGCATCCAGGTTCGCCTCGGCACAAATCATCCGCTGTACGAGTTGGGCTGCACCCATCTCCAGACTGAAAATAGCAACGGTCTCTTTGGCACGAACCGCGACGTTCTGGGCGATGTTGAGCGCAAAGGCCGTCTTCCCTACGGAAGGACGTGCCGCTACGATGATAAGGTCATTCCGCTGGAAGCCGTTCGTCATCTTGTCCAGATCGGCGAACCCGGAAGGGATTCCTGAGGTGTTACCCTTATTCTGATGGAGCACCTCAACCCGCTCGAAGACTTCCATCAGGACATCGCGGATGGCGACGAACCCGCTGCCGCTGCGGCGGTTGGAGATTTCCAGAATCCTCCGCTCGGCATCGCTCAGCATATCACCGACATTTTCGCCGCCCGTATACCCCTCGCTCACAATTTGCGTCGCTGTACGAATCAACCGTCGCAGCATCGCCTTCTCTTCGATAATCTGTGCGTAATAATCCACGTTGGCCGCAGTCGGCACCGCATGTGCCAGCTTAGCCAAGTAGCTGACACCTCCGATATCCTCAAGCTCGCCCTTATCCTGCAGCTTGGCGGTCAGCGTAACAAGGTCAATCGGCTGGCTCTCTTCTCCGAGCTGCACCATCGCTTCAAAGATCATCTGATGCGGTTTATCGTAGAAGTCTTCGGTGTTCACCCGCTCCATTGCGGTAATTAACGCCTCGTCCTGGAGTAGAATCGCGCCGATGACAGCCTGCTCTGCCTCCAGATTCTGCGGGGGAATCCGATCGAAAAAGAGATCTCCGCCCATCTTACTCCTCCGTTACCTGAACCTTAAGCGTAGCTTTTACTTCCGTATGCAGCTTCACACTTACCTGGGTTACGCCCAGATGACGAATAGGTTCGTTCAACTCAATTTTGCGTTTATCCACGGTGATGCCGTTTGCGGAAGCCAAGGCTTCTGCAATCTGTTTGCTGGTAATAGCACCGAACAAGCGGCCACCTTCGCCAGCTTTGGCCTTCATAGTCAGCGTCAGCTCGTCCAGCTTCTTGCCAAGGTTCTGAGCTTCTTCCTTCTCGTTATCCTTGCGGCGCTGTTCAGCAGCAGCCTGATTCTCCAGCACCTTCACATTGCCCTCCGTAGCTGGGCGAACCAGACCGCGTGGCAATAGGAAGTTAGTAGCGTAGCCTTCAGATACCTCTTTAACCTGACCTTTTTTACCTTGTCCCTTAACATCTTTTAAGAAAATGACCTTCATTCGAACAGACCCTCTTTCGCTTCAATTTCTGCCAGCACCTTAAGCAGTCTGGCCTCTGCTTCCTTGCAGTTCCCTTCCAATTGGACGGCGGCATTCGATAAATGCCCGCCTCCGCCCAGCTTCTCCATTACGACCTGCACATTCATCCGCCCAAGTGAACGGGCGCTGATACCGATCAGGCCGTCAGGCCGCTCGCTGATGACGAAGGACGCTACCACATTGGTCATGCCCAGCAGCGTATCCGCCGTCTGTGCAATTAGAAGCTGGGGAATCTTCATCCCCGGCTGAGTCACTACCAGCGCAATATGGTCGTAGACCATCCGCGCATGCTTGATAATCTCCGCCTTAGAGATGTATTCTTCCAGATCCTCTTTCAGCATTCGCTGGATAAGGATCGTATCCGCGCCGATCCGGCGCAGAAACCCTGCGGCTTCGAAGGTGCGCGATCCGGTATGGAGCGCAAAATGCTTGGTGTCCACCGTGATTCCCGCCAGCAGCATCGTCGCTTCCAGCGGGCTTAGCTGAACCTTGTCATGGATGTATTGCAATAGCTCCGTGACAAGCTCGCAGGTGGAGGAAGCATATGGCTCCAGGTACACGAGCACAGCTTCGTTGATGAATTCCTCGCCCCGCCTGTGGTGATCGACAACCACAATCCGGCTGGCGTGTTGCACAAGCCGTGGTTCCATCGTCATCGATGCCTTGTGGGTATCCACCACAATCAGCAGGGTATGCTCCGTCATGATCTGCAAAGCTTGCTCCGTGGAGATGAAAGACTTGTGCAGCTCCTCATCCTTGCGGATCTGTTCCAACATACGCGTGATGGACGGGTTAGGCCCTTCCAGCACAATGTTGGCCTCCACGTTGTACATCTGCGCGGCCTTGAGCAGGCCAATCGATGCCCCGACGGCATCGATGTCTGGCGTCCGGTGCCCCATAATCAGCACCCGGTCGCTCTCCTGCATCAAATCACGCAGTGCGTGGGCGATAACCCGCGCACGCACCCGAGTCCGCTTCTCTGCGGCGTTGCTCTTGCCGCCGTAGAAGGACAGCCGCTGGCCGGACTTGACGGCCGCCTGATCGCCGCCCCGCCCCAGCGCCATGTCCAGGCTGGACTGGGCCAGCGCCCCAAGCTCGCTCGCAGAGTCTGCCCCGAAGGCCAGCCCGATGCTCAGCGTCATCGGCACCTTCAGATCAGCGGTCATCTCCCGCACTTCGTCGAGAATGACGAACCTGCTCTCCTCCAGTGCCTGCAGGCTGCGGTGATTCAGCAGCATGAGGTACCGCTCTGATGAAAGCCTCCGCAGGTATACCTCATACTCCTTGCTCCACTCAGTAATCTCGCTCGTTACCTTGGCAATCAGTGAGGTCCGCTGCTGGTCATCCATCCCCTGCGCCGACTCGTCCAGATTGTCCATCATTACTATACCTAGGGCAAGCTTCTCGCCCTCATAACGTTCACGCAGAACAACAAGCTCGGTAATCTCATATAGATAGAGCAGGCGCTCACTTGGGATTATCACCACCTGGTAATACCGCTCATCCACGGTAATCTCCACACGGTGGTCCTTTACCGCCCCGTCTTTGACAACTTCACGCTTCCCCTGTGCGCTTCCTGCGAGGGAAGGCATCAGATCGGGAAGGAGTTCCTGAAGCGACTCCCCAACCAGTGACTTACGGGCAAAGATATCGCCCGCATTCCGGTTGTGCCATTCTACCGTGCGGTCCTCGCTATAGAGGATAATCCCGAGCGGCAGCATACTGACCGCTTCCCCTTCTATCCGCTTGATGCGAAACGACAGACCGTTGATATACTCCACCAGATTCCGGCGGAATGAGATCTCCGCCTTCAGCATCGTGAAGCACAAGGTGCCTGCCAGAAACAGGCTGACGATCCCCAGAGCCCAGTTATAGATGCTCACGATTATGATAAGAACCAGCAGCAGCATGAACGCCCAGACGGTATGATAGCCGTGCCAGCGTCGTTGCAGAAATTTAGGCATGACCTCTCACCCTATCGTTTCGATTTCGTCACAAGCTCGCGCAGCGGGAACACCAGATCAATGATACCGATGATCCGTAGCGGCGGAAGCAAGATAACAGGAACCGCCAGCAAAATTGGCATCACTTTATTCCATTTCCGTTCATGCGCCAGAAAGAAGAAGAATCCGATGGCCTGAATCATAAAGCCGATTCGCAAAAGTGGCAGCAGATTGGCGGCGATCATGAGCATATAGTTGTTTTTTGAACCCGAGAACATCAGTTGAATCACAATTCCAATCAGATAGTACCAGATAAAAGATCTCGGCAGTCTCCATTCCCGTGCAGGCTTGAGCTTCGGAACCGCATAATCCATGCTGTTCAGGATAGGACGGACAATGGAGTGGGTAATAACAGCAATCATGAAGGAGCTGACAATAAGTGTCATCGGAATCATCTGGATCGTCATATGACTGATCATCCGCACATCTTCAGACGAAAAGCTCAGATCGTTCAGAAGTGGATTGGTCGTGCCGAGCTGCGACATTGGTGAAGTCACCATTTCCAGCACATCATTCACATAGCCAGTCAGGTCAAAATGGAACAGCGTTGTTCCCAGAAGGAGCATAAGCAAGAACTCACCAAGAATGGTGACTGTCCCTGCCAGCAGGGTGGACATTGCCGAAGCACGCCTTTTGTACCATCTGCCCATCACCAGAGCGGGAATCAAGAAATAGAGCGCAATCAATAAATATACCGGGGTAATTAAAGCAATAATCAGCAGAACCGGCACTACATGCAGAATAAACTGCTTGGTACTGAGGCTGGTGAACAGCACTACAGCCGGAACAATCATAAATAATGTGGTGATAATGAGCAGCGGGGTCGATAGAGATAGCAGCAGGAGCAAATAAGCAATACTCCACGCCACCGATGTCCAACGAAATTTCAAAAGTATTCACCTCTTACGCATATGGTCTTCTAATGCGGATATATCCTGGTACCAGTCTTCCAGTTGATGACCTTCCTGGCGGTGTTTCCTTAGCTTCTCCAGCAGCAGATCATCCATTTCACGATAAGAAATGCCGAGTCTGCGCCCAAGAATGTAAGAACTCATAAGCAAGCTTGCCAGACTGTCACCTACACGGGTCGTACTACCCTCCCATAAGGCTTTAAATAACCGCGAGACTTGATCAATTACTTCGGTTTTCAGCCATTCAATCACCTTGGCGCGTTTGGCTACATCCAGATCCTTCGGCACATTGGGCACGTCTCTCTACCTCCGGCTAAAAGCTTTATTCTCCATTATAGCATAAAAAAATCGCGGTCACACAAACCCTCCGGCGGCAGCGGCACTTCCAAAAAAGGCCCGCATTCCGCTGGTGCCGGAAATACAGGCCTTGGTTTCGCTCTCTCGGCTGACTAAGATAAGCTAGTTATAACGATTCCTGTGACTGCCGCGAGACAAACTTCTCACAGTATTCTATGATCTGGCTGCGGCGGACAATGCCAATGAACCGGTTCATATCATCGACGACTGGCACAAAATTCTGGATCTTGGCCAAGTTGATCAGGTCCTCCATATCCGCTTCAATGGATACAGGCTTATTGTTCATTCTGAGTGGTACATCCTTAAGCTGATATTTGGAGGCGTTCTCGAATGTTACCTTGCCTTCCGAATCCTTAAGATACCAGAGCAGATCACCTTCTGTGACCGTTCCAGCGTATTCTCCGTTCCTGTTCAGTATGGGGATGGCTGTATAACGGTGATGCTCCATCCTCTCCAGCGTTTGCCGCAGTGTAGAGTCCAGCGTAACACAAGCCACCTCCTGCTTCGGGAGCAGAAAAAATGCAATGTTCATGTCTTGATCCTCCTCAAAGATTTCCGAAGGAATAACGTGCCTAACCTTCCCCTTGTCATAGGGCCACCGTAATTATACGCAGAAACTCATGAATAGTTCCAGCTCATTATACCATGAAGACAGCAAGCAGCAGCCACTAACATTATGAATGGCTGCTGCTTTTTTCAACTTATGGTATGAATTTATTAGAATTATTCTGCTGTTGGTGTAGACTTCGGCTCCAGCGCGTTTCCAGCCTTACCCGGCTGAATCAGCTGATCTGCTGGCGTACCCGCATTGATCCAGTTATCGATCATCAGCTTAGCTTGATCCAAATCCTTTTGGTCTACAATGTCATAAGAAATACCGTCTATACGCTTACTTTCACCCATGACCGTGAAGCTGGAGATATCCATTTCCTTGCCACCCATGAACTTCTTGGCCAAACCAAGAATCATGGAAGGCTCGATATCCGTCTTGAAGTTGTCACCCATAATATCGAGCAACTCCGGAATGTTGCCGATCTGGCTGATCGACAGCATCTTATTCGCGACCACATCGATGAACACTTGCTGGCGTTTAGTCCGGTTAAAGTCGCTATCTTCACGGTAGCGGGTATAGTTCAGTGCCTCTTCACCGTTGTAATTCGACTTGCCACCCTTGATCGTGAATTTCTCATGGTCCTTGCCTTTGTTAACTATATCTTTCTTGATGGGCAGCGGCACCCCGCCGATAGCATCAACAGCGTCCTTCAGCCCCTGGAAATTAATCGTGGCATAATATTGGATATCATGTCCCAGCAAGGCCTCCAGCGTATCCTTGGCCATTTGTTGGCCACCAAAAGCAAAGGCATGGTTGATCTTGTCTTTCTTATTGCGGTTATGCCCGATGATCTCCGTATATGTGTCACGCGGAATCGAGACCAGCAGGATCTTGTAATCCTCCGGGCGAACCACCGCGTAGATCATGCTGTCCGACCGTGCGGTCTCATTACCGCGCTGGTCTGTTCCCAGCAGCATAAGGGAGAACGGATCATTTTTATACACGATAGGCTCCGGCTTGGGCTTGTCGTCATTCACCAAAGGCTGATAGGATTTCTCTACCAGCTTGCTCTCCACTTGATCGGAGAGGAACAAATCGAACGCAAGCACCATTAAAGGTTTACGGAACAGGAAGCCCCCGGTCACGAGAACCACAAGTACAATTAACGCGATATATCGTTTTTTCAACTTTTTCATGATTTGACCTTCTTTATTGTGGAATAAAAGAATAACGAATAACAATATATGGGCAATGGCCGCCTTTGCATCTAACACAGGCGCCCATGATAGGACTTCTCCGGCTGTAATGATAGTTGTCCCTATTCGGTTGCCTTATTGTTCCCCCTTTCCGGAAATAGGGTCATACCAATTATTAAATAAACGTTAGGAATTTCATTGGACTTCAAGCTTGGCCGGAAATGTAAATTGCTCTCCTTCGAGTCTGCCTGTAGAACAATATTTCTATTGTAATCACTATGCGCCCAAAAAGAAACAACAAAAAACGGCAGTATTAGTGGTAAAGCACCATACCGATGATGTAAATCGGCATGATGCTTTATCTCCAGCTCAGTAAGGAAAAGGTCGCATGCAGGATATGCTTCACTCTCTCCCCGGTCGGCAAACTTTTGTAAAATCCATGGTTAAACAGCCTCGTTGCGGCTTCAAAACGACTCTGACTGGTCTCCGCCCCCAGCACAACGGCAATCAGCCGGTGCCCGTCACGCTGAGCCGTTCCTGCGATGCAGTAGCCGGATCGGATATCATATCCGGTCTTCAAACCATCCGTTCCGGCATAGGCAAACGCTCCGCCCATGGCAGGCAGCATCAGGTTGGTATTGCTGGCATACAGCCCCTTGGCCTTCAGCTGCATCTGTGTCCGGCTGCTGGCATTCAGCACCTCGGGATGGCTGCGGATCAGAGCTGCCGCTAGCCTTGCCGTGTCCTTGGCTGTCATCAAGGTCTCGCCGCTAACATATCCCGGCGGACGGCTCGGTCCTAGTTCACTCGATGCCAGCCCGGAGGCATTGGTGAAAATCGTACCTGGCGACAACCCCAGGCTACGGGCCTTCTCATTCATCAGCCCCACGAACGCGTTCTCCGAACCAGCCGTATATTCAGCCAAAGCTACAGCAGCATCATTCGCAGAATACACTGTGATCCCTTCGAACAGCTCTCTTACCGTATAAGTTTCCCCCCGTTTGAGGGATAGTGTTGCGCCCCCTAGAGATCCCGCATAGGGGCTAACCGTTATCTTGTCGTCCCAGTGGATGGCTCCTGAGGAGATGCGATCCAGCACAATCATCTCTGTCATTAGCTTCGTCACACTCGCTGTGGGCATCGCCTTGTCACCGTTCGATTCCATCCATATGCTGTCGCTCTCCATATCCAGCAGTACAGCCGCGCTGGCGTCAATGCGCGGCCTGAACCCCAGACCTTCCGGTCGGCTCACTACAAGTATGGCAACGATTAGCAGGGCTACTAAGGCCCATATTATGCTCCGTCTCTTCATCGTCGTCATCCTCCATAATATATATGACGAATGAAACACCATTTTGATTTCATATTTTTTGAAAAAAATAAATATTTTTTTGGTAAATTCCCCTCGGATACCTACTTTTCACCAAAATGATGCGGGTAAGAAACGTATAACCGCCATAAAAATACAAAAACCGCAAACCGGTTAATATCAAAAGCCCGGCTTGCGGTTAAGTGACAGGGACACAGCCCCTATTCTTCCTTGATCCACCATTTCTGTGGTTCAATAATATTGCCCATTGAGTTGACCCGTACGCCCTGCAGGCGCTTGTTAACTGCGGTTATGGTCTCCCGTTCGGCGAAGAAGATCATCGGCACTTCTTCATTAATCATTTTTTGCCACTTATAGTACACTTGTTTACGGTATTCTTTATCATAAGATTTCATACTAATTCCGTCACGAATTAGCTCTTCATTCCGCTGTGATGACCATCTTGGGTAGTTCCACAGGTCATTCTCCCGCCACAGACCAGATGGATCAGGATCACTGGCTAGACCCCACACTCCGTTGAACATTTCAATAGAGGGGTCATCATTTTCTACCGCATCGTAGAAGGCATTATACTCCTTGAGACCTCCATCGCTCAATCGAACATCCAGTCCAACATCCCGCCAGTTTTGGATAATAGCCGCTGTGCGTGGCCCAGCCATTGAGCTACCGATCATTGCATCATAGTGGATTTTGAATTTATTGCCCTGCGGATCTTCACGCCATCCGTCCCCGTCGCTATCCAAATAACCTGCTTGATCCAGCAGCTCCTTGGCCTTCTCAGGCGAGTACGGATACGTATTGATCTCAGAATCCGGGATTTTGGCCCAACTGCTTCTTGGAATCGGTGTTTCAATAAGTCGGCCCAGCCCATAGGAATAGGCATTGATAATACCTTGACGGTCCAGAGCGTAGTACATAGCCTGCCGTAACCTTTTATCCTTGAATTTCGGATTATCCATGACAATCTTCTGCGCATCGTTATCCCAGTGTCCAAATTTGAACCCGATATATTCATACGATAGCTCCGGTGTCTGCAATAGAACCACAGTATCCAGCTTGCTCAGGCTCTCAAAAGCATCGCGGGGCACCGTCTCGATATCAACTTCACCTTGTTCGAACAAACTGGTGATCATTTTCTCATCGGACACTTTGTACAGTACACCATCCAAATGCGCTTTTCCCTGATAGTAATTGTCAAAACGCTTCAGCTCCACGAGCTGGCCAGGCTGGATCTCAGTAATCTCAAACGGACCAATGCCGATGGGATGCTTCCGCACCTGGTCACTGTCCGGCATGTTCTTGACCTCAACGTCTGTGAAGTATTTCTTATTCATCGGGTATGGCCACAAATTGTCGATCGAGTTCACCCGTGCAGTCGCCATCGTAATTCGAATGGTATAGGGATCAACTACCTTAATGCCGGAGATTTCCTTAGCCTTGCTGGTATGATAAGCCTCCACTCCCTGGATCATTTCCACACTATAATAACGTGAACCTGTGTAGTCGGGACTTGCAATCGTTTCCAGTGCAAACTTCCAGTCCTCCACCGTCAACTCATCCCCGTTGTGCCAACGGATACCCGGCTTGATCTTGAAAGTGAATACTTTGTGATCCTCCGATTCCATCCAAGTGGCGATATTCGGCTTCGTTGATAAGTCATCCTCTATGGTGAACATCGCTTCTGTGCTGAATTGCAATACATTATAATCATCTTCACCTTCATAGAATGCAGGCTCAAATAGACCCTGGAACGGCGAAGCATATCCGTACGTAACAATACCGCCCGCCTGTGGCTTTTCTGCCGCTTCCGAGTGGCTTGCAACAGATAGAGTACTACTGGAGTCCCCTCCGCTGCACGCGGACACCAGGACTGCTACTGCTATCATAAGCAGCCACAGCGTGACCCCGCTTCTTCTCTTGTTAATCATATGTTCCTTCCCTTCTCTTATTCTGTGATGCCTTAGATGTCTGTGACAGGATGGATGAAAGACAAAGTACCCCCTTGGATTATAACGGGGCGCTCCTCTAAAGAAGAATAAACCATTGGTCAATTCAATATATGTCTGTTAAAAATGTTTAGTAGTCACCACTATACTCATACTATAGTAGAATATATACAATAATCCCGGCAAAGTGAAGCCTATAATTTAGCCAATACACCTCGCGCCTTGGCAAAATAGCGAGAAAAAGAGCCTGCCCCGTCAGGCAGACCCTTGTAACTTTGTTGTTTTTTTATCGATCCTCTTTCAGCTCGACAGTCAGTCCTTCCACGTGCTTGCGGCTCATCAGCTTGCGTTTCTTGCGGTTCTCCTTGCTCTCAAAAATAATATCCATATCGTAATCCTCCGGATACAGCTCCTCCTTCGAAATGTACGGCTTAAGACGTTTATGATTGACGCTTAGGCGCTGTTTCTGAATCATTATGCCGACCATCCCTAGCGAATCTCGTGGTGCGCAGACAATACCTGTTCTCCCCAGCGAGCTAACAAATACGGCATCTCCTATTTCAAAATCCCGTTTTGGAGCTTGAAGCTGTTGGCCCTCCGACCCTTTCTTATTCTCATTCCCCGTTATCTGTGCCTTCTCATTGGCTTGGTTTACAAGCTTGGTATTCCATGGAATGGTAGTCTCCTGATCTTGCCCCTGCTGTGCTTCTACAATTTGCCGAGAACGACGGATCACCTCGGCCCGAATACCAAGCTTCTCTGCAATTTGCAAGGCATAGCTTTCACCCGCTTCACCGATGGTTAGCCGATATAATGGCTGCAATGTGTCTTTGTCAAACTCCATTCGTGCATTCTGAAATCCGGGAGTGGCTGCGGCAAAGCTTTTCAACTCATTATAATGAGTAGTGACGATGATATTCGCCCCTTGGCGGCTCAGCTCTTCCAGAATCGCGATGGAGAGGGCGATCCCTTCCCCGGGGTCAGTACCTGCCGACAGTTCGTCAATCAACAACAGAACGCCCTTCCCGGCATGTCGCAGCATACCTTCAATACTCTTCATCTGTGCCGAGAATGTGCTGAGCGATTGCGCCAGACTCTGTCCATCTCCAATTACGCTCATGATCTCGGTGAAAATAGGAAACTCGCTGTCTTCCGCCACCGGAATCAGCAGGCCAGATTGTACCATAAGCGTCAGCAGGCCTAATGTCTTAAGCACCACCGTTTTCCCGCCCGTATTAGGTCCAGTCACAATCAGGGATTGATAGCCACTGCCAACGCTCAGGTTGATGGGAATCATCTCTTTAAGCAGCGGATGCCGTCCACCGTTCATGACCAGAACCCCTTGCTCATTCAGCTTAACGGCGATTCCCCCGATACTCCGGGCATATTTGGCTTTGGCGAAGATGAAATCATACGTCCCGGTGACCTCAATATTCAGCCGTAGCGCTTCCTGTTCCCCCTCTACAAGACCAGTCAGCATGCTCAAAATTATGGCCTCCTCGCGTGCTTCTTCTGCCGACAGCAGATCCAGCTCGTTCTGGAGCGCTGCCACCTCATCAGGCTCCACGTAGACTGTCTGCCCACTTGTGGACTGATCCAGCACACTCCCTTTGACTTGCTTGTGATACTCCCGTTTCACTGGTATGACATATCGACCGTTACGCATACTGAAAAGCTGTTCCTGCAAAATAGACTGGTGACGGGACATAATCCCCTCAATTTTTCTTTGCAGACGCAGCCGGGTCGCCTTCAGACGTTTTCGCGCCCGTTCCAGCCCCTTACTGGCTCCATCATCAATGGCACCAAAACGAATGCAGCGGTTAATTTCATCCTGTACCTGCCTTAGCTCCATCAGCGAGGACGCATAAGCGCCAATCCGTGGAGCGATTTGCTCCTTGGAGGCCATATATTTGCGCAGCTGACTGCAACTGTTCAGAAAAGTGGCCACCGCCGTGAAATCCTTCTCACTGTAAAGATATCCTGTTCCTATCAGGGACATAAGCCATTCCATGCCTTCCAGCGAAGGAATGGGGACACTTGCCCCTCTATCCAGAAGAGCTCTGGCCTCTTCAGTTTCTTCAAGCGCTCTCCTTATCCCCACAAGGTTCTTCATCGGTGCCAATTCCTGAACATAACACTTCCCAACATAAGAAACCGCGTGATGTCCAAGCTCCTCTTTAATAGATCTGTATTCCAATGTGTCCATACTTTGTCTATCCAAGCTACCTGCCTCCTTTGGCTTGCTTTCACTTCGTCCCTAACTGTCCCACAACGCAAAAAAGGGCAAAGAATGCCACTACGGCAGTCCTTGCCCTCATTTCCAGCTTTTGTCCTTTGTTAAGCTCCTGTGGACACTGCATAACTGCTGCAGAGGCCATGGAACCAAAAAAACCGTGCTGCAAGAGCACGGTTAAATACAAAGAGAACAACAGCCGTAAACAGGCTATTCGACGCTTCGTGTGTTCTTAACTAACTCATTCACCCTTCGGATATCAGAGACCGCTAACATGCGAACTCAAACAGAGCACGCCTTATTGTTAAGACGGGCCTTGCTGCCTTTTCCTCAGGTGATATGAAATTGCTTAGTTAAGAACGCTCACCAACATCAAAATTTCCCCTTTAGTTATCGGATAATTGTAATTTACTACATTATCCAGTTAACGTCAAACTTCTCGGGTCGATGCAATGAACACGTCAGTTATGGCGCCTTTCCTGAACACAACAGTCTGAGCACAACAATCTGAGCACAACAAAAAAGACAGCCGGTTGCCCGGCTGCCTCTGTAAAGCGTACTATTCCGTTGTGTAAGGCAGCAACGCGATTTGACGCGAGCGTTTTACAGCAATGGTAAGAGCACGTTGGTATTTTGCACTTGTGCCTGTTACACGACGCGGCAAAATCTTTCCGCGTTCGCTGATGAATTTCTTGAGAAGCTCAGTATCTTTATAATCAATGTGAGTAATCTTGTTCACAGTGAAGTAACATACTTTTTTACGCTTGTTGCGTCCACCACGACGTGCTGGTCTCTTGTCGTTGTCTCCGCCTTCTCTTTGTTTGAAAGCCATGTCAGTTCAGTCCTTCCTTATTAAAATGGCAAATCATCATCCGATATATCAATCGGTTTACCATCGCCCGAAAAAGGATCTTGAGTATTGTTGTTACGCGAGAAATTGTTGTTATTTCCGCGTCCACTGTTACCGCCATTACCAGAGCCACCACCATAGAATGGTTCTTCAGGCATACCTGCACCACTTGAAGTATTTCCACCTTCACGGTTCTGCGATGATTCCAGGAAACGGACATTATCGGCAATAACTTCAGTAACGTATACACGTTTGCCTTCGTTATTCTCGTAATTCCGTACTTGGATGCGTCCTTCTACGGCTGCCAGACGTCCTTTGCGCAAATAATTGGCACAGGTCTCTGCAAGCTGTCTCCAAGTTACAACTGGAATGAAGTCTGCCTCACGTTCACCGTTCTGGCCCGTAAAGTTACGGTCTACGGCAAGCGTAAACTGTGTTACGGCAACACCAGCGGGAGTATAACGAAGTTCTGGGTCACGGGTCAACCGTCCGATCAGAATGATACGGTTCAACAATTCTGTTCCCCTCCTTTAGAGCGATTGATTACAAAGCTTGTCAAAATCTTAGGCAACGTCGTTCGTGATGAGATAACGAATAACTTCGTCGGAAATCTTCATGATACGTTCCAATTCGGTAACAACTGCAGGTTCTGCAGTGAAGTTAACCAAAACATAAACGCCATCACGGAATTTCTTGATCTCATACGCAAGACGGCGTTTACCTTGCACGTCGTGCTTTGTAATTTCCCCGCCATTGGAGATGATGCCTTGGAATTTTTCGACTGCTGCTTGAACGGCTTCTTGTTCAATGTCAGGACGAATAATGTACATCACTTCGTATTTGCGCATAAATTTCACCTCCTTATGGTCTGCGGCCCCTGATCGAGTCAGGAGCAAGGATCGAGCACAAACATTAACTCGAACCATATTAATATACCAAAATGAACAGTCGAGTGCAAGCTATATTCTGGATGCAGTCAATCCTTTGCTACTGTACATGAACCCCTCCCTCTCCGCACACAATAAAGACGGACTTAATTACTCAAGAGGAGGATGATAACCATGGGTGAGAAGACAGAATACGAAAAGGGCGATAAAGCCCCTAACCCCGGTATGTACACAGAGGTCGGAGAAGCGCGCAGCTTCCACACTGAGATCCAGAATCCGAAGCGAATTCACATGGACAAGGGTGATACCTTTCCCGAAACCACCAATAAGAACCGCAAGTGGAAAAAGGTTGAGAAAGCACGGGTCCATTAATTTTTTTAAAAAGGGATGTATAAAAAAACTCAGCTGGCACATACTATTCTCAGGCAGTACAAAAGAGAGGTGTGGTTCCGTTGGACTTCGTAGTCGAACCAAATCACTGGAATTCTGAATCAGCATCTATTGTAAGTTGGGAACAGTAACAGCTGCCGCCTTAAAAAAGCGGCAGCGAGCACGAAGCCTATCGTCACTTTAGGGCTTAGACAGAGAAATTCCGAACATCAAAAATGTGCTGCCTCCTAAAGAAGGACCCCCGGGTCCTTCTTTTTGTTTGTTCGGGACAACAAAACGTTTTTCAAAAAAATTGAAACAAAAAAGCCTTCGTTCGGGGAACGAAGGCTTCGATAGTTGATATTAAGATCTAAATGGCGGAGAGAGTGGGATTCGAACCCACGCACGCTTTGACACGCCTAACTGATTTCGAGTCAGCCCCCTTAGGCCTCTTGGGTACCTCTCCGCAGCAAGGTTTATTTTAACATGCAGCTTGTCTTATTGCAAGCCTAATTATTGCTAGTCCCGCCCTCGGCTGACCGCAGGACCTTCTTCAGATTCTTCTCGAACTTGGCGCGAGGAATTAGCACGCTGTGCTGGCAGCCCGTGCATTTCACACGAATGTCCATCCCCATGCGGATAATCTCCATTTCATTGGTACCACAGGGATGAGGTTTCTTCATCTGTACCACATCACCAAGCTGAAATACCTTACGTTCCATTACTTCTCTTCCTCCCCTTTTTCCAGTGTTGCAGCCGCCTGTTGGCGCCCTTGAACGCCACCCGGCTTCTGACCTTCTTCAGTCGCTTCTGTGGCCGTCTTGTCCCCTTCCGCACATTCCTCAGACTCGGCCTTCTCGCGCGCCTCAGCTTCGGCCTCAGCGAGTTCCAGTTCGTATTGTTTCTCCAGTGCGTGCTTGATATCGCTTTGGATTTGTCGCTGTGCCTCATCGCGGGCATTGGGTAGACAATTCGCTGCCACACGGATCACATACTCAGAGGTACTCATCGACTGGATGCCCAGTATATTAGGGTAAGACAAGACATTGGCGTTACGTTCTTCAATCCCCTTCAGCGCCTCAGCGATAAGGCCAAGTGTGGACTCCAGGCTTCGTTCCATTTTAACCGGTACATCAACTACCGCTAGTGCATTAGCCAAGGAATAGTTGGTAACATTCGTAATGGAGCCATTCGGGATAATATGCATCTCCCCAGTAGAACTAAGCAGCTTGGTGGTTCGGAGTCCAATCAGCTCCACAGTCCCTTTATATGTGCCCGTCTGAATAACATCGCCAACTGCAAACTGGTCCTCCAGGATAATAAAGAAGCCGGTAATGACATCCTTCACCAGACTCTGTGCCCCGAATCCGATCGCAAGCCCAAGAACCCCTGCGCTGGCCAATAGCGGTGCCAGATTAAAGTTGAACTCTGAAAGAAGCAGCAGGATCATCACAAAATTGCAGATGACCGTCACCACATTTTTGAGCAATTCACCTACGGTAGTGAACCTTCGGGTGTTCGCAAGAAGCCTTCCCCCTGTTTTTCGATCAAGAGAACGATCTATCACCTTATAGACTACCTTAATAATGACCCTTGTCAGGATAAAAATAAGGAGAAGTCTCAAACCAGAGAATAATATATTGGTCCACATCTCAACATCCGTAATCAGATTCCAGATCTTATCTTTAAAACGAAGTGCAGCCTGTACCTGACCCTCAGTCGTAGCTTCAAGCACCCATCTATTCATGGTGTTCTCCCCCACTTTCAATCAGAACATACCCTTCAGTATTCTTCCCATAAATCCCACGAATCTCAATCCGTTGATCCACAATAATATGCCTTACCTCATCCAGCTTATCCCCTTCGAACTGAATGGAGATCGCACAGCCCGCTGTAATCTCCTTCGGGGTTGGAAAGATATCAATCTCAAGCTCTGCATACTCAAGCAGCATTTCGGCGCGCAGCGCCTGCTGGGTAGAGTCAAAAGCAATCAACATCTCATCCTCCATCGCTCTCACGCCTCCTTTTTGGGTATCTTGTCCTATCTCTTGCTGCCATAGTATAAAATCGTTCTTCCATCCATATACTAGATATCATCAAATAGAATCAGCATCAGAAAGGAAGATGAGATGAACTCGCCCAAAGCATCATCCATGCAAGAATTGTCCTGTTTAAAAATATCACATACTGATCCTGATATCTATTCCGCCATCACGCACAGACTGCTCTTCCATTTTGCCCGCACCACTGCTGACACTCAGATTGTGGTCGTCTGCATCGGCACAGACCGCAGTACAGGCGATTCTCTCGGACCGCTTGTAGGCACAGCACTCACCCGCTTTCACAGCCCGTTATTCGAGCTCTACGGAACTCTGGAGGAACCTGTCCATGCCGTGAATCTTGAAGAGACCCTGGCACTAATAAATGATAGATACAGCAATCCGTTCATTATTGGAATTGACGCCTGCTTGGGCCATTCCACCAGTGTTGGGTGCATACAAGTCGTGGACGGTCCACTCAAGCCTGGTGCTGGCGTAAATAAACAATTGCCGCCGGTAGGCGATATCCATTTGACAGGAATCGTTAACGTCGGCGGCTTTATGGAATACTTTGTACTTCAGAACACCCGATTAAGTCTGGTGATGCGATTGTCAGACATTATCGCTTCCAGCCTCTATTCTGCCCTGA
This sequence comes from Paenibacillus sp. GCM10012306, assembly GCF_042649265.1. Lineage (NCBI taxonomy): Bacteria > Bacillati > Bacillota > Bacilli > Caryophanales > Paenibacillaceae > Paenibacillus > Paenibacillus sp. GCM10012306. The sequence continues at coordinate 25,461 of NZ_JBHRYW010000004.1, read as the reverse complement.
AGCAATGGAATCTTCATTCTAAGACCGCTGCTGCGCGAGAGCAATAACCTCTTTTTCCTCCGGGGACAGCGGGTATTGCGATTCACCGTTCTGTAGTGGCTTGGAATAAATGTAGGAGTTCTCACGGTTGTGGAGGCTGGTCAGCACGACCCCACTGCGCTCATCGTCCAGAACAGCCAGGGAGAAGCTCAGGTCGCTGCCCCGTTCACCAAAAGCATTGTAACGCTTTAGCGCTACATTGGATTTCATACTGCGAATTTTCAACTGGGCAGCCTCCAATTGGGCAGCTTGATCACGCATTCCATCTTCCAGCATATCGCTTTGATTTTTCAAATCAATCAGCAAGCTTTCCAGATCTTCTACCCCTGTGGCGGTCATCATCGCCTCGTATCTGCGTTTCATTTTACGCAGTCTGCTACCCTGCACCATGGCCACAATCAACAGCACCAGAATTAACACCGTGAACCCCAATACAAACCACTGTAACTGCTCATTAATCAATTGATTCATTTCTGACATGAACGGACCATCCTTTTTATTTGGTGCTGCGGGCACTACCGTAGAGTTCTTTCATAGCTGCCAGCATTCTACTTATATCTTGTTCGGTTGAATCAACACCTACACTTGCCCTGACGGCCCCACTGGTCAGCGTATTCACTGCCGTGTGGGCCAAAGGCGTACAATGCATCCCTGCGCGTACAGCTATATTGTATTCACGATCCAGTCGATGAGCAATTTCAGCAGAGTCATGCCCTTCAATCACGAAGGACACAATACCACTTCGCGGGGCCCCAAGCGCAGGACCTAACAGTCGAATACCTGGAATGATGGACAGACCCTCCATCAGCGTTTGAGTCAGACTCCATTCCCGTTCGTGAATTACGTTTACTCCAATAGATCTGACTTTTTTCACACCTGCCATGAGCCCGGCTATCCCCACTGCGTTCTGTGTCCCTGCTTCATACCTGTCTGGGCGGACCAAAGGCTGTTCGATATTCTCAGACTGACTTCCCGTCCCTCCAAGCATTAGCGGCTCCAGATCCAGATGTGGTGCAATATACAACCCACCCGTTCCTTGCGGACCCAGCAATCCCTTATGTCCAGGAAATGCTAGCAGATCAATGTTCATCGAAGACACATCAATATCTAGCGCCCCTGCGCTCTGTGCACCATCCACCAGAAATATTGCGCCATGAGCTTTTGCCAGATCACCAATATCACCTATCGGAAGAATACTGCCTAACAGGTTGGAGCTGTGATTACAGATAACCATCTTAGTATTATGCTTAAATGCCGTCTGCAATTCCTGCAGATTAAGCTGCCCTTCCTCATTCACCCGAATGTAATCCACTTCAAGCTCCTGAGTCTTCCGCAAATACTCCAACGGACGGCGAACAGAATTATGTTCAGTCATTGTCGCGATGACATGGTCCCCAGCACGCAATGCCCCTCTGATTGCCATATTAAGACCCATAGTCGTGTTGTGAGTAAAAGCAATATCCTGCGCATTGGACACTCCGAATAAATCCGCCAATAAACTGCGAGTCCGCATCAACACACGTCCAGCGCCCATAGCCAGGGAATGATTACCTCTACCTGCATTCGCTCCGGAATGCTGCAGGGCATCCATCATAGCTGAAGCTACCTCTGGTGGTTTAGGCCAAGAAGTGGCTGCATGATCCAGGTACACCAACTTTTCCACGCTCCGCCACCTTCCATTCTATTTTGACTGAATCAATTCCATAAATCCATAAGTGAGACTTTGATCATCGACCTATTCGGATTGAAATCCGCATTATGAAATTGATTTGACTTTAAAAAACATACCCCTCCTTATCCGTTCCAGGATATCTCAGGATATGTTTTTCAATACCTAGTGCTCATAGGTTACCCAACAACTCCAAAAGTCTTTCCAAGTCTTGGGCGCTGTAGTAATTCAGCTCGATCTTTCCTCTTTCTTTGCCCTGCTTGATCTTAACGGTTGTCTTGAATCGTTCTCGCAACAACTCTTCAACATTATCGATATAAGGATCACGTTTCACGGTTTTCGTCTTGTTCGCGCCTGCCGGTTTGCGATCCAGATTTTTCACCGTTTCCTCAAGTTCCCGCACGCTCCACTCTTGCTCCACACACTGCTTAGCCAACTGTTTGACCAGTTCAGCATCCTTCAATGCGACGATAGCACGAGCATGTCCCATAGAAATTGTTCCACGTGAAACATATTCCTTTACTTCCTCTGGCAAAGATAGCAGCCGCAAGAAATTTGCGATATGCGATCTAGATTTTCCAACTTTGAGAGAAAGTTCCTCTTGAGTTAACGAGAACTGATCCATCAGACCTTGGTAGGCAACAGCGATTTCCATAGCATTCAGATTCTCGCGCTGCAAGTTCTCGATCAACGCAATCTCCATAACCTGCTGATCACTCAGGTTGCGAACAACCGCCGGGATGGTTGCTTTGCCACAGTATTGGGAAGCACGGAATCTGCGTTCCCCGGCAATAATCTCATACCCCTTTAGCACACTGCGTACAATGATCGGTTGGATGACACCATGTTGCCGAATGGATTCTGCCAATTCCTGAATGGCCTCTTCGTTGAAATCTTTACGAGGCTGATAAGGGTTAGCGCGAAGCTGTCCTAACGAGATTTCTACCACCTTATCATCTTCATTAATAGACAGGGACGGGATCAATGCATCCAGCCCTTTACCCAAACGCTTACTCATAAGAAATCACTTCCTTTGCCAACTCTAAATACACTTCCGCTCCCTTAGAGCGGGAATCATACGTAATGATAGACTGTCCATGAGACGGAGCCTCACTAAGCCGTACATTTCGTGGAATAATCGTTTTATATACCTTTTCCTGGAAATACTTCTTAACCTCTTCAATGACTTGAATTCCCAGATTGGTCCGAGCATCCAGCATAGTCAGTAGTACGCCTTCAATCTTCAGTTGAGGATTCAAGTTCTTCTGAACAAGTCGTACCGTGTTCAATAGTTGACTCAATCCTTCAAGCGCATAATACTCACACTGGATCGGTATAATCACAGAGTCCGCAGCAGTCAAAGAGTTAATGGTTAATATCCCCAACGAAGGCGGACAGTCAATAATGATGTAATCATAATTCGCCTTAACTGCATTCAGGGCTTTCTTCAGCTTGAGCTCCCGTGAGATGGTGGATACCAATTCAATCTCCGCACCTGCGAGCTGAATGGTGGCAGGAATGATATGTAGACCCTCAATTGTGGTCTCCAGAATCGTTTCCCCGGGTTCGGCTTCATTGATTAGAATATCATAAATGCAATTTGCTACATCTGCTTTGTTGATGCCAACGCCGCTGGTAGTGTTGCCTTGAGGGTCGATATCGACAAGAAGCACTCTCTTTCCCAGAGTAGCCATGCCGGCACCCAGATTCACAGAGGTCGTTGTTTTACCGACACCACCCTTTTGATTTGCTATGGCAATAATCTTGGACACTTATTTCACCTCGAATAGTTAGGAAGAGTCTTCTTGTAGGTCGCAAGTAGAAACGGCGTTGCTGACCTGATGGACAGCATCACTTTCTGCGAGAATTATAAGCAAAGCATCTATGGATGCCTTTCCGAAGAAGCAGGCGGTATAACATTATGAATATTCGCTGTACATCCTTGGCTAAGCCACAGAAAAGGCGACCAAACACCACCGGGTCGCCTTCAGCTATTGAAACAATTTATCTTTTAGGAATTTGGATTACAATCTCGTAATGGTCACCACGGTCGTTCTCCGACGTTTTGATTTCCATCCCCGAGCCTGACACCATATCAATAGATTGACGAATTGTATTAAGAGCTAGACGAACATCCTTTGTATAGGAAACCCGTTTTGTTTTTTTAATTTGTGATACTTCTTTATAAAATGCGATACGCGCTTCTGTTTGTTTAACATTCAATCCCTTGGAGATAATCTCCTCCAGAACCTTCAGCTGCATTTCCAGACTATCCAGAGACAACAATGAACGTGCATGTCTTTCTGTTATCTGGCGTTCCATAAGCGCTGTCTTCACTTCTTCAGGAAGCTGAAGCAGTCTGATTTTATTAGCGATAGTAGATTGGCTCTTACCGATCCGTTGCGCCAGGCTTTCCTGGGTCAATTGATGTAAATCAATCAATTTCTGATACGCGTAGGCTTCCTCGATAGCGGTCAGATCTTCGCGCTGCAGGTTCTCAATCAATGCAATAGAGGCCGCCTGGGAATTATTGAACTCGCGAACAATAGCTGGAATGGTCTCCATACCGAGCTTCTTCACAGCCCGCCAGCGACGTTCACCGGCAATGATCTCATACTGTGAATCGCGCATACGAACCACTATAGGTTGAATCACGCCATGTGTCTTTATCGTCTGGCACAGCTCGTCTATCTTCTCGTCATCAAATATCGTCCGTGGCTGATAAGGACTGCTGATGACCTCATGAACCGGGATTTGTTTGACCTCATCTCCGCTGCTCCGCTCGGTAAATCCAAAAAGCTTGGTGAATTGTTCTTTCATTCCGTTCATAACCACCTAATTTCGTTATAGTACGATCTTCTTGACCTTTTTCCCGGTAAAAGCATATCGTACAGCAATGGAAACTGCTCGCCTAGGCCAGCAAGTTCTTCCCTCTCCCCCGCTATAAATGCCGAAGAGAGCCTTATTCCGCTATAAAATTCTTACTATATTATTCTATCACTTTTTCTTCTATAATCCTATTCTCCGTAAAGACCTATTTTTCCTGCATTTATCAAATATGCGTCTCTTTACATTTCACAAGGAGGTGTCGTCTCTTGCATTGCTACTTTAAATATTGCCCTTAGACATAAGCCCTTCTCACCTTTTGCATAAGCCCCACTATTTTTTAAAGAAAAGGACATCTATTTATTGAACTTAAGGGACTAACTTTGGGATCGGCGTCGTTCCGGTGAAGCTTGGACTTCCGATCGCTGTAGTTCCCAGACTTCTATTTAACCCCTGCTAGCGATTGAAATACGAAGATAAGCTATGCTTCCGAAGCTAGCCTTCCTACGAAACAATTTCAGGGGATCGCTATCCCTCCTACAGTTACAATCTCCCCTTCACTCTTTCTCACTTTTCGTTTTCTTTCTTGAGTTCAGCTTATAATAGGCACCCCTCTCCATTAAGAAGCAAAATGATCCCTATCGCTCTCTCCGTTCAGCTACCACTCCCGAATAATCAAAGCAGGTGCTTTGTTCATTTCACATATGACGGCCAACACTTTAATGCCGTATACCGAAATCACAGTTTATGAACTGCTCACAAGGGAAGGCTCAGGATCTACAACACATTTTTGTCTTCATAAAAAAAGCCGCCCTCATCTTCAACGATGAGAGCGACTCTTGGGATATCACGATAAATCTATAGCTGCTGATGTTTCACGTGAAACATTTATACCAAAGGTGTCTTGGCGGGAATTCCCGCCTTACGCGGATACTTCGCTGGTGTAGTAGCTGTCTTACTAACCAGAATAATGTGCCGCGCCGATTCCTCTACAGGAAGTTTGAAAGGCTCTACCTTAATAAGTTGGCCTCGCAATTCCTTCAAGCTGTACTTGGCTTCCGTTAATTCCTCAGCAGGATCGCTGCCCTTCATGGCTGCGAAGACGCCATCCTTCTTGACAAAAGGAAGACAGAACTCGTTCAGCAGTGCCATCCGTGCCACTGCCCGGGCTGTCACTACGTCATAAGCATCGCGGTGAGCACCCTGTCTAGCGATATCTTCAGCACGTCCATGAATTAGCTGTACACCCTCCAGCTGCAACGTATCGCAGATATGCTGGAGGAATTTGATCCGCTTGCTGAGAGAATCCACAATCGTCAGCTTTAGATGGGGGAAGCATATTTTCAGAGGAATACCTGGAAAGCCCGCACCCGAGCCGATATCCGCCAAGCTTCCTCTCTCCTCCAGATTGAGGTAAAAGGCCAGCGAAATAGAATCGTAAAAGTGCTTGGTATAGACCTGATCTCGTTCGGTAATCCCGGTCAGATTCATCTTCTCATTCCAGGATACCAATTCTTGATAATAAAGCTCGAATTGATGCAGCTGAGTGGAATTCAGTCTTATCCCATGCTGCTCCAGAAGCTCTGTAAATTGTGCTACAGTCTGATCCATAACTTATCCTTTCGCCGCCGTCACCCGGTTATAATGCTCCAGATACACAAGGAGAATTGAAATATCTGCTGGAGTTACTCCGGAGATCCGGGAAGCCTGACCAATAGAGATTGGACGGATGTTGGAGAGCTTCTGACGAGCTTCCATGGCAATGCCGTGAATCTCATTGTAATTAATATCTTCAGGAAGCTTCTTCTTCTCCATCTTTTGCAGACGCTCCACATGCTGCAGTTGCTTCTCAATATAACCCGAGTATTTAATCTGGATTCCTACTTGCTCCTTCATGTCCTCGTCCAGCTCAACAGGAGATGGGGAGAATTGGTCGACCAAACTATAATCCACTTCCGGACGACGCATGAGGACAAGCAGATTGCTACCATCCACAATAGGCGCGGATTCATACTGTTCCAGGATGGAATTAATTTCTGTTGGCTTCACCTTGGTTTCTTGCAGGCGGATAATTTCACGCTCCACCCGCTCCTTCTTATCAAGAAAAGCATCATAACGTTCCTGCGTAATCAATCCGATGTCATAACCGATCGGCGTCAGACGCAAATCTGCATTATCATGGCGGAGCAGCAGACGATATTCAGCCCGCGATGTGAGCAGTCGATACGGCTCGTTCGTTCCCTTGGTTACAAGGTCATCAATCAGCACACCGATATAGCCTTGCGAACGGTCCAGGATAACAGGCTCTTTGCCTTGAACCTTGCGCGCAGCGTTAATACCAGCGATAACCCCTTGTCCTGCCGCTTCTTCATAACCGGAAGTTCCGTTAATTTGTCCGGCTGTGAATAAGCCAGGCAGACGTTTCGTTTCTAGAGATGGCCAGAGCTGGGTAGGCACCATGGCATCATATTCGATGGCGTAACCATTACGCATCATCTCTACTTTTTCCATACCCGGAATAGAACGAAGTATAGCCAATTGCACATCTTCGGGAAGACTGGTGGACAGACCCTGTACATAGTATTCCGATGTGTTTTTGCCTTCTGGCTCCAGGAAAATTTGATGCTTTGACTTGTCACTGAACCGGACTACCTTATCCTCAATGGATGGACAGTAACGCGGACCGGTTCCTTCAATAACTCCCGTGAACATAGGCGCCCGGTGCAGGTTGTCGTTGATGATCTGATGTGTCTCTTCCGAAGTATAAGTCAACCAGCAAGGAAGCTGTTCGTTATCGGACGATTTCGTTTCAAAGGAGAAGAACTTAGGCTTGCTGTCTCCCGGTTGAATCTCCGTCTTGGAGAAATCGATACTATCTTTGTGCACGCGCGGTGGTGTGCCCGTCTTGAAGCGAGCCAGTTCAAAGCCCAGCTCACGCAAATGCTCGGATAGCTTAATGGATGGTTGTTGATTGTTAGGTCCGCTCTCATACATGAGTTCACCCATAATCACCTTACCCCGCAAATAAGTACCCGTAGTCAGAATAACGGACTTGCTGTGATATTCCGTGCCAGTCTTCGTAATAACACCCGTGCACTGGCCGTCTTCAATAATTAGTTGCTCTACCATCCCCTGACGCAGCGTCAGGTTGGGTGTCTTCTCCATCGTTTCTTTCATCGCATGTTGATAGAGGAACTTGTCTGCCTGTGCACGCAGAGCATGTACAGCCGGCCCCTTCCCTGTATTCAACATCCGCAGTTGTATATAAGTCTTATCTATATTACGGCCCATCTCGCCGCCAAGCGCGTCAATCTCACGCACCACATGTCCTTTAGCGGGTCCGCCAATAGACGGATTACAGGGCATGAATGCCACCATATCCAGGTTGATCGTGATCATTAATGTACTGCAGCCCATTCGGGCGGCAGCCAGAGCTGCTTCGCATCCGGCATGACCGGCGCCGATGACGATTACGTCATAGCTGCCTCCATCATAACTCATGTCCTGTTTCCTCCTATATTATAATTAATGGCTCAACCTAAATGTGTCCTCCCAGAACATAGCGGAGGGTCGAAAAGATTCTGTAGAAACGAAGTGGCCGCCTTTAAAGACCGATTTCAACCATTAACCAAACACATCATGAAATCGGCATTTAACAGTGGTCGTAAGAACCTTTCGAACCTGTAACGGCTCTGTTCGTAAGAGATAACCTCAATTTTGGTTGTAAGCTTATTTACCCAAACAGAATTGCGAGAAAATTTGGTCGAGCAGCGAATCAGCGGCAGTATCGCCGACAATCTCGCCAAGCTGTTCCCAAGCCAGTCGCACATCAATTTGAATCATGTCGATCGGAATGAACTGCTCCGCCGCATCATAAGCATCCTGCAGCGATTTGTACGCTTTTTTCAGCAGGGCGATATGTCTGACGTTGCTCACATATGTCAAATCACCGGACTCCAGCTTGCCGCCGAAGAACAGTGTTGAAATAGCATCTTCCAGTTTATCCAGACCTTCCTCTTCCAGAACGGACATCGGAACAATACTGCTTTCTTCAAAATAGGTCAGCAGTTTGGCCTTATCTAATTTGGACGGTAAGTCCATTTTATTCATGATCACCAGGCATTGTCTACCGTGGATTTGTTCCATCAGTGCCAATTCGTCTTCATGCAGCTCTTCGTTGGCGTTCAGCACAAGCAGAATCAGATCGGCTCCGGTGACCGCAGCCTTAGAACGCTCCACCCCGATCTGCTCTACAATATCCATTGTCTCACGGATACCCGCGGTATCGAGCAGCTTCAAAGGAATGTTATTGATGGTTACATATTCTTCAATGACATCACGCGTAGTCCCGGGAATATCCGTAACAATCGCTTTGTTATCCCGAGCCAATGCGTTAAGGAGTGAGGATTTACCGACGTTAGGGCGCCCAACAATCGCTGTCGTAATACCCTCGCGAAGAATTTTGCCTTCACTTGCAGTCTTCAGTAATCTAGTGATACCTTCCATCACTTCACTACTCTTGTCCTTAATAAACTCAGCCGTCAATGACTCCACGTCGTGTTCGGGATAATCGATATTAACCTCTATATGTGCTAACGTCTCAATTAAAGTATGACGAAGGGCGTGAATTCGCTCCGACAGGGAGCCGCTAACTTGCTTCAGTGCTACTGAGAAGGCACGATCTGATTTGGAACGGATAAGGTCAATAACCGCCTCAGCCTGTGTCAGGTCGATTCTTCCTCCCAGGAAAGCCCGTTTAGTGAACTCCCCTGGCTCGGCGAGTCTGATCTCCTGCTGTAGCAGAAGGTCCATCACGCGGCGTACTGAAATAATCCCGCCATGGGCACTGATCTCCACAACATCCTCGGTTGTAAAGGAACGAGGACCCTTCATCACGGTCACCAGCACTTCTTCCATGGCTTCTCCGTTCTCAGGGCTGACGATATGCCCGTAATGAACCGTATGGGACTCCGCTTCTGTCAATGGAACCCTGCTGCGGAATAAGGGTGCTACCTGAGGGATAGCCTCCGGGCCGCTTACCCGAATAATGGCAATACCGCCTTCTCCGAGTGCTGTCGAGACGGCGGCTATAGTATCGCTGAACATGCTGTCTTTCACCTCGTTATATGACAAACTATATAAGATGAACTTAAGATACGAATATAAGGCTCAGTCGTCACTACGGAGAATGTTTGGACTTTCGGTCGCTGTTGTCCCCAGATTTCTTCTATATAAACCGCTTCTAGCGGTTGAAATCCGGGGACAGCTTGTGCTTTCGATGCCAGCTTTTCTACGAAAAGCTTTCAGGCGATCGCTATCGCTTCTACAGTTCCAAACTTCCCCTTCGTTCCTTCTCGCTTTTTGTTTCACTCTTTTATTCATCTAATATAATCTGTTTTATTTGTAAAAAAGCAATGACCCCTTAGTTTGGACTAGGAGTCATTGCGGCATATAGTCTCTACTTCAAAGTAATTACGACGCGGCGATTAGGTTCCTCGCCTTTACTGAGTGTGTTCACTTGCTTGTGATCCTGCAGTCTGGAATGAATAATCTTCCGTTCTTGAGGCGACATCGGCTCCAGCACCACCTCTTTGCGGGTGCGGACGACACGTCCTGCAAGCCGATCGGCCAGCTCCTCCAGCGTTTTCTTGCGCCGTTCCCGGAAATTCTCAGCATCCAGGACCAGACGAATGAAGCTGTCGGAATAGCGATTGGCTACGATATTCGCCAGATACTGCAAGGCGTCAAGCGTTTGTCCTCTTCTGCCAATGACCAGTCCAAGATCAGGACCGGATATTTGCAGAGTAGTCGATTCCTTAGTATGGACGATTTCTACTTCCACCGTGAGCCCCATGCTCTTGGCGACGTCCACAATGAAACGTACAGCTTGCTGGTAAGCTTCTTCCCCCGGTTGTCCGGAATCTTGGCGTGGTACACCGCCGATAGCCTCCTGTGTACTTTCTCTGGCTGACTGCTGAGGCACTGACGGAGCACTCGCCGCGGGCGCCGGTGCAGGGATCAAGGTCACTTCAACCTTGGCCTCTTTCGCACCGATCAATCCCAGGAATCCTCTTGAGGGCTGTTCAAGCACATTGACCGTAACGCGGTCCCTGTTAACTCCAAGCTGGGTCATTCCCCGTTCTACAGCTTCATCAATGGTTTTTCCTGTCGCGACGACTTTGCTCATTTCGACTTTTTAGCCCCCTTCGATGCCTTGCTGCCATTCCCTTTCGAGGAAGATGCATTCTTACTCTTCGCAGAGCTTACTTCCTTGTCATTAGCGGAGTTTACGACAGCGATTTTATTTTTATCGTTGTTGCGGTATAAGAAGTAGTTCTGAACAATGGTGTAGAGGTTACTATAGAACCAGTACAACGGAAGAGCGGACGGGAAATTATAGGACATGATGAAAATCAGGACAGGATATACCATCATCATGAACTGCATAGGTCCCTGCTGCTGCATCGGGTTCATCTTCGTCATCATGCGAGTCTGCAAGAATGTTGTTATCGCAGCCAATGCCGGGAGAATAAACAGATGATCCGGCTTACCAAGCTCTAACCACAAGAATGAATGCTCACGCAGATGCGGGTTGTAATAAATCGAGTTGTACAGCGCGATGAAAATCGGCATTTGTACGATTAGCGGCAGACATCCCGCCATTGGGTTAACCTTGTTTTCCTGGAAGAGACGCATTGTTTCTTGTTGCACTTTTTCAGGTGTGTCTTTATATTTTTTCTGGATTTTCTGGAGTTCCGGTTGTATGGCCTGCATCGCACGCGAACTCTTTACCTGTTTCATCGTAAGCGGCAAGATCAGCGTGCGCACAATAAGAACCATAACAAGTACGGCTAGTCCATATTGTCCGTTAAACCACTTTGCGAATGTGTCCAGCGATATAGCAAAATAATAAACAACGTTACTTTGCCAGAAACCGCCATTCTTTAAATCCTCCGTAGTGTGTGTAACAGTGGCTGACGGAGCGCAACCGGACAAGACAGCGATCATCAACACCATTACAGCGATGAGGAAGAACCATTTTCCTCGTCTAGTCTTCATTAGAGACACTTCAAAACCCCTCTCTTGAACATTCCATTGCACCGTAAATCATACCATAATTATGAATACAAATAAACAAGCCTCTTCGGCCCTTCTTATTTGCGAGAAGCCTTGAGTAGCTTGGCTTTGCGAAGCACATGGAGCACACTTTTCTCAAGTTCTGCGTATTCCATGGACAGAGCCCCTTTTCGCACAATAAACACCAGATCCAGGCCGCTTGCGATCTCTGGCTCATGATGCCTAACGATCTCCTTCACGACTCTTCGCATCCGGTTGCGGACAACAGCGTTCCCTACCTTTTTGCTGACTGACACCCCAAGCCGGAAACGCTCCACCTCTTTTCTATTGAACCAATACACCACGAATTGGTGGTTGGCAAATGACTTTCCATGTCGATATACGCGACTGAAGTCGGCGCGGTTTCGTAATCGCAAACTTTTGTGCACGAGAATCTCCTTACTTGAAAAGACCGGTCTGTTTTAGGCGTTCCGGAATTTTTCCTTCTATTTAGTAGTATACTCACCCGGCGATAGCCGTAAACGGCAGCTTGTACATAGATTGGGCAGCCTGGCTTAACGGTCCGACAATTCGGATTACTTCCTATATAGGTACATATACGAATAGCCCCACAAAGTGTAGCCGACGCATACTAGCGTAATCTAGACCTTCGCAGGGTTTCACCGGAAAAGTATGAATGTAACAAGCGAAAAACGGGTACCGCCCTTTCCGAAAGACGATACCCGTTTCACCTCTGAACTATAAGAAAGCGGAGTACGAATATAGATCAAATACTGTCTTATATGTTGAAAAAAAGACCACCGCAGTGGTCCTTAATGGCCTAACTTACGCACTCAGAACTTTTCTGCCTTTCAGGCGGCGAGCTGCCAGCACTTTACGGCCGTTTTTCGTGCTCATTCTTTTGCGGAAACCATGTACCTTCTTGCGTTTGCTCACATTCGGTTTGAACGTCGGTCTCATGTATTGCACCTCCCTTACAGGATCTTAATTACTGTCATATCTAAGCAGAAACGGCTTGGCCGTCCTTAAAGTAGGGACAGTATCTACAGTATCATCATTTAAATGGTTGAAGACATATCCTCACAGAAAACACCTTTATATATTTAAACACAACACACGGTCAAAAGTCAACCTGTCTTTGCAGTCTTCCTCTCCCTCTATATAGAACGTTATTATCCACAATCCCCATCCGTCAAAAAAATAATCCACAGCGTTCTACACTTATCCACCTGTGATTAAAAAAAGAAGTCGATTGTCCGCAGACTAGAACAACCTGTGTATAAAAATATCGAACGTCTGACAGTTCCTGTCGAACGGTGAACACTTTATCAACAATATGTAGTGTTGTTCTTAAATTTTGTACACAAGTGATTGAATTTGTGGATAAAATAGCCCGAATCATTGAAAAACAGGGGTGCTTTTGCTATGATGGTATTACTTTTGAATGTGAATAGATTTGATTGCTCTATATATTATCAACAAGCTGTGGATAAAGTTGTGAACAATTCAAATTTATCCATATTTTTTTGTCCCTTCATGCTGTGCATTGGGGATAAATATCAGCATCTATATATTTTCTTCGACATTTCCACTTCATGGCTGATGCCACATTTGGAAGATTTAAAGGAGTGACAGTCTGTGGACAGCCATACTTCCGAATTATGGCAGCAAATATTATCAATCATCCAATCCAAACTGAGCAAGCCGAGTTTCGATACCTGGTTTAAGGCCACCAAAGCGTTAACCTTCAACCAGCAGGCACTCATTATCTCGGCTCCGACAACATTCGCAGTAGAATGGCTGGAAAGTCGCTACACCAAGCTGGTGGGAGCTACAGTTTTGGAAGTTACCGGACAACAAGTGGATGTCAAATTCGTCATTGAGGAGAACAAGCCGGCTGAGCTGATCATTCAGCAGTCCGCCCCTTCCCCTGCCGTATCGCGCGAAGAGGCGCAGACCCATTTGCTCAATCCCAAATATACCTTTGACACGTTCGTCATCGGTTCGGGCAACCGTTTTGCCCACGCGGCTTCGCTGGCCGTCGCCGAGGCGCCGGCCAAAGCCTACAACCCCTTGTTCCTTTACGGCGGAGTGGGTCTCGGAAAAACCCACCTGATGCATGCGATCGGCCATTATGTGCTGGAGCATAACCCCAACAACAAGGTTATTTATATTTCCTCCGAGAAATTCACGAATGAGTTCATCAACTCCATCCGTGACAACCGTGGGGAAAGCTTCCGCAACAAATACCGCAACGTAGACATTCTGCTTATTGACGATATTCAATTCCTGGCCGGCAAAGAATCCACGCAGGAGGAATTCTTCCATACATTCAACGCCCTGCACGAAGAGCGCAAGCAAATCATTATTTCCAGTGACCGACCGCCAAAGGAAATCCCAACCCTCGAGGAACGGCTGCGTTCCAGGTTCGAATGGGGTCTTATTACGGATATTCAGCCGCCGGATCTGGAGACACGGATCGCAATTTTGCGTAAAAAGGCGAAAGCCGAGAACCTAGATATCCCTAATGAAGCGATGATGTACATTGCTAACCAGATTGATACGAACATTCGGGAGCTTGAAGGTGCACTAATTCGGGTCGTTGCCTATTCTTCCTTGACCAATCAGGATGTGACGACTCATCTGGCAGCCGAAGCGCTGAAGGATATCATTCCATCCAGCCGTCCGAAGATGATTACCATCGGTGATATTCAGCAAAAAGTCGGTGAATACTACAATTTGCGCCTGGAGGATTTCAAGGCACGCAAACGCACGAAAGCCGTAGCTTTCCCACGCCAAATTGCCATGTATCTCTCCCGTGAATTAACGGATTATTCGTTGCCTAAGATCGGTGAAGCCTTCGGGGGACGCGACCATACGACCGTCATTCACGCACATGAGAAAATAACGCAATCACTAAAGGTCGATCAGGAGCTATACAAAGTGGTAAATAATCTTGCGGAGAAAATTAAAAATCCTTCCTAAGAGGAATACAGAGCCTATACACAATCTATACACATGTGGGTAGGCTTAATTTTATGCGGCTTGCGAAGGTTATCCACATATTAGACGCCCCTACTACTAATACTATTAAATAACTTTAATAATTCATCATCTATAACAAGCGTGAATGCCACACGGCATAACGCAACTTTCCCATTTTCAGCTAGGAGTGAAATTATGAAGATCAGCATTCTCAAAAACGAACTCAACGAATCCATTGGACATGTATCCAAAGCGATCTCCAGCAGAACGACTATTCCCATTTTGACCGGGATTAAGCTAGAGGTTACCCATCAAGGCGTAACTTTGACAGCAAGCGACACTGATATTTCGATCCAGTCGTTTATTCCTGCTGAGAATGACAGCCACACCATCGTAAAAGTTGAGCAGCCAGGCAGCGTTGTGCTTCCAGCTAAATTTTTCGTCGAAATCATCAAAAAATTGCCGTCCAAAGAAATCCACATGGAAGTCAAAGAAGGCTTCCAAACCTATATCTCTTCCGGTTCCACCGAGATTCAGATCGTAGGACTCGACCCAGAAGAATTCCCGGTACTGCCAAACATCGAAGAAAATGATATGATCTCTATCCCAGGCGATTTGCTCAAAAATATGATCAAGCAGACGGCATTCTCCATCTCAACTCAGGAAACAACACCGATTCTTACGGGGATTCTCTGGAATCTGAGCGATAACGAGTTCAAATTTACCGCTACAGACCGTCACCGGCTCGCTACACGGGCAGCCCATTTGGAGGGAACAGAGAATGTTCATTTTTCCAATGTTGTAATTGCCGGTAAAACCTTGAACGAACTGAGCAAAATCATTCCGGACCAGAATATGCTGGTGGATATTGTCGTAGCCGATAACCAGGTGCTCTTCAAAATCGACAAAGTGCTGTTCTATTCCCGCATCCTGGACGGTATTTATCCGGATACTTCTAGAATTATTCCAACGGCATACAAAACAGAACTAACTTTGGACACAAAAAAATTAAGCGAGTCCATTGACCGTGCTTATTTGTTGTCCCGTGAGGAAAAAACGAACATTGTCCGCATGCAGACCCTGGATCAGGGCGGCATCGAGATTTCCTCCAGCTCCTCAGAGCTGGGTAAAGTGCGTGAAGAGCTGGAGACCATTGATTTTAAAGGGGAACCTTTGAAAATCTCCTTCAACTCCAAATATATGCTGGATGTGCTCAAAGTTATCGAAAGCGAGCAGCTTGTCATTGCCTTCACTGGAATGATGAGTCCGATTATTTTGCGTCCGCTGGATGACAGCCGCAGCATGTATGTGATTTTGCCATATCGTACGACTAACTAAAGTCACTGTTCACGAGTCTGTGGATAAGTGGTGGAAAGGATAAAAAATGATAAAAAAAATACTTATCCACAGTGGATATATTAAGCTGGACCAATTTCTAAAACTGTCGGATTGTGTATCCACAGGGGGAATGGCCAAGGCTCTGTTGCAGGAAGGGCTTGTCATGGTCAATGGGGAGAAAGAAGAACGCCGGGGCAGAAAGCTCTATCCAGGTGACCGCATTGAAGTGCAGGATGAAGGCACGTTCGAGGTTATTGGCGGCGAAGTGCAGAAATAAGAGGGGGAAGCCCCCTAAAGATCAGAGCGGCTCTTCGGAGTCGCTTTTTTTTAGTTCCAAGAACGGCCGGCATTTGCGAGACTACAACAATCCGTGTTTTTGGTATAAAATAAAGCTTTAGGGCATTTATGCTCATGGACGCTTCATGGACCATATAATTCTCGTTTTACGAAATAAGCTTTGCAGCATAAACTCCACGCTTGTGGGGTCTTGGGAGGAACCATTTCGTGTTTGTTAAAAATATCGGCCTGCAGCATTATCGCAATTACGGGCTGCTGCGTCTGGAAAGCCTGGGGGATGTGAATCTGATCCTCGGTCAGAACGCCCAAGGCAAAACAAACCTCATGGAGGCCTTGTTCGTCCTGGCGATGACCAAAAGCCACCGCACCTCCAAGGATCGTGAGCTAATCTCGTTTGATGCTCCTGCCGGCAGTGCACAGATCTATGCCGAGATTGGGCGTAAATACGGGGATTTGAAGCTGGAGCTCAGTCTCTCTGCCCAAGGGAAGAAGGCGAAGGTCAACGGTCTGGAGCAGCGCCGGCTGAGTGAGTTCGTAGGCTCGCTCAATGTGGTGATGTTTGCTCCAGAGGACCTGGAGATTGTCAAAGGTACACCGGGTGTTCGCCGCCGTTTCCTCGATATGGAGATCGGACAGGTGCAGCCAGGATATCTGTTCCACCTGCAACAGTACCAGAAAATTTTGGTGCAAAGAGGCAATCTGCTGAAGCAATTATGGGGTAAGCCAGCTGGCGGAACGGAGATGCTGGAGATTTGGGATGCCCAACTTGTAGAGCATGGTGTTAAAATCGTCAAAAAAAGGAAAGAATTCATAAAGAAGCTGCAGATCTGGGCGGAAAGTATCCACAAGGGAATTACAAATGGTGGAGAAGAGCTCAAATTGCGCTACGTACCCTCTTTTGGCGAGAGAGAGGAAGAAGATGAAGCTGTCTTATTAGACAATTTTATGTTAAAGTTATCACAAACGAGAGAGCAGGAAATCAGGCGCGGCATGACGCT
Source organism: Paenibacillus sp. GCM10012306 (assembly GCF_042649265.1). Taxonomy (NCBI): domain Bacteria; kingdom Bacillati; phylum Bacillota; class Bacilli; order Caryophanales; family Paenibacillaceae; genus Paenibacillus; species Paenibacillus sp. GCM10012306. The sequence continues at coordinate 8,232 of NZ_JBHRYW010000004.1, read as the reverse complement.
GACGGGTCCCCATCGGGATGACCTGTCCTTTTTTATCAACGGAAGAGAAGCCCAGGTCTACGGTTCCCAAGGACAGCAGCGCACGACAGCCCTGTCGCTCAAGCTGGCGGAAATCGAGCTGATCCATGAGGAGATCGGGGAGTACCCTGTGCTGCTTCTTGATGATGTGCTGTCCGAGCTTGATCCTTATCGCCAGACTCAGCTTATTGAAACCTTTCAAAGCAAGGTGCAGACCTTCATTACCGCTACGGGAATTGAAGGTCTGCATGCCGATAAATTAAAGGGCGCAAGCCTATATCATGTCCGTGACGGACAAGTGGAGTTATAAAGAGCGGAGGAAGCAGATGTATATTCATTTGGGCGGGGAAAAGATCATCCGGTCATCAGAGCTGATTGCTATATTTGATATTTCGATTGAGAAATCTTCCAAGATATCCAAACAGTTCGTCATCCAGTCCCAGCAGGATAAGAAGCTGGTCCGGATTGGTGAAGAGGAAGCAAAATCTATTGTCGTAACCAAGAATAGCGTGTATTACTCCCCCATTTCCTCCTCCACTCTCAAGAAAAGAGCCAAAATGCTGTTGGAAATATAGCTCTACCACAGTAACAAAGAGATAATCTGAAAGAAGTAGGTGAAGGCATGTCAATGAATCAACCGACATATGATGAGAGCCAGATTCAGGTACTGGAGGGGCTGGAAGCGGTTCGGAAACGCCCGGGCATGTACATCGGCTCTACAAGCGCCAAAGGTCTGCATCATTTGGTGTGGGAGGTCGTAGATAACAGTATCGACGAGGCGCTGGCAGGTTATTGCGACCGGATTCAAGTGATCATACACGAGGATAACAGCATCACCGTTATCGACAACGGGCGGGGAATCCCTGTAGGGGAGAACACGAAGCTCAAGAAGTCGACGCTTGAAGTGGTTATGACTGTTCTGCATGCTGGTGGTAAATTCGGCGGTGGCGGATATAAGGTATCCGGCGGTCTGCACGGTGTAGGTATTTCCGTAGTAAACGCTTTGTCGGAGAGAGTTGTTGTATCCGTCAAGCGTGAAGGGCATATCCACCAGCAGGAATACAGACGCGGTGTGCCGCAGTACGATATCAAGATTACCGGTGATACGGAAGAGACGGGTACGAAAACTACGTTTCACCCGGACCCGGAGATCTTTACTGAGACGACGGTTTATGATTATACAACGCTACTCACTCGTATTCGCGAACTAGCTTTCCTGAACAAGGGAATTGAGCTTTCGCTCACGGATGAGCGCACTGGTGTCTCTAATGCGTTCAGATACGATGGTGGTATCGTGGAATATGTGAAATATCTGAATGAGAAAAAAGAAGCGTTGCATGAGGAGCCTATCTACGTGGAAGGCTCACGGGACATGATCCAAGTTGAGGTAGCGCTGCAATATAACGATTCCTACACGGAGAATATTTATTCTTTTGCCAATAACATTAATACGCATGAGGGCGGAACCCACGAGTCGGGCTTCAAAAGCGCTTTGACACGTATTATTAACGATTATGCCCGCAAATCCGGCGTGATCAAGGACGGCAATTCCAATCTGACCGGGGATGATGTACGGGAAGGCCTGACAGCGATTATTTCCGTCAAAATCCCTGAGCCTCAGTTCGAGGGTCAGACGAAGACCAAGCTCGGCAACAGTGAAGTCCGCGGTATTGTGGAATCCCTGTTCGGAGAGAAGCTTCAGGAATTCCTGGAAGAGAATCCGGCAGTATCCCGCCGTGTGCTGGAGAAATCCTTGCAGGCTTCACGTGCCCGTGAAGCTGCGCGTAAGGCTCGTGAGCTGACTCGCCGTAAGAGTGCGCTTGAAGTCAGCGCCCTGCCAGGTAAGCTAGCGGACTGTTCGTCCAAGGACGCTTCTATCAGTGAGCTGTACATCGTCGAAGGTGACTCTGCTGGAGGATCGGCCAAACAAGGCCGGGACCGTCATTTCCAAGCGATTCTGCCGCTGCGCGGTAAAATCCTGAACGTAGAGAAAGCTCGTTTGGATCGTATTTTGTCCAACGCTGAGATTCGGGCGATCATTACCGCTTTGGGTACAGGTATCGGTGATGACTTCGATCTGTCTAAAGCGCGTTACCACAAAGTTGTTATTATGACAGACGCAGACGTTGACGGAGCTCACATCAGAACATTGCTGCTGACGTTCTTCTACCGGTACATGCGGAAATTGGTAGAGGCGGGGTACATCTACATTGCCCAGCCGCCGTTGTTCAAGCTTGAACGGAACAAGGTTGTACGGTATGCCAGTTCCGAAAGGGAGCGCGATGAAATCATTGCCGCTTTCGGTGAGAACGTGAAGGTCAATGTCCAGCGCTATAAAGGTCTGGGCGAGATGAATGCAGAGCAGCTTTGGGATACAACCATGGATCCTGAAAGCCGGACCATGCTGCAAGTCACGATTGAAGATGCGATCCTGGCTGATAGCATCTTCGACACACTGATGGGCGATAATGTTGAGCCGCGGCGTGACTTTATTCAAGAGCATGCCAAATCCGTCAAGAACCTTGACGTGTAGGCTGAACAAGAATAACAAGTATCAACAATACAGAAACCTCCGGTTGCTATTCCGCTCGGGATAAGCAGCCCGGAGGTTTTCTTTTTTAGATAATGATCATAGAAGATGTCATAGTGCCTTACTACGGGAAGAAACAGTGCCCGCTGATTTCTTGAGTCTTCCGTAGGCGACTGCATTACGGTGGATTCTGCGATAGATGGATTTGTCGGGGAACTGCTTGAATACAACGATGGAGGGGAGGGTGTTCACCTCTAGGAGCCACATGTCATGGTGTTGGTCCAGAGCGACATCCAGGCCGATTTCTTTGATTCCCGGATAGGATAGCTCCAGTTGCCTCGCGATTTGAACACCGAGCTGCTTCAATTGCTTGATGGCGGAGCTGGACTCGGTAGGGTCCATATGCTCTTTGAATAAAGTATTCACCTGGAGAATGCGCCCTCCGCTGTGATAATTGGTCACGATTTTATGCGGTGCTGCGACCCGGCCAAGCATACCGGAGGTTTCCCAGGTGCCGATTGGCGTTTTCTGGGTAAGAACCCGCAGGTCGAATGGGCGGTCATGATGCTGCAGCAGCTCGATTCCCTTTTGAATCAGATAGAATTTGCCCTGCGTCCGTCTTAATATAGCTTCATGCAGTTCCTGGGAAGAAGCGAAGATTTGCGCTGTTTTGTTGAAACGCAGAATGTACATGGTTTTCTCTTCCTTCCGAACTGCCTTGCGATGATCGCTGTCGTCACCGTGAATGCTGGGCGCTAGGGAGACCATTCGCTGTTCGGCTCTCATCACACCGGTGCCATATGTCCCTCGGTCAGGCTTAACATACACTGTTGCGTGGATGGCCAGCATTTCTACAAGTGTAGGGAAGCTGTATTTGCGAGTATCAGGAATATAGTTTGATAATGCGGGATTGAGAAGGATTGCAGTTGTTTTAGCCCATTTGCTGGAGACCCGTTGAATTTTCATCATTCTCCTCCTTAGGGAGCCTAATCTCCTGTGGTTGAAATTTCAGGACAAGCTCTTTAAACAATGGTATAATACAAGGATATGGGATTATGCTTTATTGGACGAATACAGAACGATATAAGCTATCTTTCTCTCTATACAGTCTATGTGTGGGGGGCGTTCGCGGAAAGGGCATATACCCTTACAGGAACAAAAGAAATCAGGTTTAAAAGATAAAAGGCTATTATGTTTAATTGTGCTACTTTTGTGAAAGTAATATAATAAAGGGTAGCGGTTTTTTAACTGAAGGAGGTCCAGCACTCATGGCTGAACAAAATAACCCGCAAATCAAAGACCGGGACATTGGGGTGGAAATGCGCGATTCATTTATGGATTACGCAATGAGCATCATTGTCAGTCGAGCTTTACCCGATGTGCGGGACGGATTGAAGCCGGTTCACAGGCGCATTCTGTTTGCGATGTCGGAACTCGGAATGTCTCCGGATAAACCCCATAAGAAATCAGCGAGAATCGTCGGTGAGGTTATTGGTAAGTACCACCCTCACGGTGACTCTGCCGTATATGAAACAATGGTACGTATGGCTCAGGATTTCTCGATGCGTTATATGCTGGTTGACGGTCACGGTAACTTCGGTTCAATCGATGGTGATATGGCTGCTGCCATGCGGTATACGGAAGCGCGTCTGTCCAAAATCGCAATGGAAATGCTCCGGGATCTGAATAAAGAAACTGTAGATTTCGCTCCCAACTATGATGGTGAAGAGCACGAGCCTGTGGTTCTGCCTTCCCGTTACCCGAACCTGCTTGTCAACGGTGTATCTGGTATTGCTGTAGGTATGGCTACCAATATTCCGCCGCATAACCTGGGAGAGGTTATTGATGGGGTACAGGCAATGATCCGTAATCCCGAGATTACGCCAATGGAATTGATGGAATATATTCAAGGACCGGATTTCCCTACATCGGGATACATTTTGGGCCGCGAAGGGATTCGCCAGGCTTATCGTACAGGCCGGGGCTCGGTTACGATGCGTGCCAAGGCTACGATCGAAGAGAACAACGGCAAGGCGCGTATTATCGTGCATGAGCTGCCGTATCAGGTCAATAAGGCGCGACTCGTTGAGAAGATCGCCGAACTGGTGCGTGAGAAGCGGATTGACGGTATTACTGACCTTCGTGACGAATCGGATAGAACGGGTATGCGTGTCGTTGTAGAGATGAGACGTGACGTTAATCCAAACGTGGTACTGAATAATCTTTACAAGCATACTTCGATGCAGTCTACATTCGGAATCAATATGCTGGCGATTGTGAACAACGAACCGAAGATTCTTAATCTGCGCGATGTGTTGTACCACTATCTGCAGCATCAGATTGAGGTTATTCGTCGCCGTACAGAGTTTGATCTGAAAAAAGCGGAAGCCCGTGCCCACATTTTGGAGGGTCTTCGCATTGCACTTGATCATCTTGATGAGGTCATTGCCCTCATTAGAGCTTCCCGTACGACAGACATCGCACGTGAAGGATTGATGAGTACCTTTAGCCTCAGTATTGAGCAGGCTCAGGCTATTCTCGATATGCGGATGCAGCGTCTGACCGGTCTGGAACGTGAGAAGATCGAGAACGAATATAATGAGCTTTTGGCTAAAATTGCGGAATACCGTGAGATTTTGGCTAACGAGCACCTTGTGCTGGAGATTATCAGCAACGAGCTGCAGGAGCTACGTGATAAATATGCCGACAACCGTCGTACAGAAATCACCGTTGGGGAAGAGAGCATCCTGGACGAGGATCTGATTCCACGTGAAGAGGTTGTCATTACTATTACGCATACCGGCTATATCAAACGTCTACCAGTGACAACTTACCGCAGTCAAAAGCGCGGGGGCCGCGGCGTAATCGGTATGGATACGAAGGATCAGGATTTCGTGGAGCATCTCTTTGTGAGTAACTCCCATAACTATCTGATGTTCTTCACCGATAAGGGTAAAGTATACCGAATCAAGGCTTACGAGATTCCGGAGCTCGGCCGCACGGCACGGGGGACGCCGATCATCAACCTGATCCAGATCGAGCAGGGAGAGAAGATCAGTGCGGTTATCCAGGTAGAGGATGCAGATAGCGATAAGTACCTCTTCTTTGCCACTCGTGAAGGTATCGTTAAGAAGACGCCTCTCGAAGACTATAACAACATCCGCAAAGGCGGTTTGATTGCTATCAATCTTCGTGAAGAGGATTCTCTGATTGAAGTGAAGCTGACCGATGGGCAGCAGAATCTTATTATCGGTACAGCGCGCGGCATGTCGATCACGTTCTCCGAGAACGATGTACGGTCGATGGGACGGAGCGCAACGGGTGTCAAAGGGATTACCCTAGACAGCAACGATCATGTTATCGGTATGGACAGTGTCGATCCGGAGCTTGAGGTGCTGATCGTAACGGCTAAGGGATACGGTAAACGTACACCAGCCGGGGATTATCGTTCCCAGACGCGTGGTGGTAAGGGGATCAAGACGATCAACCTTACAGATAAGAACGGTCTGGTGGTTGGCCTGAAGGTCGTTAAGAAGGATGAGGACCTGATGATCATTACGACCAGCGGTACCTTGATCCGTACCAGCATGGATGGTATTTCTACCATGGGTCGTTATGCACAAGGTGTTAAATTGATCAATATTCGCGAAGACGATGCAGTGGCTACCCTTTGTCGGGCCGACAAGAATGAGGAGGACGATTTGTCTGAATCAGAGGAAGGCGTAGAAGGACAGACTACAGAAGCAGACGTAAGCGATGAGTCCGTTACAGAGATCAAGAACGAAGATGATCATCTGGAATAAAGTATGTATGAAGAGTGGAAGTTTCTTTTATAGAGACTTCCACTCTTTTTTATATAAAATTCAAGATTACCCTGCCTTATACTGGTCGCTTGCTCCCTTACATACTATAATTAGGGATATGGTGAAATAAGGAACTTCGGACTGGAATCAGCCGGACGTCATGTGTTTCAAACTACAAGAGTGTCACTATTAATGGGTTAGCGAATAAAGGGGCTGAGCTTATGCCATACATAGCGGTTGGAGAAGTTAAACCAGGTTCGAAAATTACACAAGATGTGGTCACACCGTTAGGAGGAACATTGTTTCCTAAGGGTAAAGTATTGCTGCCACGTGATATGGAGATTTTGCAGGCTTTTTTGATTCAACAAGTGGAGATTGAAGGCAGCGAGAGTGAGACCAAGGTCAGTGAGCCGGTCAAGTCTGGCAATAAAGCAGTTACGGCGAAAACAGGTTCGCTCATCAATGAGTCAACACTGTCCAAAAACTCGGTTTTACATGATGAATATGACAAAATGGTAGCTCTCATTAAGAGCTGCTATCGTTCTGCTGCGGCAGCACCCCTCCCTATCCTTGAATTGAGAAACCAACTCGAAATACTGATCGGCCATTTGAAGGAATATCATGTTCTGAAGTTTGCGCCGCGGACATTGAATGAACAGGACTACAATTACCATAATGCCGTGTTGTCGGCGTTGACTTCATACAAGATCGCTCAGTGGTGCGGTCATCCGCAAAAAGATTGGCTGCAGGCTGCCTTCGCAGGATTGCTGCATGATATAGGAAACGTAAAGGTAGATCCTTCACTGCTACTGAAGCCTGAATCCTTAACGGATGAAGAGAAGGAAGAAGTGCGTAGACATACCACCTATGGTTATCAGTTACTGCGTAACGTTACGGCGATAAATGAAGGTGTGAGACTTGCCGCATTGCAGCACCATGAGAAGGTGGATGGGTCAGGCTACCCACTTCGGATGGAAGGCAGTCAGATTCATGTGTACGCCAAGATTGTAGCTGTAGCGGATATCTTCCATGCTATGACACTGGAACGAGCCTACAAGAAGGCACAGTCGCCTTATCTTGTGCTGGAGCAGATCTTAACCGAGAGTTTCGGGAAGCTAGACCCGGCCATCGTTCAAACCTTTATTCAGAAGTCGACAGAGCTATATAACGGGACCCGGATCCGCCTCAGTGATGGTCGCCATGGAGAGATTATCTTTACGGATCGCACACACCCTACCCGGCCTATGGTACAGGTGGAGGGCAACATTGTTAACCTCGCCACCGAACGTGAGCTATATATTGATGAAATCATTGCTTAACTGATAGTGAAGCTGTACGGCTGCTATATATCCTGGGCTTTTGATAGCTTTCAAGGAGAGAGAAATAGGGATATATCGCAGCATTATAGTTTTTCTAAAAAAAGACTTGCAATGAGTTGCTATACATGGTATATTCTAATTCCGGCCAAGAAATAACGATGCCGAGCTCGAAAATGAAGTTCGAAAAAAGAAATTCAAAAAAGAGCTTGACATTAAAACGTCGGACATGATATAGTATAAGAGTTGCTGCTGAGACATTAAGCAGACGACGAGAACAGCTTGATCTTTGAAAACTGAACAACGAGTGAGTATCGAATTCACGCAAGTGGATTCATAAATGAGAATTTAATTCTCGTCAGATGTTTCAAAATGAGCAATCGCTCTTTCTAAATACCTATTTGGAGAGTTTGATCCTGGCTCAGGACGAACGCTGGCGGCGTGCCTAATACATGCAAGTCGAGCGGAGTTGATTTGAAAGCTTGCTTTCAAATCAACTTAGCGGCGGACGGGTGAGTAACACGTAGGCAACCTGCCCCACAGACTGGGATAACTACCGGAAACG